>DATNEO010000099.1:0-29103 GCA_035553035.1 Gaiellales bacterium | reverse complement strand
CCAGTCGCGCGGCTCGTGATCGGGCTCGAGCTGCTCCATGTCGCAGTAGCACTCGACGATCAGCTGCTCGTCGGGGATGCGTACGTAGCCGCACAGGTTCTGGGCCAGGGCGTGGCGCAGCGGGCCCCAGACCAGCCAGCGGCCGTGCTGGCCGAGGTGGTCGAACACCACCCGCAGTTCGCCCCAGTCGACGTATTCGAACGCGAAGTGGTGGAAGTGTGCGAAGTCGTGCTGCACCAGCGCCATCGAGTGGTGGTCGGAGTTGATCGAGAGCCAGTTGCCGGCACCCAGCAGGCGGTCGGAGATGCGCATGCCGAGCACCTCGGTGTAGAAGCCGGTGGCGCGGTCGAGGTCGGTGGTGAGGACGTTCACGTGGCCGAGCTTGCGCGGGTGCAGGCCCGGCAGCGTCTCGGTCGAGCGGGCCACGGGCGGCCGGCGGGCGTCCTCCTCGCGGAACGGCATCAGCTCGATGCCGTAGCCGTCGGGGTCGGCGAAGTGGAGGGCACCGTCGTGATGCTCGTAGTCGACGCCATGGTGGTCGAGCTGGGCGGCCGCGTGCTCCAACGTGCAGCTGCGGCGAAGCTCCCAACCGGTGTGGTCGTGGCCTGGAGCGCCGGCGCCGACCAGCTGCAGCGAGTAGGGCTCGTAGGCGCAGCGCAGGAAGGCGTGGTGGCCGACTCGCTCCACCTCGGTCAGGCCGAACTGGATCGCCCAGCGGTGCTCGGCCTCGTCCAGGTCGGCGACCCGCAGCGCCACGTGATCGATGCGGCGGATCTCGATCATGGTCGCGTCATCCCCTCCTGTACGGCTCGCTCCGCCTCGTCCTCGGGCATGGCCAGAGCGACGTGCAGCGTGTTGGCCGAGACCTGCAGCTGGTCGCCCGGCCCGGACAGGTCGACGTCCCAGTCGACCACGGTGTTCGAGAGCCGGCCGAGGCCGGTCACCTCGACCTCGACCACGTCGCCCGGCTCCATCGGCCGCGAGTGGGCGGGGGTGCCCGACAGCACGACGTCGCCGGGCTCGAGCGTGATCACCCGGCAGAGGTCGGCCAGCAGGTAGGAGATGGGCCAGATCAGGTCGCCGGCTGAGCCCTGCTGTGCGACCTCGCCGTTGAGGTAGGTGCGGATCTCGAAGTCGGTGGGGTCGAACTGGTCGGCGGGCACCAGCTCGGGGCCGATCGGGCAGAAGCCGTCCTGGCCCTTGACGCGCAGCATCGAGCCGCGATCGGCGTGGCGGAAG
The DNA here is from genome assembly GCA_035553035.1 of Gaiellales bacterium. Taxonomy (GTDB): domain Bacteria; phylum Actinomycetota; class Thermoleophilia; order Gaiellales; family JAICJC01; genus JAICYJ01. The sequence continues at coordinate 27,864 of DATNEO010000099.1, read as the reverse complement.
TCGTGCAGGCCGACGTCGTTTGCGCAGGCGTAGGCGGCGACGTGGCCGAGCGCGTCTGCCTCGGCCACGCCGTGCATGGCGCGGCCGATCACGACGGCCACCTCGCCCTCGTAGTTGAGGAAGCGGGCGCCGCGCGGACGGCGCAGCTGGCCGCGGTGGCCGTTCAGGGTGGTCGGCGGCTTCATGAAGTAGGAGGGCTCGGGCGGCGTGCGCGCGGCGTACTCCTCGACTCGGCTGCGGTAGGTGAGGTGCGTGGCGATGATCTTGGTCGGTTCGACCGGTGCCAGGAAGTGCGCGGTCGGCTCATCCAGGCGCTCGCCGGAGTCGAGGACGACGCTGCCGCCGTCCAGTCGGCCCCAGCTGGGAGACCCCTCGACCAGCACCCGAACCCGTCGCTCAGACACGATTGGATACAATATGCGGTTTGCTGCTGAAGGGCAAGCCCGGCTCCCGGCCTGGTGGACGCGGTTACCTGACCGAGTCTATCCCTGCTTCGGGGCGAGCTCGTCCCGCCAGCGGCGCAGGGCGGCGACGCCGGTTTCGACCTGGTCGCGGGTGAGGTCGTGGCGGGTGACGTTGGGGATGCGCTGCAGCGGGCCGGTCAGCGGGTCGGCGCCCGCGGCCGCGTTCATGAGCATCCGCAATGGCAGGTTGTGGCTGACCACCAGCACGACCGGTTCCGGCAGCCTCAGCACCCGGCGCCATCCGGCCAGGAAGCGGGTGGTCGCGTCCAGCGCGCTCTCGCCGCCGGGCGGTGCGGCGGTCAGCGGGTTGTTGCGAAGCCAGGTCGTGTAGGCGGAGACCGGGCCGTCCTCGTACGGGCCGACGCCGATCTCGGCCAGCTGGTCGACGACGTGGGTGGAGACGTCGCGGTCGGCCACGATCGCCGCGGCGGTGAGGCGCGTGCGCAGGGACGGCGCGACCACAAGCGCGTCGATCCGCTCGCCGGCGAGGTCGCGGCCGAGGCCGCGGGCGGCGCGCTCACCGGGGGCGGTCAGGCCCACCTCGACGGTCGAGTCGGGGTTCATGCGGCCCTGGGCGCTGTAGGGGGTCTCGGCGTGGCGGACGAGTATGAAGCTGTTGACCATGCACTCATCGTGTCGCATGGGTCGGCCGTCCGTCCAGCGCGGCGTGGCCGGCGCGTGCTGGATATGGTTGGGCGGTGACCGAGCAGGAGGACGGAATGGACAGCGCGATGCGGCACGAGCGCGGCCTGGCGCGGCTGAAGGAGCTGGGCGACGAGCCCGGCGGCGACGCCTTCATCGAGCGGATGGGCAGCCCGATGGGCGACTGGCTGGTGGACTGGGTGTTCGGCGAGGTGCACACACGCGACGGGCTGACGGCGCGCGAGCGGGAGCTGATCATCGTGGCGGTGCTGACGGCGATCGGCAGCTCGGATCCGCAGGTGGCCGCGCACATCCGGGCGCTGCGGGCGATCGACGTGCCGTGGCAGGAGATCGAGGAGACGATCCTGCAGACGGCGCCCTACGCCGGCATCCCGCGGGCGATCAACGCGCTCAAGGTGCTGCGGACGGAGCAGGGACGATGAGGGCCGTGCGGTTCCTGGACCCGTCCGGCGACGTCAAGCTGGGGCGGCTGGACGGCGAGGTGATCTTCGACGCGGGGCCGGCCGGGCCGCGCGGGTTCGTGCCCAGCGAGGAGGGGTGGCGGACGATCGCCGACGCCTCCGGGCTGGCGCATCCGATCGAAGACGTGCGGCTGCTGCACCCGACCGAGCCGGTGAAGCTACTGGCGATCGGCCTCAACTACCGCGACCATGCGGAGGAGGCGGAGCTCGAGATCCCGGACGTGCCGGTGGTGTTCGCCAAGTGGACAACATGCCTGATCGGGCACCGCCAGGCGATCGTGGTGCCGCGCGAAGAGACGCGGCCGGACTACGAGGGAGAGGTGGCGGTGGTGCTGGGGCGCGACGTCTACAGGGCCGACGACGCCACGGCGCGGGCGGCGGTGGGCGGGATCACGGCCTTCCACGACGTGTCCGGGCGGCGGGCGCAGCTGGAGACGCCGCTGCGCCAGTTCACGCTGGGCAAGAGCTTCGATACGTTCGGGCCGATGGGGCCGTGTGTGGCATCGGCCGAGGGCGTCGACCTGGCCGATATCGACGTCTCGACGAAGGTGAACGGCGAGCAGCGGCAGTCGTCGAACACGCGCAACCTGATCTTCTCGGTGGTGGAGCTGATCGTGTACCTGTCGCGGGGGATGGCGCTGCAGGCCGGGGACGTGCTGGTCACCGGCACGCCGGCGGGGGTCGGCGACTCGCGGGTGCCGCCGGTCTACCTGCAGGAGGGCGACGTCGTCGACGTCACGGTGGGCGGGGTGGGAACGCTTTCGAACCCGGTCACGCTCGAGCGCTGATCGCTCAACTCGTCGCTCACTTCAGGCCTCTGAGGCAGACTCGGCGTGCGTTGACACTCCGGCACACGATCTCCACAGGTGTCACAGCCGCCGTGACCACGATCTGTGGGGAACAGCCACTTCGGCCTCCAACAGTCCTCAGAGCCCGATTAGGTCCCCGACAGGAATTCGACACAGCATCGTTGCATGTCGTGACGCGGCCGTGGATGCCGCCCGGCCGCGGTCAGGCGCGGAACACGGGGCGGCCGTCGACCACCGTCAGCAGCACCGGCAGGTCGACCAGATCGTCGGCGTCACAGTCGACCGGGTCGGCTGCGAACGCCGTCAGGTCGCCGCGGTGGCCGGGCATGATCCGGCCGGCGACCGCCGTGTCGTTGACCGCCAGCGCCGCCTGGGTCGTGTAGCCCTCGAGCGCCTCCAACGCCGACAGCCGCTGGTGCTCGCCGTAGCAGCCAGCGTCGCGGTTGCCCGGTCGCCGCCGCAGCCGCGCCCAGGCCATGCACTCGCGCGGGTCGAAGCCCGCCACCGGCCAGTCGGAACCGAGCGCCAGCACCGCGCCCGAACGTCGCAGCTCGGCCGTACGGAAGCCGCGGCCGGCGCGCTCCGGCCCCAGCGACCTGCTCCACGGATCGCGCATGTCCGGGGTCATCCACTGTAGGTGGCTGACCTGTTGCGACGCCACCACGCGCTCCGGTGCGAACCGCGGCAGCTGGTCGTCCTGCAGCGTCTCGATGTGCTCGACCCGGTGCGGCCCACGTACCACCGGCCCCGCCCGCCGGTAGGCGTCCAGGGCGCAGCGCACGCTGCGGTCGCCGATGGCGTGCGTGATCGACGGCATTCCGGCCTCGGCGAAGCGCGCGATCACCGCGGCGTAGCGCTCCGGATCCGGCCAGTTCGGCTCGGTGCCGCGTCCCTCTGTGTCAGGCTCTTCCAGCCACGCGGTGCCCGACTCGACAACGCCGTCGATGAAGAACTTCGCCCAGCCCGACCGCCACAGCCGCCCGGACTGCGCGCCGGCCGCCATCGCCGCGCCGATCTCGTCGTCGCTCATCGTCGGCTGCACCGTGAACGGCACCACCTGCCGTAGCGTCAGCCGGCCGGACGCCTCCAGCGCGCGGCAGTCGTCGGGGGTGGCCAGCGTGCCGTCCATCATGTGCGACGCCGTCAGACCGACCCGGTTCATGGTCGCCAACGCCTCCGCGATGTAGGCCAGACGCTGCTCGTCGCCGGGCACCGGCATCGCCTCCACCACCAGGCTGATCGCCTCCTCGCGCAGCTCGCCCGTCGGCCGGCCGTCCGGGCGGCAGACGATCTCGGATGCGTCGTCAAAGCTGCGCGCTCCCGTGATCCCGGCCGCCGCCAGCGCCGGCGGCGTCGCCAGGGCGGTGTGAAAATCGAAGAACGTGAGCAGCGCCGGGTTGCCGCCGACCGCCTCCTCGAACAGCTCTCCGCTGGCCTCGATCCCGTCGAACACCCGGTACTCGAGCGAGAAGCCGGTCACCCACTCACGCTCGCCGCAGTGGCGCCGCTCGGCCGCCAGCCGCTCGCGCACCTCGTCCACGGTGGCAGCGCCGGCCAGGTCGGCCCCGCGTGTCTCCAGTGCCCCCATGAACGGATGCATGTGGCTGTCGGTCAGCCCCGGCACCACCGCCAGGCCGCCGCCATCGATCAGCTCCGCGCCCGATCCGTTGGCGCTGCGCACCTCGTGATCGTCGCCGACCGCGACGATCACGCCGTCGCGGATCGCCACCGCGCTCGCCCACGGCCGGTCTGCATCGAGCGTACGGATGCGCGCACCGAGAATCGTGATCGATCCCATCACGCGGCCGGACCCACCGGCGGGTGCGCGGCCACGTGCGTGCGGGTCAGGTGTTCCGCCAGGCCCGCATCACCCGCGGCGACCGCGTCGGTGATGCGCTCGTGCTCCTCGGCCCAGGCCAGCGTCCCGGCTCGTTCACCCGCCTGCGCCTCGTAGATCGGTACGCCGATGCGGGGGACCCACAGCATCTCGGCGAACCGGGTCAGGTGGGGGTTCCCCGACGCCGCCGCCAGCGCGAGGTGGAACTCGCGGTTGGCCGCGTAGCCGGCCTCCCGGTCGTGCTGGGAGGCGCGCTGTGCCGCGATTGCTCGGCGCAGCCGTGCGATCGCCTCCGCGTCCCGGCGCTCTGCCGCCAGTCGCGCGGCGCCAGGCTCCAGCGCGACCCTGGCCGCCCACGCGTGGCGCAAGTCGCCGAAGTCGAGCTCGGACACCGTCGCGCCCCGGTTGGGGGAGAACTCGACCAATCCCTCCGTCGAGAGCCGGCGCAGCGCCTCCCGCAGCGGCGTACGTGAGACGCCAAGTTCCTCGGCCAGCGAGGCCTGCCGCAAGCGCGTCCCGCGAGGCAGATCTCCCGCAAGAATGCGCTCTCGCAGGGCGGCATAGACGTGGTCGACCACACTCTCGATGCGCAGCGGGACAACGGTGGCTGGCGACTCCGGTACGACCATGGTCTTTGCATACATTACGCCGTCTGAATCACGAATCAAAGCCAGCTTTCCGCGCTTGACGGCGGCTGGGTACCGTGCGAATGTATCCAAGTTGTCTTCAACCGAGGAGGGAGTCATGTCAGAGGCCGCATCTGCGCCGGCCGCGGGAGGCGAACTCGGTGAGCGACGCTTGGGCACCATCCACGCCGTTGCACAGGCCCTCGCGATCGGGCCCATGTTCTCGACGGCGGTCGTCCTGGGCTTCGTGTCTGCTCCGGTCACGGGCGCTGGGTTCAACACGGCGCTCGCCGTGCTGGTCGCCGGTCTCGGCGTGCTGGCGATCGCGTACGCGATCTCGCTGTTTGCTCGCCAATACCAGGGCGCCGGCGCCGTGTACGAGTACCTGGTACGGGGCGCACATCCCGCGATCGGCATCCTCACCGCGGGCGTTTTCTTCATGGGCACATTGTTCCTGGGTGGTGGTGGCATCTACCTGGGGCTTGGCATCCTCACCAACCAGTTCTGGACGGAACACATCACGACGTCGACCGTGCCGGCGTGGTGGCTGTTGTCGCTGCTGTTCCTGGCGTTGGTCGTCGCGCTGAACTACATCGGCGTGCGGATCGCGATCGGGGCCATGCTCACGTTCGCCGCACTCTCGTTCACCCCGATGCTGATCCTGGCGATTGCGATCATCGCCCAGGCGAACAACACGATCGATGTCTTCAACCCCAGCACCACGTCGGTGCATACCGTGTTCAACGGCGTGATGCTGGGCATCCTGCTGTTCGTCGGCTTCGAGGCGGCGGCATCGCTGGGCGAGGAGAGCCACGATCCCGCCAGGTCGATTCCTCGGGCACTGATCGGCACGGTGGGTGCCTCGGCACTGTTCTACGTGATCATGTCGTACGCGATCTCGATCGGGCTCGGCAAGGCGGCTGTCGACAAGGGCGCCTGGCTCGATCCGACTGCGCTCGACCAGCTGGCGACCAAGTACATCGGCTCATGGTTCGCGACGATCATCGATCTGGTCGTGATCCTGGACGCCACCGCCCTGGCGCTGGCGATCTGCGTCACCATCGGACGTGGCTACTTCGCATTGGGCCGCGACGGCCTGCTGCCCTCGTTCTTTGCGAAGACGTCGCGTCACAACACGCCGTGGGTGGGCAACCTGGTGGTCGTGTTCGGTGGTGGCGTTCTGATTCTGGTCGGGCTCTACAGTCACACCCTCGATCGGTTCGGCCTGCCCCGCAACTTCGCCGCCTTCTTCGTGGCCGCGACGGCCGGGTCGTTTGCGGTCGAGCTCGTCTACCTGATCCTGGCGGTGGCCGCGATCGGACTGCTGGTGCGCACGAAGGCGCTCTGGTGGCAGTACCTGATCGTGCTGGTCGCGGTTGCCACGCCGGTGCTCGGGTTTTACGGCGCGCTCAACCCGGATCCGCACAGCACGCTCAACCTGAACTGGCTGGCGCTGTACTGGGCGCTGGGAGTGGTGGTGATAGCGGTGGTCTGGTTCGGGGCCGTTCGGATCATGCGTCCCAAGCAGGTGGCCAACGCGGCCTCCTATGCCGCGCAGCACCATGGTGTGGCACCGCTGGACGAGAACCTCGACTTCACGCCGGCTCCGCCGGACACGACCATCTGATGCACTGAGTTGCGTCGCCCGCCGGCCCTTGCCGGCGGGCGACGCTGTGCTACAACTCCTGTGAGCACCTTGTAGCAGGAGGCACAAGTGCGGATCGCCGAGATCATGCAGACCAACCTGGTTGCGGTCTCGCCGGCGACCACCGTCGTTGAGGCGGCCGGCGTGATGAAGCAGCGGCGGGTGGGCGCCTGCCTGGTGATGGAGGGGCCGGAGCTGGCCGGGATCTTCACCGAGCGCGACCTGCTGTTCGCGTTCGCCGATGGTCTGGACGTGCGCGAGCGGCCGGTGGCCGAGCTGATGACCTGCCAGGTGACGCTGGCGCCGCCGGACGCAGACGTGGTCTGGGCGGCGGACACCATGAAGCGCATCCGCGCGCGCCACCTGCCGGTCGGCGAGGACGGCAAGGTGGTGGGCATCGTCTCGTTGCGCGACCTGTTCGCCGCGGCCGAGGCCGTGTTGCGGCTCGACCCGCGTGGGCGGGACGTGGCGCGCGAGATGCTGCAGGCGGCCAGTCGCTGACCAACGAGGAAGGGAGGCAGAGATGCAGACATCGGACAGGACGATCGCGCTGATCCTGGTGGGCGTGCTGGCGGTGATGCTGTGGCCGATCTGGCTGGCGGCGGTAGCAGCCGAGCGGCAGTTCACCTGGACGGTCGTGGCGTCGGGGCTGATCCCGCTCGCGTTCAGCCTGCTCGTGATCGCCACCGCGCTGCGGCTGCCCTCACGGCTGGCGCACCGCTACCAGCACGGCATACACGCGCTGGGCGAGCGGTTACACGCCGGTACCCACCGACACGCCTGACAGCGTCTCGGCGAACACCTCGGCGATGCGGCCGATCTCGGCCTCGTCGATCACGAACGCGGGCGACACCTGCAGCGAATGGCCGGCCAGGCCGCGGGTGAGCACGCCCCGTTCGCGGCAGCCCTTGACGATCCGGTCGACGAGCCCGGGCTCAGCGGCGCGCACGTCCGGCGCGATCTCGACTGCGGCCAGCAGGCCGACGCCGCTTCGCACCTCGCTCACCTGCGACAGCTCCGCGAGCGGCCGCATGGCCGCGTCCAACCCCTGCTCGAGCCGCGAGACGCGCTCCAGCAGCCCCTCGCGCTCGAGCACGTCCAGGTTGGCGAGCCCGGCCGCGCACACGCTGGGGTGGCCCGAGTACGTGTAGCCGTGGCGGAACAGGGCCGCGCCGGGCGTCGTCCAGAACGGCTCCTGCAGGCGCGGTGAGGCGATGACGGCGCCCAGCGGCAGGTAGCCCGACGTGATGCCCTTGGCGCAGGTGATCATGTCGGGCGTGATGCCGAAGCGGTGGCAGCCGAACCAGGTGCCGAGCCGGCCGAACCCGCAGATCACCTCGTCGGCGATCAGCAGCACGTCGTGCGCGCGGCACAGCTCCTGCACCCGCTGCCAGTAGCCGGGCGGCGGCGCGTAGATGCCGCCGGCACCGATCACCGGCTCGCCGATGAAGGCCGCGATCTGATCGCCGCGCTGGGCGAACAGGCGCTCCAGTGCCTCGGTGTCGTCGCTGCCGACGGACGCCGTGTCGGGGATCAGCGCGCCGATGCCCTCGCGGTTGGCGGCGATCCCGGCCAGGCTGGTGCCGTACGCGTTCATGCCGTGGTAGCTGCGCTCGCGATGCACGATGGTGCGCTTGTCCGGCTTGCCGAGCGCGTGCCAGTAGCGCAGCGCCAGCTTGCCGGCCGTGTCGACCGCGTCGGAGCCGCCGCTGGTGAAGAACACGGCGCCGTCCGCGAACGGGGCCAGCGCCGCCACGCGGTCGGCCAGCTCGATCGCCGGCCGGTTGGCGGTGCTGGCGAAGATGTCGTAGACGGCCAGCTCGCGCATCTGCGCCGAGACGGCGTCGGCGATCTCGCCGCGGCCATGGCCGATCGAGCAGTACCAGAGGCCGCCCTTGGCGTCGATGTACTCGCGCCCGGCCTCGTCCCAGACGCGCGCGCCGCTGCCCCGGCTGACCACGAACTCATCGTCCTTCACGCTCGCCATGTCGGCGAACGGGTGCCAGAGGCTGCTCATCCGGTGGACGATACCAACGCCTGGAACAGGCTCGCGCCGGTGCCCTCGGCGTCGGCATCGGGGTGCCAGAGCACGCCCACGCAGAAGCGGCGGCTGGGATCCTCGAGCCCCTCCACGGTGCCGTCCGGGTCGGCGTGAGCGGCGACCACCAGGCCCTCGCCGATGCGATCAATGCCCTGGTGGTGGTGTGAGTGCACCGTCGCGCGCTCGCCGACGATCGTGCGCAGCCTGCTGCCTGAGACGGTGACGACATCATGCACCCCGTAGGTGGAATCGTCCTCGCGGTGGGGTCGCTGGTCGATGCGGTCTGCCAGGTGCTGGATCAGCGTTCCGCCGCGGGCCACGTTCAGCACCTGGATGCCGCGGCAGATCGCGAGCACCGGCAGGTCGCGGTCGAGCGCGCGTCGCATCAGCGACAGCTCGACCGCGTCGCGGCGCTCGTTGCGGGGGCCGGTGCGCGGGTCGCGCTCCGCGCCGTACAGCTCGGGGGCGACGTCGTCGCCGCCGACGAACACGATGCCCTCAAGCAGGTCGAGCACGTCATCGGGATCGTCCGCCAGGTACGGGTCAGCCGGGATCACCAGCGGGCGGCCGCCGGCCAGGCGGGTGCCCTCGACATAGCCGTGGAACGTGACCGTGGCCCGGCCTGACCACTTGCCCAGCTGGACCGGGGCCCAGTAGCTCGTGATGCCGATGGTGGGGCGGCTCAATCTCCCGCCGCCGGCGCCGGCGTCGCCGCCAGCGGCACGTCGACGACCTGCTCGCGCAGCGACTTGCCGGCCAGGTAGCCGACCACCGCGAACGCGATCACCACCGCCAGCGTGCCAAGCGTGAACACTTCGAAGCGCAGGCGCGTGACTCCCCATTCGCCGACGAAATTGTAGTCGGCCCCGAACACGTACTCGAGGGTGTCGGGGAAGATCGCGACCCACGAGCCCATCAGCGCCCACAGGGTGCACAGCACGCCGATCGCCCAGAGGCCGCCGTTGCCGCCTGGCACGCTGAAGACGCGCGGCACGTCGGCATGGCTGTAGCGCAGCTTGATCAGCGCCGGGAAGATCAGGATGTAGGACACGAGCGTGGTCGAGATGGCCATGTACAGCACCACAGAGAAGGTGTCGGCCTCGCTGCTCGAAAGCAGCCGTACCGCGGCCACCATGAAGATGGTGGAGGTCACGCCGGAGAGCACGTTCACCCGCACCGGCGTGCCCAGCCTCTCGTTGAACACGCCGAACCAGGGGAAGAAGGCGCCGTCATAGGCGGCCACAGCCTGGATCCGGTCGGAGCCGATCATCCAGACCGCGCCCGAGGTCAGCAGCGCGAAGATGAAGCCCAGCGCCATCAGGTCGGTGAGGAAGTTCTGGGCGCCGCCGTAGACGCCGAACATCTGGTGCACGGCGTCCATGAAGCCGCCGATGCCGGTGATCTTCGACGACGGCAGCACGGCCACGATGCCGAAGATCGGGATGGCGTAGGCGATCGAGGAGATGACAGCGCTCTTGGCAACCGAGCGGGGCACGTCGCGCTGCGGGTCCTCCATCTCCTCGGCCGCGCCGTTCTGCAGCTCGAAGCCGACGAACCCGAAGATCAGCAGCGGCACCAGCGCGATGAAGGCGCCGGCCGTGGGCGAGAAGTCGCCGATTCCGTAGCCGTGCACGCCGTGCTTGATGGCGTACACGATCACCGTCAGCGAGAAGAAGCCCAGCACCAGGAACCGCACGATCGCGCCGGCGTTCGGGATCCACTTGCCGTGCTTCAACGACACGATCGCAACGCCGATGCTGATCCAGATGAAGACGAACTTGAACGCGTAGTCGCCGAACGTGCCGCTGCCGACGCCGTGGATGTTGGAGCTCCAGGTGTCGGTGGCGATGAAGCAGAGCGATCCGCCCACCCAGAACGGATTTGTCACCCAGTACAGGACGGCGCCGATGCCCGCCGCCAGCCGGCCCCAGGTCAGCTTCATCCACTCGTACGGGCCGCCCTCCTGCGGGAAGGCGGTGCCCAGCTCCGCCATCAGCAGGGCGTACGGGAACATGAACAGCACGACCAGGACGACGACCCAAGTGAAGGCCTGGGCGCCGTGGCTGGCGGCCTGTCCCAGCAGGTCGAGGCCGACGATCGCGCAGACCGTGAAGAAAACCATGTCCAGGTGGCCAAGGCTCTTGACCAGCTTGCGCTTCTCGGTGAGAGCGAGCTCGGTGGTGTGCTCTACGGGTGCTGCTGGCGTGGCCATGGGGTCCTCCGGATCCGACGCGGAACACCTTGACGCTACGCCTTGCGCCGCTCGCTGTCTAGATGGATGTCAGTCGCCGACGAGCGCGTTCAGCGACGCCGTGCCGCGCTCGACCACGGCCGGCTCCAGCCGTCGCAGGCGCCGGGTGACCTTGCGCTCGAGCCGCTGGCCCGCCGCGGTGGCAAGGTCGCGGCCGGACTCGGTCAGCAGCGTGCTGCCGTGTGCGCCGCTGCGCGTGACGTAGCCGCGGGCGGCCAACCGCAGTGCTATCTGCTTGGCCTGGCTGGTGCTGGCGGCGAGCAGCTCCGAGAGGGCGCGGGTGGTGACCGCCTCACCCTCGGGGGCCTCGCTCAGAAGCAGGAGTGCGTAGAGCTCCATCGGACGCAGGTCGACGTCGCGTGCCGTCTCCAGCACGGAGCGGTCGAGCGAGCGAAGGAGCCGCAACCCCGCAGGCACACCGGTGGGTGCCGCCGGCGGAGCGTCGTGGGGGGAAGTGACAAGCGCGAGCCTGACGGCGCTGCGGCTGGTGGAGTGTGGAGCACCCATGCCGCTGCATCTTCACCCACCGACCGGGTTCGCGCACTCGCCGTTTTGTGGTAATTGCCTGGCAGATTTTGGGCAGGTCTCGAATCAGGCGGGTCCCTGCGCGCACGGCTCGACGGCCCAGAAGAAGAACGCCAGCACCGCCAGGAACGCGAGTGCCATCAGCACCGTCATCACAACCCGCCGCGGCGTCGACATGGCGGTGGCGCGCCGCGCCATCGAGGTGGAGACGACCCCGATGCACGTCACTCCCACCACCGCGGCCGAGATGAAGCACTCGGTCTCCCAGGTGGAGGCGGCGGGCAGCGAGGCAATCACGGTCTACATGCGGATGAGAGGACTTGAACCTCCACGACCTTACGGCCACACGGACCTGAACCGTGCGCGTCTACCAATTCCGCCACATCCGCGCGGGGAGAGCTGATTCTAGCGAGGCTTGCAGGCGCCCGTCAGCAGCTCGGCGATCTCGCCTTCGCCGTAGCCCAGCTCGGCCAGCACCTCGGCGGCGTGCTGACCGAGCCGCGGTGGCGGCAGCCGGCTGCCCGGCCGGTCGGCCTCGTAGCGCATCGGCGAGCGCACCAGCCCGATCTCGCCCGCCGCCGGATGCTGCACCCGCTCCACCATGTGCGCGGCCGGCCCCGCGAACGTCTCGGGGATCGAGAGCACCGGGCCGCCCGGCACGTGCGCCCGATCCAGTACCTCGCTCCACTCCGCCACCGTGCGTCCCGCCAGCAGCTCCCGCAGCTGCGGCACCAGCACGTCGCGGCCCTCCACCCGCCCCGCGTTCGTCTGCCAGCGCGGATCCGTCGCCAGGTCGCCGCGCCCGGCCTCGGCGCAGAAGCGGCGGAAGTGGTCGTCCGTGCCGACCGCCAGGTTGACGTAACCGTCGGCCGCCCGGAACGTCTCGTAGGGCACGATCGACGGATGCGCGTTTCCCAGCCGCTTCGGCTCGATCCCGCTGATCAGCCAGTCCCCGGCCCGGTTCGCCAGCCACGCCACCTGCGCATCGAGCAGCGACACCTCGCAGCTCCGTCCCCGCCCGCTGCGCTCGCGCTCGTGCAGCGCCGCCAGCACCGCCGAGCTCGCGAACAGCCCGGCCACGATGTCGGAGATGGCAACGGACACCTTCATCGGCTCACCGTCGGGCTCGCCGGTGATGCTCATGATCCCGCCAAGTCCCTGCATCAGGAAGTCGTACCCGGGCCGCTCCGCATCCGGCCCGTCGGAGGGATAGCCCGCGATCGTGCAGTGCACCACCATCGGGTTCACGGCCCGCACCGCCTCCCAGTCGACCTCGTAGCGGAGCGCGGCCGCCGGTAGGAAGTTGTGCAGCAGCACGTCGCAGCGGCCGATCAGCCGCCGCACCACCTCACGGCCCGCGTCGTCGCGCAGGTCGACGGCGATCGAGCGCTTATTGCGGTTGACCTGCATGAAGTAGGCGCTCTCGCCACCCTCGAAGGGCGGCCCCCAGCGGCGGCTGCCGTCGCCCTCGCCGGGCCGCTCGACCTTGACCACGTCGGCGCCCAGGTCGCCCAGCATCATCGTGCAGTAGGGGCCCGCCAGCACCTGCGTCAGGTCGAGGACGCGCAGGCCTGCCAGCGGGAGCGCGCCGCTCAGCTGGTCGCCCCGGCCGTCAGCTTCTCCACCTCGGCCAGCGCCCACGCGGTGTGCTCATCCGGCTTCACGCGACGCTTGATCGCGGCCAGGTTGCCGTCGGCGTCGATCACGAAGGTCGAGCGCTCGATCCCCATGTACGTCTTGCCGTAGTTCTTCTTCTCGACCCACACGCCGTAGTCCTCGGCCATCGTGTGCTCGGTGTCTGCCAGCAGCGGGAACGGCAGCCCGTACTTCGCCTTGAACTTGCGGTGCGACTCCGGCGACTGCGGGCTGACGCCGATCACGTTCGCTCCGATCCGCCCGAACTCAGCCCAGCTGTCGCGGATGCTGCAGGCCTGGCGGGTACAGCCGGGCGTGTCGTCCTTGGGGTAGAAGTAGACGACCACCGGCCGGCCCTTGAGATCGTCGAGCGACACCGTCTCGTCGGCGTCTGACTGCAGTGAGAACGGCGGAGCCGGCTGGCCAACCTCGAGCATCGATACTCCTTGGGAACGGGTGCGTTGCTGGGCCGTACTGTAGATGGTTGATCGATATCTCCGTGATGTCCTGGACGGTTCGCAGCCGTAGCCACCCCAGCCACGGCGAACCCCAACCGGGCGCAGCGGCCAGGCTCGCGAGAGATATCGATCAACCATCCAGTGCGGGGGTGGTGGCAAACCCGCCTGATAGCGTGGCGACATGCCTGAGGTGCACATGGTGGTGGGGACGCTCCTGATCGTGACCAACGCGATCGTGGGCATCTGGGGACTGATCGCCTACCGCCGGGACAGGCCGCCCGCCGGCATCTACATGCAGCTGCTGGCGCTCTCGCAGACGATGGTGATCGCGCAGGCAACGCTGGGCCTGATCCTGCTCTCCGACGGCTATCGCCCGGGCGACAAGCTGCACTTCGCCTACGGGTTGCTACCGCTGCTCGCGATCGCCTACCCCTATGCTTTGCGGGGTGAGGACGGACGCAAGAACCTGCTCTACTTCGCGGTCGGCGCCACGGTGGTGGCGGCGCTGGGAGTGCGTGCCTACATGACAGGGCCGGCCTGATGGATCGCGACAACCTGCGCGGGTTCGCCATCGTGATCGCGATCGCCGCCGTCGCGACGGTCTTCTTCGAGGTGTCCTCGGCCATCTTCAGCGCGATCCTGGGCGCGATCAGCCTGATCTTCATCTGCCTGCTGTGGTACTTCGGCTACGGCTGGTACCACCGCAACCGGATGGCCATCTCGCTGATGCCCGACCGGCAGCGCAACATCCTTTACCTGGGGCTGGGCGCCGTCACCGTGTCGGCCGCGCTCTACTCGCTGGCGCAGTTCCAGCTGATCGACCTGGGCGCGTTCTCGGTGCCGGTGCTGGCCGCCTTCTTCGGCGGCCTGTTCGCCATGTACTACGCCTGGAACGAGTCGAAGCGCTACTACCTGTAAGGCGTCGGTAGCCTGCGGGCATGCGAGCCTGGCCTTCCGACCTGCCAACGGCACTCAGCTTCGATCGCGGCAACGAGGCTGCGCTGCCGGCCCGATTTGCAGCTGACGACGTGCGCTTCTCGGAAGCGCTCGTCGGCTTCTTCGTCGAGCGGTTGACCGATCCCGGCGACGCCGTGCTCGACCCGTTCGCCGGCTTCGGCACCACGTTGGCGGTGGCGGAGTCGCTGGGACGGGAGGCGTTCGGGGTCGAGTTCGAGCCCGACCGCGCGGACTTCGTCCGGTCGCGCATGCGAGCGCCCGGCCGCCTGTTCACCGCAGACGCTCGCGAGCTCGACGCGCTGCCGATCCCCAACGTCTCGCTCGCGATCACCTCACCGCCGTACTCCTCGCCGGGCGATCCGGAGGAGGCGCTGTCCGCCTACCGCGACGCCAACCCCGGCTACGACCGCTACCTCGCCGACCTGCAGCGGGTGTGCCGCTCCGTCGGGTCGCTGCTGACGCCGGACGGCTGGCTCGTGATCGAGGCCGCGAACCTGCGCCGCCCTGATCGGGTGGACACCCTGGCCTGGGACATCGCGCACGCGGTCGGGGAGGTGCTGCCCTTCGCCGGAGAGATCGCGGTGCGCTGGGAGCCGACCCACGGGTACGGCTACGACCACAGCTACTGCCTGCTGTTCTCGCCTCCAGCGCGGTAGCCGCGCTTGCGACAGCGTCGCACCTGACATATCATGGGTGCTATGGTCAGCGTCAACTCGACCGCCGATCTGTTCTGGGCAATCTCGCTCATCACCGCGGTTGTGGGAGGAGTAGTGCTCGGGTTCGTTCGCGCTTGGTGGTTCGCGCCGCTCGGTGCCGTGCTTCCGGTCATCCTGGTTCGGGTCGCGCAGTTCGTTTCGAACGACACCCTGCCCGGCACAGAGGATCTGTCGTGGCGGATCGTTCTCGTGGTGATCGCCGTGGAGGCGGCGGTGCTCTTCTTCGGCTTCTTCGCCATTGGGGCGGGGCTACGCGTGCTGGTCGACTTCGTCCGTCGGCGGATCCCGCGGAAGCCCTCCATCAACGGCCGACCCACCTAGACTCCCCGGCGCTGACCCGCGAGCTCAGGCGCCGACCGGCGTCGCCGCTGCGGTCGGGGCACAATGCGGCATGGCCAGCGACGCGTCCGACAGCACCAGGCCGTTCTCCGGCAAGACCGCCTGGGCGCGCAACCTTGAGACGCCACTTCGTGAGTTCATAGGTACCGAGACGGGCAGCGCCGGCGTGCTGCTGCTGGCCACGATCGCAGCGCTGCTCTGGATCAACATCGACCCGTCGTCGTACCGCAGCGCCTGGGAGACCGACCTGGTCGTGCGGCTGGGCGACCACTCGATCAACCTCGACCTGCGGGGATGGCTGAACAGCGGCCTGATGACACTGTTCTTCTTCGTGGTCGGCCTGGAGGCCCGCCGCGAGTTCGACATGGGGGAGCTGCGGCAACGGCGGCGGGTGGCACTGCCCGTGTTGGCAGGGATCGGCGGCATGGTCGTACCGGTGCTGATCTACCTGGCCTTCAACGCCGGGTCGTCGACCGCCCACGGCTGGGGGACGGCCATGTCGACGGACACCGCGTTCGCCCTGGGATTGCTGGCGCTGGTCGGGCCGCGCTTTCCCGACCGCCTGCGAGTCTTTCTGCTGACGGTGGCGATCGTCGATGACGTCATCGCACTGACCGTGATCACCGTCGTATACAGCGGCCACGTCGCCGGCGGCCCGCTGCTCGTCGCGCTCGCGCTACTCGCCCTGATCCTGGTGATGCGCTCGCTCGGAATCCGTGTCAGCCTGCCCTACGCCGTGCTGGGAGTGGCGGCCTGGCTGGCGGTCGAGAGCTCGGGAATCGACCCGATCGTGGTCGGGTTGGTGCTGGGCCTGCTGGTGTACGCGTCGCCGGCCGCGCGGGGCGACCTGGAGCGCGCCACCGATCTGTTCCGCGCGTTCCGCGAGCAACCCACCCCGGAGCTGGCGCGCACCGCCCAGTCGGGCGTCCGCACGGCCATCTCTCCCAACGTGCGCCTGCAGGGCGTGTTCCACCCCTGGACGAGCTACGTGATCGTGCCGCTGTTCGCCCTGGCGAACGCCGGCATCGAGATCAACGGCGCCTTCCTCTCGCGCGCGTTCACGTCCACCATCACGCTCGGCATCCTGATCGGATACGTGGTGGGCAAGCCGATCGGCGTCGCCGGCACCGCGTGGCTGGTGACCGTTGTCAGCCGCGGCCGGCTGCGTCCGCCGGTCGGATGGGCGGCCGTCGTTGGCGGCGGCACGATCGCCGGCATTGGATTCACCGTGTCGATCCTGATCGCCACCCTGGCGTTCACGGGCGACCGGCTGGAGGAGGCCAAGCTGGGAGTGCTCAGCGCTGCGGTTGTGTCCTCGCTGTGCACGTGGCTGCTGTTCCGCGCTACCGCGCGTCTCCCGGTGCGGCTGCGCGTGCAGGCGTTGCTCGGAACGTCGGAGGCGATCGTCGATCTGTCGGCCCCCGTGGACGACGAGCGCGATCACATCCGCGGACCCGCCGACGCGCCTGTCACCGTCGTCGAGTACGGCGACTTCGAGTGCCCGTACTGCGGCCAGGCGGAGGCCGTGATGCGCGATCTGCTCGCGGGCCACGGCGACGTGCGCTACGTCTGGCGCCACCTGCCCCTGAACGACGTGCATCCGAACGCCCAGCTCGCGGCCGAGGCGGCGGAGGCGGCTGCCGAACAGGGCTCGTTCTGGGACATGCACGACCTGCTGCTGTCCAATCAGAGCGCCCTGCGGCCGCGCGATCTGGTGGGCTATGCCGAGCAGCTCGGTCTCGACGTCGACCGCTTCCGCGACCACATGCGCCGCGGCGCCGGCGCGGAGCAGATCGACGAGGACGTCGACTCGGCCGACCTGAGCGGCGTCTCCGGCACGCCGACGTTCTTCATCAACGGTCGCCGCCACAACGGTGCCTACGATCTGCCCACGCTGTCCGCCGAGGTCAGGGTCGCCCGCGCACGGACGCTGGTGGCGCCGGCCCGCTAATCCTGACCGGCCCGCTCAGGCGTCGACCGGCGCCGCCGCGGCGGCAGCGCCCAGCGTGTCCAGCACCTCGCGGATGTCGCCCGAACGGCACGTGAAGATGGGCGTGTCGCGCTCCGTGTAGCGGCTGGCCTCGGTCTCGCGCAGCGTCATCATCAGATCCAGGAAGTCGCCCACGAAGTCGGTCTCGAACGCCACCACGAACTCCTGGTCGTCGATCCCGAACGAGTAGGTGGTGTTGATCTTGACCGTCGGGAACTTGTGCCCGGTGGCGATATGCTCGTTCATGATGCCCTGGCGGGCCGGCTTCGACAGCTGGTACCAGGCCCGCGTCTTCACCATCGGGTAGATCAGCAGGTACTTGGAGTCGGGGTTCCACATGATCCGACCGCGCTTGTGCATCGAGCGCCCCTCGCCCTTCACGTACTGCGAGCGCCGCGTCATCGAGAGGTAGGCGTAGGGCGTCTCCAGGTGGGCGCCCAGCGCTGTCCCGAGCAGGGCGGTGCCCAGCTCCTGGAAGTCCTCCAGCCGCTCCGACACCTTCCACAGCATCACGTCGGCGTCGGCGCGCAGGCCGACCATCGTGTAGGCCCGGATCGGGAACCGTCCGCCGTACTCCTCGACCACCGCCGCGAACTCGGCCAGCGCCGCCTCGCGCTCGGCGGCGGGCAGCGACCGGAAGCCGCGATCGAGCTTGTAGAACGAGAAGTGCACGAACTGCCGGTCCTCGCCGGACGAGTTGTTCGGAGCCTCTCCGTTGGCCTCGCTCATGGCTCGATGGTAGCAGTGGGATGCCGGTGTCAGGCCGTCACAGCTTCGGCACAGGTGCGGTCTGGTTCCGTGACGGACACCCGCCTTAGCGTGGGCGCATGGATCGCTCCCGGGGCCAGGCAAGCATCGAGACGGCGCTGCTGCTGCCGGCGCTGCTGGTCCTGACGCTGGCCTGCTGGCAGGCGCTGCTGGTGGGCTGGACGGCCATCTCGGCCGAGCACGCCGCCCGTGTCGCCGCCCGCGCCCGGCTGGTCGGAGCGCCGCTGCAGCCGGCCGCCGCGAGTGCGCTGCCCGGCGCCATGCGCGGCGACCTGCAGGTGATTGCCTCCGACGGAGCCGTCTCGGTGCGGGTGTCCGTGCCCCGCGTGATCCCCGGCTTCGCGCTGTCGCTGACCGCCGACGCGCCGCTGGTCGAGCAATGAGGCGCCGCCAGTCGGGGCAGTCGAGCGTGGAGATGATCGGCTGCGCCGTGCTGCTCGCGATTGCGACCGGGGCGGTGCTGGAGGCGCTGACGATCGTGCGCGCTCGGATCGCCGCCGAGCGGGTGGCCGACCAGGCGGCCGTGCTGGTGGGGGAGGGCCGGCCGCTGCCGGCGTCGTTGCGCGATGCCGCGAGGATCGAGCGGCGCGGCGACCGCATCGTGGTGACGGTGCCGCTGCCGGTTCGGCTGCCCGCGCTGCCGGCCGCGGCGGTGGTCACCGCAACGGTGCCGCGGTGAGCGAGCGCGGACAGGTCTCGGTGACGGCCTGTGCGCTGGTGCTGCTGCTGGTGCTGGCCGGATTCCTGATCGGCATCATGGGCGGCATCGACAGCGCCGGGGCGAACGCCCAGCGCGCGGCCGACATGGCCGCCCTGGCAGCCGGTCAGCGGCTGTCGAGTGACCCGGCTGCGGCGGTGGCCGACCTGCGCGCCGCCGCCGATGATGCCGCCCGCGACAACGGCGGCCGGCTGGTCTCGCTCACCCAGCTGACCGAGGACGGGCTGCCCAGCGGCGTCGAAGTCTCCGTCGCCGTGGACGGCGCCCACCCCGTGCGGGCGCAAGCGCGCGCCCGGGTGGAGTTCACGGCGGCCGAGCCAGCGGGCTCGTTCCGGCCGGTCGACCTGCACGGCCTGGCCGGCCGCGCGGCCGTGGTGGCGGCGGCCGCCGCCCAGGTCGGATGGCCCTACGTCTGGGGCGGGGAGAGCCGCGCCGAGGGCGGCTTCGACTGCAGCGGCCTGGTCGACTACGCCTTCACCGCAGCCGGTGCGTCGCTGCCCGGGCGGCCCACCGCCGCCGACCTGTGGCGAATGGGCCGGCCGGTCGCGGCGGCCGCGCTGCAACCCGGCGACCTGGTGTTCGTCGGCACCGCCGGCGGGGCGCCCCACCACGTCGGCATCTACGTGGGCGACGGCACCGTGCTCTCGGCGCCGCACACCGGCGCGCGGGTCGGCTACTCGCCGCTCGCCTACGGCGGCTGGGACGGCTACGCCAGCCTGCTGCCGGCCGGGCCGGCGCCGCTCGACGATCCGGTCTCGGCCGCCGCCCGCCGCAGCGGCGTCCCCGGCCACGTGCTCGCGGCCGAGCTGCGGATGGGCCTGGCGAGCGACCCGGACGCGGCCGCCACAGCGCTGGCACGCGCCCAGGAGGCGCACCCGGACTCGCTCGCTGAGGCGCTGGCGGCGCAGCTGGGAAGCGCGTCGGCGGCGGCGCTCGTCCTGCGGGCCGGCGGCGGCGCGGGCGTCGGCCTGTCCGGAGCCGTGAGGCTGGTGCGGGTGCCGCATGCCGGCGGGGACGCCGAGGGCGACGGCGAGTCGCTTCCGGCAGCGCCGGCGCGGGCATCGGGCGGCCGACCGGCCGCTGCCCCCGGCCCGGCCGGCTCCTCGTGGAGCGACGACCTCGGCACCGCGCTCGACGCCGGCGGGCACACCGCCGAGCAGTTGGGCGAGCGCGGCCGCGCGGTGCCGCTGCAGGCGGCGGCCGCGCTCCAGCACCTGTCCCGGTTCGGCCTGACCGCCCTTGGCGGACTGCTGCCCGACCCCGACTGGCGCGACGCCGTCAACCTGGCCGGGTCGATCTGGGATACGTACAGCGCCGTCCGCGACCTGACCGCTGCTGCTGCCCCCGGCGGTCTGGAGCTGAGCGGCGTCGGGCTCTGGGCGGCGCGGTTCAGCGTGCTGGGCGGGGCGCTTTCGACCGGGCTGTTCGCGGCCCAGGCGTACTCGGCGCGCCGCCGCCGCGACCGGGTCGGGTACGGGCTGATGGCGGCCGGCAGCGCCGCGACCACCGCCGGGCTGATGACGGCGGGCGGATCGCTGTTGGCGATGGGGGCGACCACCTCGGTGGTGCCGCCGGTGGGGCTGACGCTGATCGCGGTGGGGGCGGGCATCTGCGTCACGGGCTACCTCGTGCGTCATCCCGAGTGGTGCCGCAGCGCGGCCCGGATCGGCGCCACGGCGCTGGACGTTGCCTGGCGCGCGCAGAGCGCTCCCGTGCGGGCGGTCGCTTCCGTTGCGTCGGGCGTGGCCGACCGGGCGCGGTCGCTGGCCGGGTCGATCCCGACCCCCTGGTAGCGGCCGCGATGGCGTTGATGGGCACGGCTACGATCAGGGCAGGATGCCCACCATCGCCCGCAACGAGAGGCTCGACGCCCAGCTGAAGGAGCTGCCCGACAGCCCCGGCGTGTACCTGTTCCACGACCGCGACGGTGTCGTGCTGTACGTCGGCAAGGCCAAGTCGCTGCGCAAGCGCGTACAGTCGTATTTCCGGCGCGAGGCCTACGCCACGCTCAAGACCGCCGAGCTGGTCGACCGGATCGAGGAGATCGAGTTCCTGGGGGCCGGCAGCGAGCACGAGGCGCTGCTGCTGGAGCAGAACCTGATCAAGCGGCACCGGCCGCCGTTCAACATCCGGCTGCGCGACGACAAGTCCTATCCCTACATCGCGGTCACCACCTCCGACGAGTACCCGCGGGTGATGTTCACGCGCGAGCGGCACCGCCGCGGCGTCCTCTACTTCGGGCCTTATTCGAGCGCGAAAAAGGTGCGTGAGACGCTGGACGTGCTCAACCGCGTGTTCCCCTACCGGCCCTGCGAGGGCCCGCAGCCCGGGCGCCGCTCCGGCGTGCCCTGCCTCGACCACCACATTGGTCGCTGCGCTGCTCCCTGCGTGGGGCTGATCTCGAAGGAGGACTACGCGGCCGTGATCGACAGCGTGGTCGAGTTCCTGTCCGGCCGCGTCCGCCCGCTGGAGCGGCGGCTGGAGCAGCAGATGAAGGACGCCGCCGCCCGCCACGAGTTCGAGGAGGCGGCCCGCTACCGCAACCGCCTGACCGCCGTCCGCCACCTGTCCCAGCGCCAGGTGGCCGACCACGTCGGCTCGCAGACCGGCGACGTGCTGGCTGCCGCCGGCTCCGACACCGCCGCCAACGTGCAGCTGTTTCAGCTGCGGGACGGCCGCCTGGCCGACCGCCGCAGCTTCTACCTGGACAACGCAGGCGGCGAGCGCGAGTCCGAGGTGTTGTGGGGGTTCGCGGTCGAGTACTACGGCGGCCAGGTGGCGATCCCGCCGTCGGTGATCGTGCCCAACGGGTTCGAGGACGCCGACCTGCTGGCCATGTTCCTGTCGGAGCGCCGCGGCAGCGCCGTCGAGGTGCGGGTCGCACAGCGGGGCGAGAAGCGGCGCCTGGTGGAGCTGGCCGCCGGCAACGCCGAGATGGCGCTCGAGCACGACCGGCTGGTGGCGCTGCGCACCCGCGCCCGCCGGGTGGAGGCGCTGGAGGAGCTGCGCGAGCAGCTCAACCTGGAGTCGTTGCCGGTGCGGATCGAGTGCTTCGACATCTCCAACCTGGGCGAGTCGAACACGGTCGCCTCGATGGTGGTGTTCGAGGACGCCGTCGCCAAGCGCTCCGACTACCGCAAGTTCACGATCCGCCACGGCGCGGGGCAGGACGACTTCGCCAGCATGGCCGAGGTGGTCGGCCGCCGGTTCGCTCGCATGGCCCGGGTCACGGCCGACGAGTTCGACGCCAGCTTCTCCTCGCCGCCGAACCTGGTCGTGATCGACGGCGGCAAGGGGCAGCTGGCCGCGGCCCTGAAGGCGATGGCGGAGCACGACCTGCCGCGGGTGGCCGTGATCGCGCTGGCCAAGCGCGAGGAGGAGGTGTTCGTGCCGGGACGACCGGACCCGATCGTGCTGGAGCGCGGCTCGGCCGGCCTGCAGCTGCTGCAGCGGATCCGCGACGAGGCGCACCGCTTCGCGCTGGGCTTCCACCGCCAGCGCCGGGCGCGCTCGTCGGTGGACACGATCTTCGCGGGGCTGCCCGGCGTGGGGCCGGCCCGCCGCCGCGTGCTGCTGCGCCACTTCAAAACCGCCGACGCGCTGACCGGCGCCAGCCGCGAGCAGCTCGAGGCCGTCCCCGGCCTGCCGCCCAAGGTGGGGCGCCGCATCCACGAGGCGCTGCACAAGACCGGCTGAAGTCAGCCCTCCGCGGCTGGGGTCGCGATCACCCACTGGAACGTGACGGTGCCCTCCGGCTCGTGCAGCGGCACCAGCTCGTCGACGTCGATGCGGAAGCCGGACTCGCCCAGCAGCTCGCGGTTGCGCTCGGGGCCGTAGCCGCTGAAGTGCATTTCGACGCCCAGCCACTCGCCGCTCGCGTCGGCGTTATCGCCGCAGGCCAGGCTGGTCAGGAACCACCCGCCCGGCCGCAGCCAGCCGCGCACCGCCCGAAACACGCCGCCCAGCTGCTCGCGCGGCAGGTGGCCGAGCGCGTAGAGGCAGGCGACCCCGTCGAAGCTGGCATCGGGGAACTCGACCGACGCCAGGTCGGCATGCACCAGCTCGGCGTGCGGCAGCCGCTCGCGCGCCAGCCGCAGCTGCTCCTGCGAGATGTCGACGCCTGTCACCCGGTGGCGCTCGGCCAGACGCACCGTGGACGGCACACCCGCGCCACAGCCGAGATCGAGCACGTCGCCGCCTGGCGGCAACCGCTCCAGCAGCAGATCCAGCATGCGGGCGCGGCCGGGGTCGTCGAACCCGCCCGCCCAGGCCAGGTAGCGCTCCGCGATCCGGTCGTAGCCGGACTCGACCAGCTGCTTGCGCGGGTCGCTCGAGGCCGGCTGCCGCATGGCCGTCAGCCTACCGTGGGCCGCGGGCCCGCCCATCACGCACACGCTAACCTCGACCGTGGAATGCCGCTGACCCCCGACCAGCTGCCGCAGTTCGAGTTGGTGCCGACCTCGCGCTCGCGAAACCGCGTGCGCGTCGTCTGCCTGGGCGGCGGCACCGGCCTGTCGATGATCCTGCGCGGGGTCAAGCGCATCTCGAACGTGACCGCCGTCGTCACCACCACCGACGACGGCGGCAGCTCCGGTCGGCTGCGCCGCGACTTCGGCATGCCCGCCCCCGGCGACGTGCGCCACTGCCTGTCGGCGCTGGCCGAGGACGAGTCGCTCGTGAACCAGCTGTTCGAGCACCGCTTCACCGACGGCGAGCTGGCCGGCCACAGCTTCGGGAACCTGTTCCTGGCCGGGCTCACCGACCTGCTGGGCAGCTTCGACCAGGCCGTGTCCGAGTCTGCTCGGGTGCTGGCGGTGGTGGGGCGGGTCGTGCCCAGCACCACCGACATGGTCGAGCTGGTGGCCGAGATGGAGGACGGGCGCACCGTGCGCGGCGAGACCGCGATCGCGGCCGACGGCTCGTCGATCCGGACCGTGCGGCTGGATCCGCCCGACCCCGCCGCCCACCCGCGCGCGCTGCAGGCGATCGAGCGGGCCGACCTGATCGTGATGGGCCCCGGCAGCCTGTTCACGAGCACGCTGCCGCCGCTGCTGGTGCCGGGCATCCGCGAGGCGGTGCGGGCGGCCAAGGTGCCGCGTATCTATGTCTGCAACCTGCTGCAGCAGCCGGGCGAAACCGAGGGCTACCGCGCGTCCGACCACATCGCACGCATCTACGAGCACGTCGGCGACGACCTGGTGGACGCCGTGCTTGTCAGCCGCAACCGGGCCGAGCATGGTGTGCCGGTGCCGGTCGACCGCGGCGGCCTGCGCCGCCAGGGTGTGCGCGTGTTCGGCGCCCGCCTGGCCGGTGAATGGCAGCACGACGCCGACAAGCTGGGCCGTACGCTGGTGCGGCTGTCGCGCTGGAACCGCGATGAGCTTCAGTGAGGACGTCCGGCACGAGCTGGTCGAGCGGCCGCCGGCCAAGAGCTGCTGCCGGCTGGCGTTTCTCTCCGGCCTGATCCGCCACGCCGGCAGCCTGCAGGTGCGCAGCGGGGGAGAGCTGGCGGCGGTGGCCGAGCTGGCCGATCCGGCAGCCGCCCGCCTGGCCTTCACGCTGCTGCGCGAGCGCGGAGCCGACTGCGAGATCCTGTCGTTCCGCGAGCACCGGTTCCAGCGCCGCAACCGCGTGCTGCTGCGGATCGCCGGCGGCACCAGCATCCAGCTGCTGCACGAGGCGGGCGTGCTGTCGGAGGCGCTGACGCCGCTGGAGCGGCCACCGCGGCGGCTGCTGAACCGCGCCTGCTGCCGCGGCGCCTACCTGCGCGGCGCGCTGGTGGCCGCCGGCTCGGTGTCGGCGCCGCGGCAGCCGGCCCACCTGGAGGTGCGCACCGCCGAGCTGGAAGCGGCCGAGGCGCTGGCCGAGGTAGCCGTGGCGGAGGAGATCCCGATGCACGCCGCCTCCCGGCGCGGCCACGCCATCGCCTACCTGAAGTCGCGCGACGCGATCCGCGACCTGCTGGCGCTGGTCGGCGCCCATGACGCGGTGCTGTCGCTGCAGGAGGCCGAGGTGATCAGCGCCACCCGCGAGGCCGCCAACCGGCTGACCAACTGCGACCGCGCCAACCTGGGCCGGACGAGCGCCGCCGCTCACCGCCAGCGCGAGGCGATCGCCCTGCTCGACCTGGAGCTGCTCGACCTCCCGCTGCGCCGCGTGGCCGAGCTGAGAATGGCCAATCCATCCAGTTCCCTGGCCGAATTGGGCGAGCGCGCACACCCGCCGATGACCAAGTCAGCGGTCGCCCGTCACATGAAAACTCTTATTTCCCTTACAAAAACCTAAAATATCCCCCAAGTGGGTGTTACCCGAAAAACGGGGTCCAGCGATGATAGGTAGACAAGGCTTGTGGGTGACCTGGCATCCCTTGCGCGACAGACCTTAGACCCCATCTGACGCTGCCCGATCTTGCCGGTCACCCACAAGCTGAGGGCTCCAATCCCGACCCCCACGGCCGCCAAGTGGATACACTGGCGGCCGTTTTCCATTGCGATTTGGGGGTTCTCGAATGAGCGCACGTGTGGCGATCAACGGGTTCGGTCGTATCGGCCGAAACGTGTTCCGGGCGGCCAGGGACAGGGGGGCCGGCTTCGAGATCGTGGCTGTCAACGACATCACGAATGCGCCCACGCTGGCCCACCTGCTCAAGTACGACAGCATCCACGGCGCCTACCCCGATGACGTCTCCGTCGACGGCGACGGCCTGTCGGTGGGCGGCAAGCCCGTGGCCGTGGCGGCCGAGCGCGACCCGGCCGCGCTGCCCTGGGGCGAGCTCGGGATCGACGTGGTGGTCGAATCGACCGGCTTCTTCACAAAGCGTGAGGGCGCGGCCAAGCACCTCGAGGCCGGCGCCCGCAAGGTGATCATCAGCGCTCCCGCGACCGACCCCGACATCACCGTCTGCATCGGCGTCAACGACGACCTCTACGACGCCGACAGCCACCACATCATCTCCAACGCCTCGTGCACAACCAACTGCCTGGCGCCGCTGGCCAAGGTGCTGCTCGACCGCTTCGGCATCCAGCGCGGCTTCATGACCACGACCCACGCCTACACCGGCGACCAGGCGCTGCTGGACGCACCCCACTCAGACCTGCGTCGCGCCCGTGCCGCCGCCCTCAACGTGATCCCGACCACGACCGGCGCCGCCAAGGCGATCGGGCTGGTGATCCCGGAGCTGCTCGGCAAGCTGGACGGCCTGTCCCTACGCGTGCCGGTGCCGTGCGGTTCGGCCACCGACCTGGTCGCGGTGCTCGAAAAGGACGTCACCCGCGACGAGGTCAACGAGGCCTTCGCGGCGGCCGCGGACACCGGCGCGATGACCGGCATCCTCCAGTACACCGACGATCCGATCGTGTCCACCGACGTGGTCGGCAACTCGTTCAGCTCGATCTTCGACTCCAAGCTGACCATGGCCAACGGCAACCTGGTCAAGGTGCTCTCCTGGTATGACAACGAGTGGGGCTACTCCTGCCGGGTGGTGGACCTCATCGACAAGATCGCGTGAGGGGCGTCCGCGACCTGGACGTCGCCGGTCGGCGTGTGCTGGTTCGCTCCGACCTGAACGTGCCGCTGGATGCCGGTCACGTGGCCGACGACACCCGCATTCGCGCGGCCGTGCCGACCATCGAGCTGCTGCTGGACGAGGGCGCGCAGGTGGTGGTGTGCTCACATCTGGGCCGGCCCAAGGGGGAGCCCAAGCCGGAGCTGTCGCTGCGGCCGGTTGCGGAGCGGCTGTCGGAGCTGCTGGGGCGCGAGATCGCCTTCGGCGATGAGCAGGGCGAGCTGCGGGTGCTCGAGAACCTGCGCTTCGACGCCCGCGAGGAGGCCAACGATCCCGGCTTCGCGGCCGAGCTGGCCGCCAACGGCGATCTGTTCGTGCAGGACGCGTTCGGGGCGGTGCACCGCGCGCACGCATCCACGGTCGGAATCGCGCAGCAGCTGCCGTCGGCGGCGGGACTGCTGCTGGAGTCGGAGCTGGACGCCTTCGCGAACCTGCTGGACAGCCCGGCGCGGCCGTTCGTGGTCGTGATCGGCGGCGTCAAGGTGGCCGACAAGATCGGGGTCATCGACCGGCTCACCCAGCTGGCCGACTCGATCCTGATCGGAGGCGCGATGGCCTTCACGTTCCTGGTCGCGGACGGCCTCGCAGTGGGGGCGTCGCGCCACGAGGACGAGAGCGGCCAGGCGATCGCGCGGAAGGCGATGGGCGACGCCCGCGAGCGCGGCTGCCGGCTGCTGCTGCCCAGCGACGTGGTGGTGGCGGATCGCTTCGCCGCCGACGCCGAGACGCGGGTGGTGCCGGTCGGCGACATCCCCGACGGCTGGATGGGGCTCGACATCGGCCCGGCCACCGCCGAGGCCTACGCGTCCCGGCTTGCCTCCGCCGAGACGATCTTCTGGAACGGGCCGATGGGCGTGTTCGAGCTGGAGCCGTTCGCGCAGGGCACGCTGGCGGTGGCCCGCGCGGTGGCCGGCTCGAACGCCGCCTCGGTGGTGGGCGGCGGCGACTCGGTGGCCGCCGTCAACGTGGCCGGCGTGGCCGGCGACATCACCCACGTCTCGACAGGGGGCGGTGCCGCGCTCGAGCTGATCGAGGGCAAGCCGCTGCCCGGCGTGGTCGCGCTGCAGGGATCGCCGGCGTGAGCGGGCGACGGCCGTTCGTGGCCGGCAACTGGAAGATGCACAAGACCGCCGGCGAGACCGGCCCGTTCGTGGCCGACCTGGCCGCGCGGCTGCCCGAGGGGCCGGAGGTGGCCGTGTGCGTGCCCTTCACGTCGCTGGCCGAGGCGGTGCGGGCCGCGTCCGGATCGCAGCTCCGCGTCTACGCCCAGAACATGCACCAGGCCGCGCAGGGCGCCTTCACCGGCGAGGTCTCGGCGGCCATGCTGCTCGACCTGGGCGTGCACGGCGTGCTGCTGGGGCACTCGGAGCGGCGGCAGTACTTCGGCGAGACCGACG
>DATNEO010000098.1:0-12164 GCA_035553035.1 Gaiellales bacterium | reverse complement strand
GCGGCGGGGAATGGCGGATCGCGCCGCGCTGACGCCGCTGCGCTTCGATCTGGCTCAGCCGCCGTCCGCGTAGCGCACGATCAGCTGGTCGGTCAGCCACTCCACCGGCGCCCGGTCATCGGTCAGCGGGTCGCTCGACGGCGCCTGCGGTTGCAGCCTCTCGGCCAGGTCGGCAGCTGGGTCGAGCGCGGGCGCGGCGGCGGCCAGGCGCGCACGCAGCTGGGAGGCCGAGACCGGCCGCGTGAACCCGGCCACGATCTCGTTGAAGCCGCCCACCCGCCAGCGGTAGACCCTGGGGAAGACCGTGGCCATGGTGCCTGCGATCGCGCTCGGCAGGCGCTCGTCGCCCGGGATCGTGCCGACGTTGGCCATCACCATCCCGCCCGGCCGCAGCCGTTCGTCGGCCAGCCGCCAGAACTCCTGCGTGGTCAGGTAGAACGGGATGTAGGGCTGCCGGAACGCGTCCAGGAAGATCGCGTCGTATCGAGTCGAGTGGGTGGCCAGGTAGGGGCGTCCGTCGGCCGTGGCCACGCGCACCCGTGGGTTCGACGCCAGCCCGAAGTAGCGGCGCCCGATGGCGGTGACCTCGGGGTCGAGCTCGATGCCGAGCACGTTGGTGGCGGGCCAGAAGGTGCCGTAGGCGCGGCCGACGGTGCCACCGGCGTAGCCGATCATCGCCAGCGACCCGAACCCGGGGCCGTGCATATCTGGGGCGAGCAGGAACTGATCCCAGTAGCCGCCGGTGAGCACGCGGTCGCGGTGCCAGACCGAGTGCTCGGCCCAGCCCTCGTTCAGGTGCAGCACGCGGCCGCCGTCCGCCGTGGCCTGCACCTGGATGAACTGGTAGGCCGACTCGCCCTCCCAGATCACGCCCGACCCCGGCTTCACAAGGCCCGGCGGCACCAGCGCCAGCGCCACCACCGCGGTCGGTGCCAGCACGTATCGCCAGCCAAGCGCAGGCGTCGCCGCCAGCGCCAGCACGGCCGCCGTGGCCAGCATGGTGCGGCGGGTGCCGATCAGCGGGATCAGCAGCACCACCGGTAGGAACGTGCCCAGGATCGACCCGGCGGTGGACAGCGCGTACAGCCGCCCGGCGATCTCGCCGGCGCGCTCGACCGAGTCGACCGCGAGCCGTACCGCGAACGGCGAGACCATTCCCAGCAGCGTGATCGGTACCGAGAACAGCGCCATGGAGGCGAAGAAGGAGCCCAGGAAGGCGCCCACCGACGCCTGCGCAAACGCGCCCACCGCGGCCGAGAGCAGCGGCTCGGACACGAACGGGATCACGGCGATCGCCATCGCGGCGCACACGATCAGCCGGCACATGTAGGGCAGGCTGGGGTGGCGGTCGGCCAGCCGGCCGCCCCAGAAGTAGCCGACCGAGAGGTAGATCAGGATCAGGCCGATGATGTTCGCCCAGATCAAGATCGATGCTCCGAAGAAGGGCGCCAGCAGCCGCGAGGCGCACATCTCGGTCGCCATCGTGCCCGCACCGGCCACGAATACCAACGGGTAGAGGAGTCGGTTCACCTCGCGCGCAGCCTATCTCCGGCTCGGGAGCGGCGACATGCCCCGGCTCACGGCCGTCTCGGCTACTCGAAGAGCATCAGCGCGATCGCTGCGAACACGATCAGGGTCCAGATGATGCTCAGCCCGACGCCCAGCCACGCGACCACCTGCCACCGAGACCCGAACCGGTTGCCGAGCCGGACGATCGCCAGCACGCCTAGGAGGATCCCGGCGAACGGCGCCTGAAATTCGAGGTGGAACGGGATCGGCGAGAACAGCAGCGACGCGGGCCACAGCAGGGCGCAGGCCAGCGAGGCGCTCGCCGCCGTTCTCGCACGCGACGGCGGCGAATCACCGGCGGTGCCTGCCGCCACCGTGCCCGCTTCCCCGGCCACGACCGCAGCCTGCCGCTGCATCGAGCGGAACGTGATCACGAACAGCACGACCAGTACCAGCCCCAGCTCCATGATCATCACGCACCTCCTCACCGTGGACATCGAACCTGCCGTCACGGTAGGTGGCCAGACACGGCGTCCGCGAGGGGGATATCCCTACATCACGCTGGGGCCAGCACTTCGCGGATCACATGCCGGGCATCGCGTACGAACACCGGGTTCGTGTGCATGTAGTAGCGCAGGGCGATCAGCGCGAACGAGAGCGCCCAGCCGCGGCCCCGCGTCCAGGTGGCGTCATCGACCTCGATCACCGACCGGAACGCCTCCCGGCCCTCGGCCTCAAATAGCGTCCAGGCGGCCATCACGTCGCAGGCCGGGTCGCCCACGGCCATGCATCCGAAGTCGATCACCGCGCTCAGCCGACCGCTGTCGTCGATCAGCACGTTTCCGGACGGCAGGTCGCCGTGAATCCAGACGCCGGGACGCTGCCACGTCGGTGCCCGCACGGCCGCCTCCCAGGCGGTGGTGACGGCGGGGCCGTCGACGAGGCCGTCGAGCTGGGCGATCGCCTCCCTGGTGGCGGCGTCCCGCCGGGCCAGCGGCACGCCGCGCGATCCGTCCCGCCCGGCGATCGGCCCGCCCGTCGTGTCGATCCGCCGCAGCGCGGCCACGAAGCCGCCCAGGTCCTGCGCCAGGGCGACGGGATCGGCCACCTGCTCGACGTTCAAGCTCTCGCCGTCCAGCCACCGGTGCAGGGAGATGTCGACCGGCAGCAACGGTGCCAGCTTCGGCAACCAGCGCAGCTCCGTCTCGATGGTGCCGGTGCCGCCCGGGATGCGGGGCAGACGCACTGCCATGTCCTCGCCCAGCCGGTTCATCGGCGGGTCGATCCTAGCCGGGATGCTTCTGGTAGAACCCGTCCAGATGGATGACGATCGACGCGGCTGATGGGAGACCGGCAGGTGCAGACGTTCCGATCGCTGGCCGGGTCGATCCTGGCCCGTCCCGGCGGCGTGCGGCTGGTGGCGGTCGACGGCTACGGCGGCGCCGGCAAGTCCACGTTCGCGGCTCGGCTGGCGGCTGCGCTGGGCGGTGCTGCGGTCGTGCACACCGACGACTTCGCGACCGGAGCGCCCGGCGTGGAGTGGTGGCCGCGGTTGGAGCGCGAGGTGATCGTGCCGCTCTCGGCCGCAGCGACCGCGCGCTATCGGCGCTGGGACTGGGAGGCCGGACGGCTGGCCGAGTGGCATGCGGTGGAGCCGATGCCGGCGGTGGTGATCGAGGGTGTCTCCAGCACTCGGCGCGCGGCCGCCGACCGGCTGGCCTACGCGATCTGGGTAGATGCGCCCGAGGAACTCCGCCTGGAGCGGGGGCTGGAGCGGGACGGCAAGAAAGCGCGGGCGTCCTGGGACGCGTGGATGGCCGAGGAGGACGCCCACTTCGCGCAGGACGGCACCCGCGCACGCTGCGATCTGGTGGTCGACGGCAATCCGGGCATCGACCACGATCCGGAGGCGGAGTTCGTGCGGATCGGCGGCCTATGATCCCCGACATGTCAGCCGTCGAGCGCCCGCCGTTTCCGCCGTTCACCGAGGCGGATGCGTGGAAGAAGGTGCTGGCCGCCGAGGCGGCGTGGAATACCCGAGATCCCGACCGCGTCGTGCTCGCCTACACCGAGGACACGCAGTGGCGGAACCGCGACGAGTTCCTGTCCGGGCGCGACGAGGTGCACGCGTTCCTCGTGCGCAAGTGGGAGAAGGAGCTCGACTACGTGCTTCGCAAGGATCTCTGGACGTTCGCCGGTAACCGCATCGCCGTGCGCTTCCAGTATGAGTGGCACGACGCCTCCGGCCGCTGGTGGCGGTCATATGGCAATGAGAACTGGGAGTTCGAGCACAACGGGCTGATGCGGCGCCGCGAGGCCAGCATCAACGACGTCTCGATCGCGGAGACCGATCGTCGCATCGACGGCCCCCGGGCGGAGGGCGACGGCGACGGCATCCCGCTGCGCTGACGATGACATGACCGACCCGGCACCCGCACTGACGCTCGAGATCTGGTCGGACGTGGTCTGCTCGTGGTGCTACGTGGGCAAGCGCTACCTCGAGCAGGCGCTCGAGCAGGTGCCTGACCGCGAGCTGATCGACCTGCGCTGGCGCAGCTTCGAGCTGGATCCGACGCTCCCCGCCGACGCCGGATCGGCCGACGAGGAGCTGGCCCGGCGCCGCGGCATCAGCGTCGAGGAGGCGCGCGCGGTGCACGAGCAGACGGAGCGGATGGGTGCCGAGATGGGTCTCACGTTCGACTTCGCCCGTGCCCGCCGCGGCAACACCTTCGACGCGCACCGGGTGCTGCACATGGCGCACGCCGCCGGCGTTCAGAACGCGGTCCAGGATCGGCTGATGTCGGCGTACTTCGCCGAGGGGGAGCCGATCGGGGACCCGGCGGCGCTGGCGGCCGCGGCCGGCCGTGGTGGGCTCGAGCCGGCGGCCGTGAGCGCGATGCTGGCGGGCGACGACTACGTGATGGACGTCCGCACCGACGAGACAGACGCGCTCGAGCTTGGCATCAGCTCGGTGCCCTTCTTCGTCTTCAATCGCCGCTACGGACTGGCCGGCGCGCACCCACCCGAGGCGATCGTCGAGACGATCAAACGCGCCCGCAGTGGCAACTAGACGGTCTGTTTCCGCCACTTCGTCACGGGCCCGCCACAATGGCTAACGCCGCTCACTCAGCCGCGCAACGCCCGGCGCGCTCTTGACGGGCTCAGAGCCCGACTCGGGCGGCAGGGACGGTCCGGCACGGGATAGTGACGTGTCGTTACCGGCCGGTGATGCCCGTCCGCGTGGTTGCGCAATGGGCCGGTGGGACGCCGTGATGCACGTGCCAGCCCTACCGTGCGAATCGTTGCATGTGGGGGTGGGATCTCCACAGAGGCGCGAGCTTCGTTGCGGAATTGCGTGACACGCGCCGGTCACGGCGCCGTAACGCCGCGACGTCCAACCTCACTCGGTCGAGAGCACCAGCCGGTTGCCTGAGGGGTCGGACACGGCGGGGCCGTGCTCGCCCTCGTCAGCGGCGTGGCCGGCCTGCTCGAGGCGGTCGAGCACGCGGTCGCGGGCGGCGTCGTCCGGCAGGACGATCGTCGCGTGGCGCAGGGCGGCGGTGCCCGCCGGCGGCGGTGAGGCCCCGCGGCTCTCCCAGGTGTTTGCGCCCAGGTGGTGGTGGTAGCCGCCGGCCGCCAGGAAGGCGGCGCTGTCGCCCAGCTGTGCCATCAGGCCGAACCCGAGCAGGTCGCGGTAGAAGCCGACCGTGGGGTGGATCTCAGACACCTGCAGGTGCACGTGTCCCATCGTGGTACCGCCCGGCAGGCCGTCGAACGGCTCTGATCCCGGGTCGTCCAGCTCGGCCAGCAGGTTCTCCACGTCCAGCGGCTCGGTGGTCATGCGCACGCCCACCTGGTCCTGCCAGATCTCGCGCGGGCGGTCCCAGTAGATCTCGATGCCGTGGTGGTCGGGGTCGCGCAGATACAGGGCCTCGCTCACGAAGTGGTCCGACAGCCCTACCAGCGTGACGCGGTCACGGGCGGCGTGGGCCAGCCAGCGAGCCAGGTCGCCGCGCTCGGGCACCAGCAGCGCGAAGTGGTAGAGCCCGGTGTGGCCGCGTGCGGGCGGCGCGCCGGGCAGCTCGGTCAGCACCAGCAGGCCGCGGCGGCCGCTGCCGAGTGTGGCCACGCCGTCGTCCTGTGCGACCACCTCGAGGCCGATCTGCTGCTCGTAGTAGCGGATCGAGCGCCCCAGGTCGGCGACGGTCAGGTGCACGGCGCCCATGTGCGTCTCGGGCGCGATCTCGGCGTTCGCCGTGGTGGCGGTGGCCTCCAGCTGCTCCGGGTCGCGGGGGCCGGTGCCCTCGCCGTCGGTGATCAGCTCGTCGCTCATGGCCGAAGGCTAGCTGGGTCCGGCGAACCGCACCGCGTCGTAGGCGGCGAGGGCTCGCGTGCGGGCGGCCGCATGGTCGACGATCGGCGGCGGGCAATGGCCGCCGCCCAGCCAGCGATCGCGGTAGCCGCCGTCGGTGTCGTACCGCTGCGCCTGTCGCTCGGGGCTGAAGATGCGGCGGTAGGGAGCGGCGTCTGCGCCGCTGCCGGCCACCCACTGCCAGCCCAGCGTGTTGTTCGCCAGATCGGCGTCGACCAGCGTTTCCCAGAACCAGCGGGCACCCGCGCGCCAGTCGATCAGCAGGTGCTTCGTCAGAAACGAGGCGGTCACCATCCGCGCCCGGTTGTGCATCCAGCCGGTCTGCAGGAGCTGGCGCATGCCGGCGTCCACCAGCGCGTAGCCGGTGCGACCCTGCCGCCAGGCCGCGAGCGCGGTCGGATCGTCGCGCCAGGGCATGCGGCCGAATCCCGGGCGCAGCGGCTGCTCGGCGCTGGCCGGGTGGTGGTAGAGCAGGTGGTGGGCGAACTCGCGCCAGGCCAGCTGCCGCAGGTACGGCTCCGCCGCCGCGCCGGCAGACCGCGTCACCGCATGCCACACCTGGCGCGGCGAGAGCTCCCCATGATGCAGGTGAGGCGAGAGCCGCGAGCTGGGGCGGGCGGGCAGATCGCGGTCCTCGGCGTAGCGCGCGGACCGCTCCGCAAACGCGTCCAGTGCCTCGGCCGCGCCGGCCTCCCCGGGCTGCCAGCAGTCCGCCAGCCCGCCGTCCCAGGCGACATCGGGCAGCAGACCCAGGTCGAATGGCCGCAGCGATGGCAGCCTGTGCGGCGGACGCGCCAGGCGCGGCGCCGGCAGCGGCGCCTGTGGTGGGCCAATGCTCCGCAGCCTGCGCCAGAACGGCGTGAACACCTGGTAGGGCGTCCCAGCGCCGGTCGCGACCGTCCACGGCTCGTGCAGCAGCGCGCCGTTGAAGCTCTGCGCACCCGGCAGCGAGCGCTTCAGCTGCGCCTCGCGGGCGACGGCGGCCGGCTCGTAGCGGCGGTTCCAGAAGACGGCATCCGCACCGGTCTCGGCCATCAGCCCGGCAAGCGCGTCGTCGGCCGGCCCGCGGCGGATCACCAGCTGCGAGCCCTGCCGTTCCAGCGCTTGCTCCAGCGCGGCCAGCGAGTGATGCAGCCACCAGCGCGAAGCGGCGCCGGGCGGCCAGCTGCCCTCCTCCTCGGGCGCCCACACGTAGACCGGGATCACCGGGCCTCGCGAGGCGGCGGCAGCCAGCGCGGGGTTGTCGGCCAGCCGCAGGTCGCTCCGGAACCAGACGAGCGTCGTCACGCACTCACACTAGCCCTACCATGCCGGGATATGGGACGGACGCTCCGGGCAGCAGCCGCGGGTGCCGCCGCGGCCGGCTTCTGGGCTGCCGCGGAGCCGGGCCTGCGCCGGTTCTCGCGCTCGCCCCACAGCGAGCCACGGCTGGTGGGGCGGATGCTGGCCCCGGAGCGGTACTGGCTCCCGGTCGGGCTGACCTTGCACGTGCTGAACGGGGCCGCCTTCGGCGTCGTCTTCAACCGCCTCGGCGGCCGCGGCATCCTGCAGGCGGTGGCCGCCGCCCAGATCGAGAACGCCTGCCTGTGGCCGACGCTGCTGGTATTCGACGCACTGCACCCCGACGTGCGCGACGGCAGCTGGCCGGAGCTGTTCGGCGACCGGCGCGTGCTGGTGCATGAGGTCGCCGGGCACGTGGTGTTCGGCGTCGCGCTGGGCGCGTTGCTGCGAGACTGAGCGGCGGAGGCGCGGCCGCAGCCACGCCCCCGCTCGATGCTCAGGCCGCGGCGCGCAGCTCGGGCTGCTCGACGGCTCGCTCGGCCGCTCGCCGCCGCCGCGGAATCGCCAGTGCGATCCCTGCGCCGATGGCGACCACCACAGCGCCCACCGCCACGGCCGGCACCAGCCCGTCGACGAAGTGCTGTGGCGCCCCATACCCGCCGCGATCCGAGAAGATCGTGCCGAGCACCGCCACGCCGAACACCCCGCCCAGCTCGCGGATGGCGTTCGCCGCGCCCGAGGCCTTGCCCTCGTCGCGCCGGGCCACGGAGCCCAGCACCACGTGCGCCGACGGCGCGAAGTAGAGCGCCATCCCGACGCCGGCCATCATGAACGGGATCACCATCTGGATGTAGGGCGTGCTGGTGCTGCTGATCGCCGCCATCCATGCCAGTGCACCCGCCTGCAGCGCCATCCCGGTCGCCATCAGCGGCCGCCCGCCGATGCGGTCGACGTACGCGCCGGCGATCGGCGCGATCAGCATCGGCATGGCCGTCCACGGCAGCGTGGCCACGCCCGCCCGCAGCGGCGAGTACCCGTGCACCAGCTGCAAGTACTGGGTGAGCAGGAAGATCGAGCCGAACATGCCGAAGTACATCAGCAACGACGCCGCGTTCGACGCAGCGAAGGCGCGGCTACGGAAGAAGCGCATCGGCAGCATCGGGGCGGGCGTGCGCAGCTCCCAGGCGACGAAGCTCGCCACCAGCACGGCGCCGGCGCCCAGCGCGATCAGGATCTGGGGATCGGTCCAGCCCAGCGTGTTGCCGCGCACCAGCCCCCAGACGATCCCGAACAGCCCGCTGCTGACCAGCGCCAGTCCGGGGATGTCCAGGGAGCGGTCGGGGCCGTGGCTCTCGCGCAGGCGGGTCGCCGCCAGCGGCAGCACGGCCAGCCCGATGGGGACGTTCAGCCAGAAGATCCACTGCCACGAGATGCCCTCGACCACGGCGCCGCCGACCAGCGGCCCGATGGCCACCCCCAGGCCGCTGATCGCCGACCAGAACCCCAGCGCCAGGCCGCGGCGCTCCACAGGGACGGCGTCGGACAGCAGCGTCAACGTCAACGGCAACACCATCGCGCCGCCGAATCCCTGGGCGGCGCGTGCCGCGATCAGCCAGTTGACGTCGGGCGCCAGCGCGGCGGCGGCCGACGATGCCGTGAACACGGCCAGGCCGATCACGAACATGCGGCGGCGACCGAACCGGTCACCCAGCGCTGCGCCGGTCAGCAGCAGCACCGCGAAGGTGAGGGTGTAGGCGTTGACCGTCCACTCCAGCTCCTGGATGGTCGCCCCCAGGCTGCGCTGGATGGTGGGCAGCGCGGTGGTCACGACCAGGTTGTCGAGCACGACCATGAACAGCGCCGCCGACGTGATGGCGAACGTCCAGAGGGTGCGTGTGCGAGATGTCATTTCCGGTTCCTCCTCTGTAATGTAGTGGTTACTCACTCACAAACGACGCGAAAAAAAGGGGCCGGGCCCCGCTAGCGCTTGAGCTTTTCGAGCATCAGGTCGCCCATCAGCTCCTGCATCCAGGCGCCCTGCACGGACGGCGCGTCCATCGCCGCCATCACGTTCAGGAACATGCCGGTCGAAAACCAGGTGCGGATCTGTTCCGCGTCGGCGCCGGACATGTCCGTGACCTCGCGGTGCAGGTGCTCGTAGCAGCGCCGCACGGTGTCACGCACGTCCGGGTCGTTGCAGGCCGCGTACGCCTGCAGCTGCATCATCAGCTTGGGCCGGTCGGCCAGCAGCTCGCAGTAGGCCATGCCCATGGTCTGCAGCCGCTGCTCCGGCGTGTCGCCGTCGACGGCGTCGCGGAACGTCTGCTCGGTTCGCCGGAAGCACCGCTCCACCGACGCCAGGAACAGCTCACGCTTGGTTTGGAACAGCCGGAACAGATAGGGCTGGGAAATGCCGGCGCGCCGGGCGATGTCGTCGGTGGAAGCCCCATGTAGGCCCTTCAGGCCGAACTCGATCATGGCCGCGTCGAGCACGGTGTCGCGGCGCTGCTCTGCGGTCTGGCGGGTGGTTGTGGCGGTCACGCGAGCTAAGTTAGCAGTCACTCACAACAATGTCAAGGTAGGGGCTGCCTCAGGCACGGTTGGTAGGCTCGCGCGGTGATCGAGCCGTTCCATGCGCAGCTGCCGGTGCGGATCAGGTTCGGCCCGGGCGTCGTTGGCGCGCTGGCCGAGGTGATCGGCGGCCGCCGCGCACTTGTCGTATCCGAGCCGCCGGTGCTCGCGACCGACGCCGTCGCGGCGGCGGTGGCGGGCCTGCCTCTGTACCAGAAGCCGCCCGGCGAGCCGACGCCGGAGCTCGTCGCCGACGCCGCCGCACGGGTTGCGGCAGAGCGGCCGCAGGTGCTGGTGGCGGTGGGCGGCGGTTCGGCCATCGACCTGGCCAAGGCGGCGAGGCTGGTGGCCGGCCAGGGCCGGCCGATCGAGGCGTTCCTGGCGGGCGAGGCGACCGTCACGGTTCCGACCGTCGACCTGATCGCTGTGCCGACCACCTCCGGTACCGGCAGCGAGGTGTCCGGCGGGTCGGTGGTGGTCGACCCCGTGCAGGGGCGGAAGCTGGGGGTCGCGCATCCGCTGATGCGCGCTCAGGATGCACTGGTCGACCCGCTCTTGACCCTGGATCTGCCGCCGGAGCCGACCGCCTACACCGGCGCCGACGCGCTGGCCCAGGCGATCGGAGGCGCGATCGTCTCGAACGGCAACCCGATGTCCCTGGCCGTCGGCCTCGAGGCGTGCCGCCACGTCGCGGCCGGCCTGGAGCGGTCGGTGGCCGACGGCTCCGACGTCGACGGCCGCACCGAGCTGAGCCTGGGCAGCCTGATGGCCGGCCTGGCGATGAACCTGTCGGACTCCGGCGCCGACCACGCGCTCGGCCACGCGATCGGTTCAACCCTGGGGCTGCCGCACGGCCTCACGGTCGGCCTGGTGCTGGCCGAGACGCTGGAGGTAAACCGCCCCGCATGCGAGGGCCGGCTGGAGCGTGTGGCGGATGCGCTGGGAGAGCCGGACGACGGCAGCGGCGACGGTTCGCGGTCGGTGCGCGCCGTGCGCCGGTTGCTGGCAGCGATCGGGCTGCCCACATTGCGCGAAGCGGGCGTCCAGGAGGGCCACATCGACCGCCTGGTGGAGCTCTCGCTCGCGGACTACTGCCTGACCGTCAATCCGCGCCCCTGGACGGAGCGCGATGTGCGCGCCGCCTACGCCGCGGCGATGTCGCTCGACCGGCGTTGACCCGCCGCGCGGCTCATGGCCCGGGCCGATTCAGCCGATGCAATCGGCAGACCCTTTGAGCACAGACATGGCTCCGAACGATCCCTCAGACCAGAACGCGGCGGTGGCCGCGCTGCTTCGGCGCGTGGCTGCGACCGCCGGCGTGCACATGTACGAGATGGAGCTGTTCGACGATCTCGAGTACGTCTGCCACGTCTGGATCGGCCAGGCCCTGGAGAGCCTGCTGGGCGGCGTGCCGGAGGGGATGGACAAGGAGGAGGCCTGGGAGGCCTGCATCCACCCGGACGACCGCGCCACCTACGAGGCCGGCTTCGCGCCGCTGCAGAACGGCGAAGTTACCGAGACGGAGTACCGGCTGGTCGGGTTCGACGGCGCCACCCGCTGGGTCTGGGAGCGTTGCATCCCGCAGCCGGTGGTCGACGGAAGGCGGCTGGTGGACGGCATCGTCACCGACATCACCGACCGCCACCTCGTGGAGCAGGAGCTGGCCGAGGCGCACGCGCGTCTCGCGCACCTGGCCTACCACGACCACCTCACCGGCCTGCCCAACCGCGCACAGTTCCAGGAGCATCTCGACGCCGCGCTGGCCCGCGCCGGCCGCGACGGCTCCTGCGTGGCCGTGCTGTTCATCGACCTGGACGGGTTCAAGCAGGTGAACGATGCCCATGGACACGCCGCCGGTGATTCGCTGCTGCGCACGGTCGGCGAGCGGCTCTCCACGATCTCGCGTGACGGCGACGTGGTCGCGCGCCTGGGCGGCGACGAGTTCCTGATGCTGGCCTGCCTGGGCACGGCCGACCAGTCGCACCTGGACGCGCTCTGCAACCGCGTCTACCAGCAGCTCCTGGCCCCGGTCAGTGTCGACGGCGCCGACCTGAAGGTGTCCGGCAGCGTCGGCCTGGCGCTGTTCCCGCGCGACGCGGGCACCGGCGACGACCTGATCCGCGTCGCCGACGTGGCGATGTACAGCGCCAAGCAGCACGGCCGCCGCCGCGCCGCCTAGCGCCGGCCGCGACGGCTCCTGCGTGGCGGTGCTGTTCATCGACCTGGACGGCTTCAAGCAGGTGAACGACGCTCACGGCCACGCCGCCGGTGACTCGCTGCTGCGCGCGATCGGCGAGCGGCTCTCGGTGATCTCACGCGACGGCGACGTGGTCGCACGCCTGGGCGGCGACGAGTTCCTGATGCTGGCGTGCCTGGGCACGGCCGACCAGGTGCAGCTGGACGCGCTCTGCAACCGCGTGTCCCAGCAGCT
>DATNEO010000097.1:0-4090 GCA_035553035.1 Gaiellales bacterium | reverse complement strand
CAGGGTCGAGGCCACGAACTCGCCGCTCAGGTGCGGCACCGCCTGCTTGGCCGGGATCAGGATCAGCTCGCACTGCTCGCGGGCGCGCACGGTGAAGGCGGGTGCCTGCCCGGTCAGCATCGACGGATGGCCGAACACCTCGCCGACGTCCAGCACGTCGACCACCTCGTCCTCGTGCACCAGCTCGACCGCGCCGCTGCGGACGACGTAGACGCCGCGCGAGACGGCGCCGTCCTCGATCAGAATGGACGCTCCCGGCGGCGCCGACACCACTTCCGCGGCCTCGGCCAGCGCCTCCAACTCCGCCGGTTCGGCATGGGAGAACGGCTTGTAGCGCCCGAGGAACTCGGCGACGTCGCTCATCGCGCCACCCGCAGCGCAAACCGGGAATACTTCCGCACCATGCCGTCGCCCATCCTATCCCGCCTGGCTCCCGCCGACCTGCTGCGCGAGCGGCTGATCAGCTCGATCGATCTGTCGCCCGACGGCGAACGGATCGCCTACTGCGAGCGCACGGTGGTCGGCGGCAAGGACCGTTCCAGCCTGTGGCTCGTGCCGTTCGGCAGCGGCCGCCAGCGGCGGCTCACGCACGGGGCCTGGAGCGACACCGCGCCGCGCTTCTCGCCCGACGGCCGCTCGCTGGCGTTCCTCTCCGACCGCGAGAAGGCCGGGGTGTCCCAGCTGCTGGTGCTGCCGCTCGACGGCGGTGACCCGCGGCCGCTGACGGCCTTCAGGCGGGGCGTGACCGAGGCGGAGTGGATGCCGGACGGCCGCTCGCTGGCGGTGGTTGCGACGGACGACGAGTCCTATGACCTGCGCGGCGAGCGCAAGGGCGACGAGACGGCGACGGTGCGCGTCCTGCGCCACGTCGACTGGCGGATGGACGGCGACGGCCTGCTCGACCACCGGCGCCACGTCCACGTGGTCACCCTCGGCGGCCGCTCCCGGAGGCTGACCAGAGGCCCGTGGTCGGCGTATCACGTGCGCCCCCATCCCGGCGGCAAATCGATCGGCTTCATCGCCGACCGCGGCGGCGACGAGATCCATCCCGATGCGCAGGTGCACGTGGTCGAGGTCAAGAGCGGCCGCATCCGCCAGCGCTCGAAGCTGCCCGGCGAGGTGATGCGCTTCTCGTTCGACTCGGACGGCACGCCGATCTGCATCGCATACGACCGCAACCCGCCCATGGACGAGGACCCGACGCTGGTATGGAGCGTGGCCGGTGACGGCTCAGGCCGGCTGCTGACCGAGGGCATGGAGAACTTTGCCGGCAAGCAGGGCGGCGGCGGCGAGCGGCTGACCGTGATCCCCGACGCCGGCCGCGACGTGCCCTGCCGGGTCACCGACGACGGGCTGGTGCAGCTGGTCGACCCGGAGCTGAACCCGACGGCCTACGAGCTGACCGGCGCCGGCCGGCGGGTGGCGGTGCTGATGTCGCTGAACGAGTACGACGGCGCCGACGTGTACGCGCTGGAGCCGGGGCGAGAGCCGCGGCGGCGAACCGCTGCCGGCGACGCCTGGCTGGCGAGCAGGGCGCGCCCGGTGATGCAGGAGCTGATCGTGAAGGGCCCGGCCGGGCCGATCCGCACGTTCGTGCTGTCGCCGGCCGGCGCGAGGAACCGGCCGATGCCGACCATCTTGCACATCC
Source organism: Gaiellales bacterium (assembly GCA_035553035.1). Taxonomy (GTDB): domain Bacteria; phylum Actinomycetota; class Thermoleophilia; order Gaiellales; family JAICJC01; genus JAICYJ01. The sequence goes on along the minus strand of DATNEO010000097.1, from coordinate 2,442 downwards.
ACGGCGGCCCCACCTGGGCGTGGCCCTATGCGGCCGACGCCACCGACCACATGCTGGTCGGCGCCGGGTACCGGGTGGCTCGGCCCAACATCCGGGGATCATGGGACCAGGGGCGCGAGTGGATCGCGGCACTGGACGGGGCATGGGGAGACGTGGACGACGCCGACTGCCACGCCGTGCTCGACCACCTGGTCAGGGCCGGGCTGGCGGACCCCAAGCGGCTGGGCTGCTACGGGAACAGCTACGGCGGGTTCATGGTCAACTGGCTGGTCGGCACGACCGACCGGTTCGCCGCGGCCGTCTCGTCGAATGGCGTCACCAACCAGATCTCGGCCTATGGGAACTGCGACGTCGGCTACGTCTACAACCCCCAGGAGGGCCTGGGCGAGCCGCTCACGCCCGAGGGGGTCGAGTCGCTCTGGCGCCAATCGCCGCTGCGGCACGTGTCGAACGTGCACACGCCGCTGATGATCCTGCAGGGCGAGAGCGACCTGCGCTGTCCGCCGGCCGACAACGAGCAGTTCTTCATTGCTCTGCGACGCCTGGGCCGGGAGGTCGAGTACGTGCTGTACCCCGACAGCGACCACTCGATGGCCTCGAGCGCACGACCCGACCGCCGCGTCGACCGCATGGAGCGGATCGTGGCGTGGTTCGGCAAGCACCTGTAGCGAGCACGCGAAGGGTCTGGCTTCGCTTACACGTGCGCGTATGCCGTGACGGCGCGCTCGCGCGCTCGCGTGGCCCTGGCCAGCGCCGGGCGCATGCGCTCCAGGTGCGCCTCGGCCACGGCGTGGCGCGACAGCATGCTCATGTTCATCTGCGCCAGCGTGGCCGCCGAGCGCGCCGCCGCCTCGGCCAGCAGCGAACCCGCCAGCGCGTCGCCCTCCAGGTTCCTGTTGCCTGTCTCAGCGACATCCGCCGCCAGCGTCGCCACCTCCGAGGCCAGCTCCAGCACCTGCATCGGCACGGCGATCGCGCCGGACACCGCCTCGTCCAGGCCCGCCGTGCGCTGGTCGCCCTTCTCCATCCGCAGCGCCTCCAGCACCACGCCGTAGGCCCGGCCGTCAGCGTAGGCCAGCCCCGACGCCTGCTCGCGGATCGCGTGCGCCCGGTCGCGCACCGCCTCCAGCCCCTGCGCCGAGGCGAACGAGGTCGCCATCTCGACCAGCGCCGCCGCCATCGCACAGGTCAGAGCCGCGGCCGCGCCGCCCCCCGGTGCGGGGGTGCGGGCGGCCAGGTCGTCGAGCAACTGCGCGACGCTTGCGCTCAGATACGGGTCGTCCCTGTGATCGCTAGAAGAGTCCGACCGTCTTCCCATCCTCGTCGATGTCCACGTTGAAGCCGGCCGGGGTCTTGCCCAGCCCCGGCATCTGCATGATGTCGCCGCAGAGCGCCGTCAGGAACCCGGCGCCGGTGTACGGCCGGATGTCGCGCACGGGGATGCGGAAGCCGGTCGGCGCGTTGGCCAGGGCCGGGTCGGCCGATAGCGACAGGTGCGTCTTGGCCATGCAGATCGAGAGGCCGGTCAGCCCGTCGCGCGTGAACTGCTCGACCTTCTGCTGCGCGGCGGGCAGGAAGTCGACGCCATCCGCCCGGTAGATGCGCTTCGCGATCTTCTCGATCTTGACGCCGATCGGGTCGGAATCCTCGTACATGAAGTTGAACGTGTTCGGCTGGTCGCAGGCATCGGCCACGGCCTCGGCCATCTCGGCCGCACCGGCGCCGCCCTTGGAGAAGCCCTCGTTCAGCACCGCCGCGTGGGCCCCGTGGTCGAGCGCCAGCTTCTGCACCAGCGCGACCTCCTCGTCGGTGTCGCCGGGGAAGCGGTTGGCGGCCACCACGCAGGGCACGCCGAACTCCTTCGCGTTGAGGATGTGGCGGGCCAGGTTCGCCGAGCCCTCCTCGATCGCGCTCAGGTTGTCGGCGGCCGAGTTGCGGGGGTCGTCCTCCAGGCCGGCGTGATGCTTGAGCGCCTTGGCGGTGGCGACGATCACGACCGCATTGGGCCCGAACCCGCCCGCGCGGCAGACGATGTCCATGAACTTCTCCATGCCCAGGTCGCTGCCGAAGCCGGCCTCCGTCACCAGGTAGTCGCCCAGCTTGCGGCCGGCAAGGTCGGCCACCACCGAACTGTTGCCGTGGGCGATGTTGCCGAACGGCCCGATGTGCATGAAGCAGGGCTGGCCCTCCAGCGTCTGGATCAGGTTCGGCTTCAGCGCGTCCTTCAGCAGCACCGTCATGGCGCCGGCGCAACCCATCTGCTCGGCCGTGATTGGTGCCCCCTCGACGTCGTAGGCGACCGTGATCGAGCCGATCCGCTTGCGCAGATCCTGCAGCGAGGTGGCCATGCCCATGATCGCCATCACCTCGGAGGCGGCCACGATGTCGAAGCCGGTCTCGCGCGGGATGCCGTGGGTGGCGCCGCCCAGGCCGGTGATGATG
>DATNEO010000096.1:0-4599 GCA_035553035.1 Gaiellales bacterium | reverse complement strand
ATCAAGACCCGGCAGCATCGCGCCGATGAGGAAGGTTGGAAAACTGGATCGCGAGGCCGCACATCGAAACGCCCACACACGCTTCGGAGCTGTCACCCGATCGGCCGCTGAGCGACGCGTCGGCCGATGCGCTTGGCCATGCCGCATTTGCGGCGCACCTGGCCTCGGTGATCGCGACGCTATCCCCCAAGGACGGGATCACGGTCGGCCTCTACGGCGATCCCGGCGGCGGACGTACGACCGCGCTCAACCTGACGCGGTCGGCGCTGCGCGCGCACCCGGCCGCCGCCAAGTGGACGGTGGTCGACTGGAACCCGTGGCTGTTGTCCGGCGGCGCCGATCTGGAGCAGCGGTTCGTGCAGCTGCTGGCATCGGCGGTGCTTGGGGCCGGCTCCGACCAGCTTCCCGACCCCACGCAGATCGCGGCGCTGCTGGCGAAGGTGGCCTCGACGCTCGGCTCGAGCGACAAGCGCGTGGTGGTGCTGATCGACGACGCCGACCGGCTGGTTCCGGTTCGCCTGGCGGAGCTGCTGCGGCTGCTGGCGTCGGCCGCCCCGATCGCCAACCTCGTGTTCGTGATCGCGCTCAGCCGAGACCTGGTCAACGGCGATGGGATCGACAAGACGCTGCAGCTCGAGATCGACCTGCCGCTGGCCGACCGTGCGCTGCTGCAGCAGATGTTCGTCGACCGGATTGAGCCGTTGCTGACCGAGGCCCGCGAGGGCGGGCTGGTGCATCCGGACTACTGGGTCGACATCTGCACGCACGCGATCGATCCGTTTCTGCGCACCCCGCGCGACGTTGTCCGCCTGGTGAACGCGACCACGGCCACGTACGCGGCGGTCAGGGGCGAGGTCAACCCGATCGACTTCACGGCGCTCGAGACGCTGCGGCTGTTCTGCCCCGTCGCCTACGACGCGGTGCGGCGGCGGCCGGCGGCGTTCCTGCTGCCGGTCACCGCGCGGCGCGACGAGGACGGATCGCTGGGCGAGACCAAGCGCTACCACGAGGCCTGGGGCGAGCAGCTGTCCGAGGCAGACCGCACGCGCGCCACGAACCTGCTGATGCGCCTGTTCCCGCGGCTGGGCGACATCCTCGGAGCGCGGGTGCTGGCGACGATGCCGGAGGACACGTGGCGGACGCTGCTGCTGGTGGCCAGCGAGGAGACGTTCCCGGTCTACTTCCAGCTGGCGATCCCGAGCGGCGGCATCTCGAACGCCGACCTGGCCTCGAAGCTGGAGCACTTCGGCGACACCAACCAGTTCGCGGCCACGCTGATCGAGCTCGCTCGCGACCCCGGGCCGGACGCGCCACAGCGGCTGGAGGCGTTCCTCAGCCGGCTCGAGAACCACATCGGGGAGAACGGCGACCGCGAGGAGCTGGAGGCGGCGATGCGGGCGCTGTTCCAGGCGGCGAACGAGCTGCTGCGGCGTGAGGAGAGCGGGCGGCTGGACATCGATGTCTCGCAGCACCTGCGCCGGATCGTGCGGCGGCTGCTGCTGCAGGTGGAGCAGGACGAGCGCGTGTCGCTGCTGGAGGAGGCGATCGGCAGCGGCGGCTCGATCGCGACCACGACCGACATCGTGATCATGCTCGGCCAGCAGCACGGCAAGTACGGCGGGGAGTGGACGGAGGGCGCGGAGACGCTGGTGACGCTGTCGCAGCTGGCGCAGGTCGAGAACCTGGCGCTGACGGCGGTGCGCGACGAGGCTGAGGGCGGCGGCCTGCTGGGCGCTCCCAAGATGGGCGAAGCGCTGACCTGCTGGGCGAGCTGGAACCGCGGCGAGTGCCGGGCGTGGGTGTCGCGGTCAATCGAGCCGGACGAGGGGCTGGTGGCGTTCCTGCAGCCGTTCATGCGCGGCGCCGGGCAGCCGAGCGCGAGCGCGCGTGGGCCGCGAGTCGAGAACCGGCTGGATCACCGGCGGCTGCGGCCGTTCCTGGAACCGGGCGCGATCGTCGACCGCATCAAGGCGTTGGCCGAGCAGCCTGACCGCACGGAGCAGGAGAAGCAGCTGATGCGCCGGTTCGTGCTCGACCACGAGCTGCTCCAGCAGGCGACCAGCGCCGACTACACCGAGGGCGAGAACCACCCGTCAGACAGCTTCGCCGCCTGACGGGTGGAACGATGGTGCCGGGCACCGTCGTTACACGCGTTGCACGGGCGTAACCGCCCCGTTACCTCTGTCACGGGTGATGGAACGGTGCCCGGCACCTCTCTATCAGGGGCCGCTCATAGGCCCTGCGCCGCCTCGGATCGGGCGAATAGGGCGGCAGTTTGCCGATACCGGTATCCTGAGGGCACGCGGTGGCCGTAGCTCAGCTGGTGGTAGCCCCTGGTTGTGGTCCAGGAGGTCGTGGGTTCGAGTCCCACCGGTCACCCTTGATCCCCGACGACCAGCCCCATGGCCCCACCCTGGCTGCGGCGGTCGTGCTGTTCGACACCGACGGCCGCGTGCTGCTCGTGCACCAGACCTACGGCGGCTGTCGCTGGGGCCTGCCCGGCGGCCGCCTCGAGCCGGGCGAGAGCCCGCAACAGGCCGCCGTGCGCGAGGTTGCCGAGGAGGCCGGCGTCGCCGTCTCGCTCGACCACCTGGTCGGCCTCTACAGCCTGCGCAGCCGACGCCACGGGCTGCGCTTCATCTTCCGCGGAACGATCGAAAGCGGCGTCCCCCACCCGGGCACGGACGGCGAGATCAGCGAGGTGGCCTGGTTCGCGGTCGACGACCTGCCGGCAAACATCACCAACACAGCGCCGTTCGCGATCCGCGACGCCGCCGCCGGCAGCCGTGGCGTCTTCGCCGAGATCACGCCCTCGCGCAGCGTATGATCGGCAGTTCACCATGCTCCGTGACGAGTACTATGACCTGGGCGGCTTCGGCCGGCCCGTCACCACCACGTCGGACGACGCCCAGACCTGGTTCGACCGCGGCCTCACCTGGTGCTACGCCTTCAACCACGAGGAGGCCGTCCGCTGCTTCCAGCACGCGATCGAGGCCGACCCGGCCTGCGCGATGGCGCACTGGGGCCTCGCCTACGCGATCGGCCCCAATTACAACAAGAACTGGGACGCGTTCGAGGAGCAGGAGCTGACCGACGCCGTGGCCACCGCGCACGCCGCCGTCACCAGCGCCTGCGAGCTGGCCGGCGCCGGCACACCGGTCGAGCGGGCGCTGATCGGGGCGCTGAGGGCCCGCTTCCCTGAGCACACGCCGGCCGAGGACTGCGCCCCCTGGAACGACGAGTACGCGGCCGCCATGCGCACCGTCTACGCCGAGTTCGGCGACGACCAGGACGTGGCCTCGCTGTTCGCCGAGGCGCTGATCGGTCGCACGCCCTGGCTGCTCTGGGACCTCCAGACCGGCGAGCCCGCCGACGGCGCCGACACGGCTGAGGCGATCGCGGTGCTGGAGCGCGGGATGGCGAACCCGAACGGCGCTCGCCCCCACCCCGGCCTGCTGCACATGTACGTGCACACGATGGAGATGTCGCCCTTCCCCGAGCGTGCGCTGCGGGCCGCCGACCAGCTGCGCGACCTGGTTCCGGACGCCGGCCACCTCGTGCACATGCCCACCCACATCGACGTGCTGTGCGGCAACTACCGCGACGTCGTCACCGGCAACCGGCGCGCGATCGTGGCCGACCGCAAGTTCCTGGAACGCGAGGGCGCGCTCAACTTCTACACGCTCTACCGCTGCCACGACTACCACTTCACCATCTACGGCGCGATGTTCCTGGGCCAGCCGGAGCCGGCGCTGGAGGCCGCCGCCGAGCTGCGGGGGACGCTGACCGAGGAGCTGCTGCGGGTCGAGGTGCCGGTGATGGCCGACTGGCTGGAGGGGTTCGTGCCGATGCGGCTGCACGTGCTGGTGCGCTTCGGCATGTGGGACGAGATCCTGGCCGAGCCGCTGCCCGACGACGCCGAGCTCTACTGCGTGACCACCGCCATGCTGCACTACGCCAAGGGCGTCGCGCACGCGGCCACCGGCGACCTGGCCGCGGCCGACGAGCAGCGCCGCCTGTTCCGCGAGGCCTACGCGCGCGTGCCGGACACCCGCTACCTATTCAACAACACCTGCCTGGACGCGCTGGCCGTGGCCGCCGAGATGCTGGACGGCGAGATCGAGTACCGCCACGGCCGCTACGACGCCGCGTTCGCGCACCTGCGCCGCTCGGTCGAGCTCGACGACAACATGCTCTACGACGAGCCCTGGGCCTGGATGCAGCCAACCCGCCACGCGCTGGGCGCACTGCTGCTCGAGCAGGGCCACGTCGAGCAGGCAGAGGCCGTCTACCGGGCCGACCTGGGTCTGGATTCGACGCTCAGCCGGCCCTGCCAGCACCCCGACAACGTGTGGAGCCTGCACGGCTTCCACGAGTGCCTGACGCGCCTCGGCAAGCAGGCCGAGGCCGACATCGTGCGGCCGCGGCTGCAGCTGGCGCTGGCCCAGGCGACGGTGCCGGTGCGCAGCTCCTGCTTCTGCCGCATGACGCACGCCGCCTGAGCGGTCTCAAGCACCCACGCTTGCCGGCCGATATCTGTCGTGATGAAGGATCCAGCACTCGAACTTGCCTACGCGGCGTCCGACGCGTACCGGTACG
>DATNEO010000095.1:0-20289 GCA_035553035.1 Gaiellales bacterium | reverse complement strand
ACCAGGCACGGCACCTCCACCACCGCCTGTTCGTCCAGGAACGGCATGCTGGAGCGGTTGGCCGTGTTCAGGATCATCACCCGCGGCCGCGCGTTGACCATGGCATCCACGATCTGCAGGGCGACGCCGCCGTAGCCACCGGGCTCCCGCGCGGCGCTCACCTCCGCCATCTCGATTCCCCGCGACGACCAGGCCTCGGCCATGTAGGAGGCCTCGCGGGCCGAGTTCGCGGCCTTCCAGCGCGCCAGAGCGGCACCGTTGCCTTCGTAGAAGATGCTCTGCTGGGAGAGCAGTACCGAGGCGCGCAGGTTGCCGGCCTGCATCGATGCGAGCGCCTCGTGCTCGAAGTAGTAGTAGTAGAGGTACTCGTTCGGCAGCATCCCGACGGCCCGCAGCCACTTGCCGCCGAACAGGCGGCCCTCCTCGAACCCAGCCAGCCGATCGTCGTCGGCCAGCAGCCCGGGCATCAGGTCGTGCTCGCGGTGCCGGACTGCGCGCAACCAGCCCAGGTGGTTGATGCCGAAGTAGTCGAACCACAGCTGGTCGACCGGCATGCGAAGCGCGGTGGCGACCCGCCGGCACATGTCGGGAGGAGCGTCGCAGATGCCGACCACGCGATCTCCGAGCACCCGCTGAAGCGCCTCGGTGACCAGGCCGGCGGGGTTGGTGAAGTTGATGAACAGGGCCTCCGGCGCGTGCCTGGCGACCTGCTCGGCGATGGCGGTGGCGGCCGGCACCGTACGCAGGGCAAACGCGATGCCGCCGGCGCCGGTCGTCTCCTGGCCGATCGCGCCGGCCCCCACGGCGATCCGCTCGTCCAGCAGCCGGCCCTCGAGGCCGCCCACGCGGATGGCGCAGTAGACGACGTCGGCGCCCTCCAGCGCGTCGCGCAGATCGCCCGAGCTGCGGTAGGCGACGCGGTCGCCGAGCTCGGCGTCGATCCCCTCCAGCACGGCGCCGATCTGCCGCAGCCGCTCCGTGTCGGGGTCGAACAGCACGACCTCGTCGAAGCGGATCGTGCCGGCCTCGGTGACCAGCGCACGATAGATCGCCGGCGTGCGAAATCCGCCGGCTCCGACTAGGGTAAGCTTCACGACCGCCAGTAGTACCAAAGAGGTACCACCAGTGTCAAGCGCACTCACCGGCCCCCCCAACGACGCCCGCGGCAGCGAGCCGCTGTTCAGGCGCGTCGCGCGCTCGCTGCGCGCCGAGATGGCCGGCGGACGGTTGTCGGCAGGTCAGCGCCTGGCGCCTGAGCGAGAACTGTGCGCGCGGCTGAGCGTCTCCCGAAACACACTGCGCCGGGCACTGCTCGACCTTGAGGCGAAGGGCCTGCTGACCGCTGCCGGGCGCCACGGCTGGTACGTCGCAGCGGCGCCGGTGGTCGAGCTCGCACACGGCCCTCGCAGCCTCACCGAGTGGGCGCACGAGTCGGGGGTGACGCTGGCGTCGCGCGTGCTGCACCAGCGGCTGCGGGCCGCGTCGGCGGCCGAGGCGTTGGCCCTGAGGCTGCCGCCTGGCGGCGACGTCTTCGAGCTCGAGCGGGTGCGGATGGTGGACGGGGTGGCGCTCTCGCTCGACCGGTCATGCCTGCCCGGGCGGCTGGCCCACGCGCTGCAGGACGTCGAGTTTGAGACCGCGTCGTTGTATGCGGCGCTGGCGCAGGGGTGCGGCCTGGCCCCGGGCGACCGCGATTGCACGCTGCGCGCGGTCACGGCCGACGCCCGCACCGCCCGGCTGCTGGACGTACCCACCGGCGCCCCGCTGCTGGTCGTCCACGAGACCGTCCTCGACCAGCACGGCGACCCGCTCGAGCACGCTCTGCTGGCCAATCGCGGCGATCGCTGGCGGTACCGGACGACCCAGCTTGCGCCGGAGGTCGAGGGCGTGCGCACAGGTGCGCGCGAGGCCTGCCAGTAGGGCACCCGGGTACCGATCGGTGCGCTATCCTCGCCGCCCATGGGATTCGACCTTGCGGTTGCCACTCCGGCGTTCCTCGACCTCACGTTCACGGGACTGGAGGCACTGCCCGCGCTGGGCGAGGAACGCTTCGGCAGTGACCTGCTGCGATCGCCCGGGGGCGGAGCGATCACCGCGGTCGGCGGCGCCCGGCTCGGCCTGGCGACGGCGCTGGCGTCGCCGCTGGGCGACGACGTGGCCGGCGACCTGGTGATCGAGGTGCTCCGCGGCGACGGAATCGAGATCGTCTCGCGAAAGGCGCCGCGCACGCCCACCACCGTCGTGCTGCCGATCGGCGACGACCGCGCGATGGTGACCGTCGATCCGGGTGTGCGCTCGAGCGCGGCCGACGTCGCCGCCTTGACGCCCCGCGCGGTGGCGGTCAACCTCGACCTGCTGTACGTGGTACCCGACGGGGCGGCCGCCTACGTCACCTGCGGCGATGACGACGCGCGCGCGTTCGCCGGACGGCCGCCGGCCAAGCTGTCGGCGGCGCGGGCGCTGTTCGTGAGCGAGGTCGAGGCGCTGGCGCTGTCGGGTGCTGACGACCTCGACGCCGCCATCGGGATGCTCGGCGACATCGTCCCGACGGTGGTCGTGACGCTGGGAGCCAGGGGCGCGGTGGCGTCGCTGGAAGGCGAGCGCGTGGAGGCTGGAACGGCGCCGTTCGATGCCGTGCCGGTGGTGGACGCCACCGGCGCCGGCGACCTGCTGGTGGCCGCCTACATCTGGGCCGATCAGCTGGGCGTCTCGCCCTCCGATCGGCTGCGGTGGGCGGTGATCTACGCGACGCTCTCGGTCGCGACGCCCACCGCCGTGGCCGGGGCGGTCTCCCTGCAGCGGCTGCTCGAGGAGGGTGCGCGGGCGGGCCTGTCAGCGCCGGACGGGGCGGCGACGAACGTCGGCTGAACCGCAGCTGCTCGACCTGGCCACGGAGTTCGGCGCCCGCGCCGACCAGCGCCTGCGCGAGGAGCTGATCGGCTGGCTGGTGACGGTCAACCCGGCCGGCGCACCGGTGCCGGTGCCGATCTGGTTTCTGTGGGACGGCGCCGGCAGCCTCCTGATCTACAGCCGGCCGAACACCGCCAAGCTCCGCAACATCGCGGCCGGCCCGCGCGTGTCAGTCCACCTGGACGGAGACGGCGCCGGCGGCGACGTGGTGGTGGCGTCGGGCCGGGCACGTCTCAGCGATGACCCGCCGGCGGACGCGGTCGACGCCTACATCGCGAAGTACGGTGGGCGGATCAGCAGGAACGGCTGGACGCCGGCGGCGTTCGCGGCCGACTACTCGGTGCCGATCCGGGTCGATGTGACCCGGATCTCAGGTCACTGACAGCCCGTCCAGCGGATCACGGCCGTGCAACACGCCGGCCTGCCGGTATGCCCGCAGGGCGCGGTCGGTGTTTGACTCCAATAATCGGGCCGAGGCCCTGTTCTCCACAAATCGCTGTCACAAGGTTTCGACGTACCTGTGTCGGATGCGTGCCGGAACCCCACGGAGGCGGAGGCGGTGTTTGCCACCTCGCGGGGTCGCCGTCAGGCGAGCTCGGCCAGCGCCGCCGCCAGCCGCTCTCGATGATCCGTGTGCCACCGATCGATCTCGTCCGGCCAGACGAAGGCCAGCTCGAGCGATTCATCCGACGTCCGGAGATCGCCGCCGTCGAGGTTGCATCCGAAGGTGTAGTGGACGCTCGCCGGCCGCCGCTCGGTGTGCAGCAGCCGCGGCACCGAGACCTGCAGCCCCGTCTCCTCCGCGACCTCGCGCACCACGGCCTGCTCCGGCGTCTCACCCGGATCGATCCAGCCGCCCGGCATCGCCCAGCGCCCGTCGTCGGCCCGTCGCACCAGCAGCACCTCGCCCCGCTCGTTCCGCACCAGCGCATCGGCACCGGCCCGCAATCCCCGCCCGGTCACCTCAGGCATCGGTCGATCCGTTCCGCCACCGCCAGCGCCGCCACCGCATCGACGCCGCCGGGGCCGACCATCGGCGCCCCGCGCACCGCCGCCGCGAACGCATCAAGCTCAGCGGCGATCCCGGCCAGCACCACCTGCTCGCCCTGCTCGGCCCAGACGAACGGCAGCCGCTCGTACCCGCCCGTTCCCACCACCTCCATCCAACACGAGTCGGGGTGCGGGAACCGCCGCCCCAGCGTGATCACCGCAAGCGTGCCGCCGGACAGACACAGCGAGATCACCGCGCTCGACTGGTCGCCGGGAGCGGGTGTCAGCGCCGTCACATGCTCGGCCTCCTGCCCGGTCAGCCAGCGCAGCTGGTCGATCTCGTGCACGCCCATGTCGACAACGATGCCGCCGCTGCGCCGCTCGAACTCGGCCGAGGGCGGGTGCTCGTCCCACTGGTTGAGGACGACCAGCGACAGCTCGCCCAGCCGCCCTGCTGCGATCCGCTGCCGCAACGCGACCAGTTCCGGCAGAAATCGGCGGTAGTAGCCGACCTGCAGCGGCAGACCCGCCGCGGTCGCCGCTGCCGCGGCCATCCGAGCCTGATCCGCGCTGAGACCGAGCGGCTTCTCGCAGAACACCGGCAGGCCGGCCTCCACACAGTCTTCGACCAGGGCCAGGTGCAGATCGGTCGGCGCCGTGATCACGACTCCCTCCGCCAGGCCGCTCGTGACCAGCTCGTCGAGCGTGGCGAACGCGGGCACACGGTAGCGCTCCGAAGCACGCTCGCGCGGCTCCGCCACCGGCTCGACCACCGCCGCCGGCCGGGCCAAACGCGACTCGCCCAGCGCCCGCAGATGCACGCTGCCCATCCGCCCTGCGCCGACCACAGCGATCATCGCCGTCTCGCTCACCGGTATCGTGCACCCTCATGAGCGACGTCCGCGCAGCGGTCATGCACGGCCCCGGCTGCATCACGGTCGAGCGATTCCCGGAGCCCGACCCCGGGCCCGGGGCGACCGTGCTGCGCATGCTCTACAGCGGCATCTGCGGTACCGACAAGCACACCTGGCGAGGTGAGAGCCTGCAGTACGCCGGCACCGACCACGAGCGTCCCGTCCCGTACCCGATCATCTGCGGCCACGAGAACGTGGGCGTGATCGAGGCGATCGGCGACGGGCCGCCGCCCATCGACGCGCTGGGCCTGCCGCTGGCAGCCGGGGACAGGGTGGTGCCCGCACCGAACCTGACCTGCGGGCGCTGCCGATTCTGCCTGGGCGAGGGCTACCCCTACTACCTTTGCACCGATCTCGACGACTACGGCAACTCGCTCACCTGCGCCGAGCCCCCGCACCTGTTCGGAGGATGGGCCGAGTTCATGTACTTGCTGCCGGGCACGCGCCTGTTTCGCGTGCCCGACGAGCTGCCCTCCCCGCTGGCGGCGCTGACCGAGGTGCTGGCAGTCACCCACGGCCTGGACGCGGCCCGCTCGATGCAGGCGCTGGGCGGTGGCTTCCGGCTTGGCGACACGGTCGCCGTGGTCGGCCTCGGCCCGCTCGGCCTGATGCACCTCGCCAAGGCCGAGATGCTGGGTGCCGGCCGCCTGGTGGCGGTCGACCTGATGGACGAGCGGCTCGAGCACGCGCGCGCCTTCGGCGCCGAGCTGTGCCTGAACGGCGCCGCCACGACCCTGGACGAGCGGGTGAGCGCGGTGCGCGACCTGACCGGTGGCCTCGGCGCAGACGTCGTGGTCGACTGCTCCGGAACGTCCGTCACGTTCCTCGACTCGCTGGAGCTGGTGCGTGCCGGCGGTACCGTGATCGAGTCGGGCGCGTTCGTCGACGTGGGACCGGTCGAGATCAACCCCAACCGCCACATCTGCACCAAGGGCGTGTCGGTGCTGGGCATCGGCGGTGAGACGCTCGAGCAGTACGGCCCCAGCCTGGCCATGCTGGCGCGCCACCAGCAGCGGCTGCCGTTCGCGCGGGCGATCACGCACGAGGTCGGGTTGGAGCAGGTCGAGGACGCGCTGACGCTGGCCCAGACCGGCGCGGCGATGAAGGTGCTGGTGGCCCCGAACGGAGCCGGGTGAGCTCACCGGTACCAGCCGTCGGCCGGAGTCGGTAGCGCCCCGAGCCGCGCCCGCCAGGGCTGCGCCAGCCGCTCGGCGATCCCGACCAGCCGCTCCAGCAGCGGCCGGCACTGCTCGCGGAGCGCCCGGTCGGACTCGGCCTCGTCCTCCACCAACGCCGCGTCGAACAAGGTGCGCCCGACGATGAAGCCGCTGGCGCCGGCCCGGCAGGCGTCTTCGATCTGCCCCTCGAGCACGGCCGCGTCGGCGCCACCGCCCAGCAGCACCCACGGGATCAGGGATCCGCAGGCGTCGTCGACGTCCGCGCACGCCTCGGCCGACCCGGGATACTGGAGCTTCAGGACGTCGGGCTCGAGCGTGGCCAGGCGGCGGGCCCCCTCGACCACGAGCTCTGCGAAGCGGCCGCCGCCGGCCCGCCCCTCACCCACGCGCTTGTAGACGATTGGCTCCAGGATCAACGCCAGGCCGGCCGCCCGGCAGCGCTTCACCGCCTCGGCGACGACCCGCTCCTGCCGTTCAGCCTGGTCGGCGACATCCACGCGGTAGGGCAGCAGCAGCTTCGCTCCCGATGCCCCCAGCCGACGCCCCTTCTCCGGCGACCAGCCCTCCAGGAAGGTGGTCACCTCCAGCGTGGCAACGTCGCCGTATCCCATTCCCTCCAGCGGCACCGCCAGGCCGGTGCTGCCCGGCACGGCACCGGCCGCCAGGGCCTGCGCGGCCGCGTATTCGGCGTCGAGCAGCACCATCGTCGCGGCCGGCGCCAGCGCCGATGCCACCCGCACCTTCAGCCGCGTGATGCCGGCATGATCGAGCTCCAGCCCGCGCTTCGAGAGCACCGCCTGCAGCGAGTCGCGGTGGTCGATCGCCGCGCCAGCGATAACCCCGCGGGCCGAGCTGAGCTGGTCGAGCGCACGAGCCCGCTGGGGCGAGCGAAGGTGGTCGCTCATGCGTCCGCCTCGATCGCGCGGCGGGCCACGGCCGACAGCAACCGCGCGTCGCGCATCGCCTGTTCGACCGTGTTCCGCACCGGTTCGGCCCCGGTGACGGCGGAGTGAAACCCCTCCAGCTCTCGCACGAACGCCTCACCGTAGCCTGCCTGCACGTGCGTGGTGTCCAGCCGCAGCCCCTGCGAGCGCCGCACCCACAGGTCGGTCTGCTGGTGGTTCAGGTAGGGCGCCGGGAACTGCATCTCGATCACGGTCTGCTCGAAGTGGAGCACGTAGCGCTCGCGGTACCACGCGATGCCCGGCACAAGCACCTGGGCGAAGTGCCAGGCCGCGGCGCCGTCCAGCAGCGACACCGTGCCGGCGGCAGATTCGCCGCCCGACCAGATGTGGCCGCCGACCACGTCGTCGACCCCGATGCCCATCCGCTCCAGCATGCCGTGGACGGCGTTGATGGTGTGGATGACGCCTGACATCAGCGGGTCGGCGTAGCCGCGCAGGTGCGCGCCGTCCACCGTCACGCCCAGCGCCTCGGCCACCTGCGCGCGCTGAAGGACGCGGGCGTCCTCGACCAGCGCCGCGGGCACGTCGTCGGCGCGCAGCAGCGGCCGGTGTGCGACGAACGGCCACGAGTCGGGGTCACTGACCTCGACCGAGATGTAGCGGAGCCCTTCCCCGCCCTCCGGCAGCAGATCCAACGCGGTTTCGTAGTTCGGGTCGAAACGCTTCATGTAGCCGACCTGGACGACTAGCCCATCCCGGTCGCGGCGCTCAATGATCTCGGCCGCCTCGCGCTCGGTGAAGCAGAGCGGCTTCTCGCAGAACACGTGCAGGCCCGCGTCCAACCCGGCCACCACCGTGCCGGCGTGCAGCGGGTCAGGCGTGGCCACGAGCAGCGCATCCAGCCCCAGCTCGAGCAGGTCGGGCAACGTCTCCACGGCGATGATCCCGTGACGCTCGGCCACCGCCAGGCGCACATGCGCCGACGGGTCGGCCACACCCACCAGCTGGAACCGGTCGCCCAGCGACACGAGGTTGGGCAGGTGTTCGACCTGCGAGATCATCCCCGCCCCGACCACGCCGATCCGCACGCCGTCGCTCACGACGAACCGCCCAGGAACGGCCGCTGCCTCCCGCGCGACCGCTCGTAGTCCGCGCGCGCCTCCTGCACCGCCGGCATCTCCGAGACCTCCGCCACCGGTACGTCCCACCATGACTCGTAGGAGCCGACCCCCCGTGCCGGATCGCAGGCGATCACGATCACGCTGGTGCGGTCGGCGCTGCGGGCGGCATCGAGCGCAGCGGTCAGCTCGTCCAGTGTTTCGGCCCGGGTCGCGATCGCGCCCAGGCTGGCCGCATTCTGGACGAGGTCGACCGAGACCGTGTACCCGGTGCCGAACCCATCCGAGCCGAGCGAGCGCGACAGCCCTCCGATCGACCCGAACCCCTTGTTGTCTATGAGGACGACGGTGATCCGCGCGCCCTCCTGGACCGACGTTGCGATCTCGGATGACATCATCAGCCACGAGCCGTCGCCGACCATCACGATCACCTCGCGGTCGGGCGCGGCCAGCTTCACGCCCAGGCCGCCGGCCACCTCGTATCCCATGCACGAGTAGCCGTACTCGAGGTGGTAGCCGTCGGGGTCACGGGCGCGCCAGAGCTTGTGCAGGTCGCCGGGCAGGCTCCCGGCCGCGCACACCACCACCACGTCGGCCCGGCCGGCGTTGACCGCGCCGATCACCTGCGCCTGGGTGGGCGGGCCGGCAGCCGCTGCCGTCAGCCGCTCCACCTCGGCGTCCCACTCGCGGTTGCGCCGGGCGGCCAGGTCGGCATGGACCGCATCCACCCGGTACCCGGTCAGCGCCGCAGCAAGCTGTTCGAGCCCGGCGCGGGCGTCCGCGACCAGTGGCAGAGCGGCCAGCTTGTGCGCGTCGAAGCCCGAGACATTCAGCGCGATCAGCCTCAGCCCGGGATCCTGGAATGCCGTGTGCGAGGCGGTGGTGAAGTCGCTCAACCTCGTGCCGACAGCCAACACCACGTCCGCCTCGCGGGCGGCCAGGTTGGCGCCCAGCGTGCCGGTGGCACCCAACGCGCCCAGCGCTGATGGGTGGTCGAAAGGCAGGACGCCCTTGCCCGCCTGCGTCTCCGCCACCGGGATACCGGTGGCATCGACCAGCGCCCGCAAAGCGTCGCAGGCCTGGGAGTAGCGCAGGCCTCCGCCGGCAACGATCAAAGGTCGTCGCGCCTGTCGCAGCTGCGTCACGGCGGCCGCCAGCGGCTCGGCAGCGGCGCCCTGCCGGGCGATGCGCCACACCCGCGGCTCGAACAGCTGATCCGGGAAGTCGGCGGCCTCGACCTGCACGTCCTGGGGGAGCGCGATCGTGGCGGCGCCGGTCTCGGCCTGGTCGGTCAGCACGCGCATCGCCTCGAGGAGCGACGAGGGCAGCTGATCCGGCCGGTTGACGCGGTCGAAAAAGCGCGACACCGGCGCCAGCGTGTCGTTGACCGACGCCTCGGGACGGCCGGGCATCTCCAGCTGCTGAAGCACCGGGTTAGGCCCCCGCGACGCGAACACGTCTCCCGGCAGCAGCAGCACCGGCAGCCGGTTGATCGTCGCCAGGGCCGCGCCCGTCACCATGTTGGTTGCGCCCGGCCCGATCGAGGACGTGCAGGCCCAGGTCTGCAGGCGGTGCCGCTGCTTGGCGTAGGCCACCGCCGTGTGCACCATCGCCTGCTCGTTTCGGGGTAGCACGTAGCGCAGCCGCCCGACCTGCTGCAGCGCCTGACCGATGCCGGCCACGTTGCCGTGGCCGAAGATGCCGAGCACGCCCGCGAACAACGGCGCCGTGGCGCCGTCCCGCTCGACATGCTGCGCCGCCAGGAACGCCACCAGCGCCTGGGCGGTGGTCAGCCGTCGTGTGCTCACTTGACAGCGCCCAAGGTCAGCCCACGCACGAAGTGCCGCTGCACCAACAGCGCGAAGATCAGGATCGGCAGCGCCCCGATCACTCCCGCCGCCGCCATGGGCCCGTACTCGATTTGGATCTTGCCAATCAGCGTCGACACGCCCACCGGCACGGTCTGGGCGTCCGTCGTCGACGTCAGCGAGAGCGCGATCAGGAAGTCGTTGTATGTGGCGATAACGGTGAAGATCGCCGTCGCCGCCAGACCGGGCGCCGCCAAAGGCAGAACGACCCGCCACAGCGCGGTCAGGCGTGAATCGCCGTCGACCATCGCCGCTTCCTCGATGTCGCGCGGGATCTCGGCCAGGAAGCTCTGCATCATCCAGATCACGAAGCTCGTGTTGAGTCCGGTGTAGATCAGGATCAGGCCGAGGCGGGTGTTCAGCAGCCCCCACTGTGCGAGCATGATGTACAGCGGGATCACCAGCAGGATGCCCGGGATCATGCGCACCACCAGCGCCACCACCAGGGCGGAGTTGTTCAGCCCGAACCGCAGGTTGAAGCGGGTGAGCGAGAAGGCCGCCAGGGTGCCGAGTACCAGGCTGACAGTGACCGAGAAGATCACAATGATGATGCTGTTCTCCAGGTACGCCGCGAAGTGATATGTGTTGAACAGACGGCTGTAGTTGTCCCAGGTGGGATGGTGTGGGTAGAGCGTGGCGCCGCCGAAGATGTCGATCGGCTGCTTCAGCGACGTGTCCAGCATCCACCAGAACGGGAACAGAGCGACGAACAGAACCGCCGCCAGCAGAAGATAGAAGCCGACGCGGGACCACCTGCCGCTCATGCCGCCGACTTCCGCAGCATCCGTACGGCCGCCACCATCAAGATTGTCACCATCGCCAGCAGCGACAACAGCATCGCCGCCGCCTGGCCGTACTGCGAGTCGAGGAACGCGGTGTTGTATGCGTAGATCGAGATCAGCCTGGTGGACGTCCCCGGGCCGCCCTGTGTCAGGACGTAGATCTGGTCGAACGTGCCGATCGCGTCGATCGTGCGCAGCGTGATGGCGACCAGCAGCACGGGCGTCAGCATCGGCAGGGTATGGTCGAAGAACAGCCGCACCCGTCCAGCGCCGTCGACGCGTGCCGCCTCGAGCGGTTCCTGCGGCAGTGACTGGAGACCTGCAAGCAGGATCAGGAATATCAGCGGCGTCCACTCCCACACGTCAACCACCACGACGGCGATGAACGCACTGGTGTTATGTGCGAGCACGTTGGGCGGAGCGGCTCCGAACCAGCCCCAGATCGTGTCGGTGACGCCGATGCCCGAGTCGTACAACAGCCGCCACATGACGCCAACGACCACCGGCGCGATCGTCATGGGCAGGATCAGCCCGACCCGGATCGGGCCGCCGAAGCGGAACTCACGCGAGACGAGCAGAGCCAGGCCGAGGCCGAGCAGCGTCTCGATCGTGACGGCGCAGATGACGTACTTCGCGGTGGTCCGCATTGCCTCCCAGAAGAACTGGTCGTGGAAGACGTTGCGGTAGTTGGTGAGTCCGTTCCTGCCGAACTCGCGCCCGTACAGGTAGTGGGTGATGCTCGCCCGCACGCCGTAGAAGAGCGGGTAGATCGACACCCCAGCCATGGCCACGGCGGCCGGCAGCAGCAGCAGGTAGGGCCCGCCGGGGATTCGCCCCCGCCGGGCCCGCGCCCGCTTCGTCGGTGCCGAGACCTGCGTCACCGTCTGATTAGTACGTGCCCTGCTGTTTGAGGTACGCCGTGATCTGGTTGGCGGCGTTGGTGAGGTGGGTCTGCGCAATCTGCTGGTAGCCGGACTTTTGCGCGATTGCCTCCACCAGCGCCTTGTTCAGCTCGGTCCCCAGCAGCTCCTCCATCTTCGGCTCATCGGGGGTGCGCGGCTTGGGGATCGAGTTGTCCACCGCATCCGCGCAGGCGGGCAGCCAGCGGTACTTCGCTGCCAGTGCCGGGTCGCGCAACGCAGGCCCGGTCACGGCGACGCTGCCGCCCGACGCGAATTCGTGCTGCACCTTGTCGGAGGTGAACCACTCGAGGAACTTCACGGCGCCGGCCGTGTTCGGAGCGGCTGACGCGATGCCGCAGATGAACGTGCCGATGGCCGGTCCGCTCTTGACCTGCGACGGTGTGGCGGCGAAGTCGATCTTCCCCGGGACCTTGGACTGCGTGGGGTCGTCGACCACGTGCGCCGTGCCGGTGTACTCGGTCATGGCCGTGCAGTGGCCCTGCAGCATCACGGCCGTCTCCTGACTGGTGTCGAACGCAGCAACCCCGCTGGGCATGTAGGGGATGAACTCGAACAGCCGCTCGAGCGCGCCCACGCCCTCGGGACCGGCGAAGCCGGGCGACCAGTCGTCGTTGGCAAAGTTGCCGCCGTAGGAGTTGAGCAGCGGCAGGTACGTCTGCATGATCGGGTTGCCCGAGACGCCGCGGGCCGTCCAGCCGTAGAGGCTGGGCGGGTTGGACTTGTCCTTCGCGACGGTCATGATGTCGTCCCAGGTCTTGGGCGCCGACGAGAAGTAGTCCTTGTTGTAGTAGAGGATTTCGACGTCGTCGATGATGACGAGGGCGTACAGCTGCGGGGTGTCGTTGGCGAACGCCTTCAGGCGCGGGCCCGACTTCGGCGGCCAGTAGCCCTGCTCGAGTCCCTTCTGGAGGATGTTCGGGTTCACCTTCAGCCCGAGCTTGTCCATGCTCTGGATAGCTCCGCCGGCCGCGTACTCCGGCACCCAGTTGTCGTCCATCACGTAGATGTCATACGCGCCCGTCTTCTGAAGCCCATCGGTCTTTGAGTTCTGGTACCAGGCGTTGTAGTTGGTCTCGTGCCACTTGGTCTTGATGCCGGTCTCAGCCGTGAACTTCTTCAGATAGATGTCGCGGAAGGGGACCATCGCGGGATCGGAGAAGCTACCGATGGTGATAGTGCTACCGGCGGTAGCACTGCCAGCTGAGGAACTGCTGCCACCGCCGCAGGCGGCTATGAGAGGCGCTAGGCCGAGCGTGGCGCCGGCGCCTACCGCACCCCGGATCACCTCCTTGCGCGTATACGAGCGCTTGGTGCGCTCATGCGCAGTGTGGTCGTTCATGCTTCGCTCCTTCGGTCGGATTGGTTGCCACTGCCGATGGCCACGCCACTTTCGACGTCGAAAAGATGGAGGTGGTCGGTCACGGGAAGAACGCCGCAGGTGCTTCCCACCGCCGGGTTGAAGCCGGCCGCGGCACGTAGGTTGATCAGGTCGTCGCCGATCTGCAGCGCGAGCAGCGTCTCGTTTCCGAGCGGCTCGACCACGTAGACCTCGGCGGCGAGGGCACCGGCCATGCCGGGCTCGACCATGGTCGCGTGCTCGGGGCGGAAGCCCAGCCTGACCGGGCCGCTGTGGTCAGTGCGGTCCAGCGGCACTCGCCCGGACGGGTGCACGAAGACACCGCCCGTCACGTCGCCCGAGAGCACGTTCATGGGCGGCGAGCCGCAGAAGCGGGCCACGAACAGGTTGACCGGGTGGGCGTAGAGATCCGCCGGAGCGGCCAGCTGTTGCAGCCGGCCCTCGTGCATCACCGCCACGATGTCGGCCATGGTCATCGCCTCGACCTGGTCGTGGGTGACGTAGAGCGTGGTGGTCGCCAACTCGCGCTGCAGCCGCTTGATCTCGATCCGCATCTGCAGCCGCAGCTGTGCGTCCAGATTGGAGAGCGGCTCGTCCATCAGGAACGCCCGCGGCTCGCGCACGATCGCCCGGGCCAGGGCCACGCGCTGTCGCTGGCCGCCGGACAGCTGCCGTGGCATCCGGCCCAGCAGCGGCGTGATCGACAGCAGCTCGGCCACCTTCCCGACCCGCAGCTCGCGATCGCGCTTGTCAATTTTGCGCACCCGCAGCGGGTAGGCGATATTTTCGGCCACGTTCTTGTGCGGGTAGAGCGCATAGCTCTGGAACACCATCGCCACGTCGCGGTCGCGCGGCTGCAGCTTGGTGACGTCGTCCTCGCCGATAAACACCTGCCCGGACGTCGGCTCCTCGAGCCCGGCCAGGATCCGCAGCGCCGTGGTCTTACCGCAGCCACTCGGCCCCAGCAGCGCCAGGAACTTGCCGTCCGGCACCTCCAGGTCGAGGTCGACCAGAGCCGGGACGCCGCTGAACACCTTGCCAACGCCCTGGTAGCGGACGTCCATCAAGCGGCCTCCGCCACAGGACCTGTGGAACCGCGCACGATCAGCTCGGTCTCGATCATCACGCGCTCGGCGGCGTGGCGCCGGTCGGCGATCGCGCTCAGCACCATCTCCGCGGCCAGCCGTCCCATCTCGCGGGCCGGCTGCCGCACCGTGGTGAGGTCGATGCGGCGATGCGCCGCGAGCGGGATGTCGTCGAACCCGACGACGGAGACGTCCTGCGGGACGCGCCGGCCGCCCCGCTCCATCTCGTCGAGCAGCGCGATGGCGACCACGTCGTTGGTGCAGCAGACTGCGGTGGCAGCGTCCACGCCGGCGACCGGCTCCAGGCCGCGCCGCGCCAGCGCCACTCGCAGCGCCTCGGGACGGATGTCCACCTGCTCCTCTTGCTGGCCGGAGTGGGCGAAGGCAATGCGGCGATGGCCGAGCGAGAGCAGATGCTCCACCACCTCGTCCATGGCGGCGAACTCGTCTACCGCGATGATGCCCAAACGCTCGTCCTGTCCTTCGAACGACACGACGACCACGGGGATGCCGCGGTCAAGCAGCTCGCTGGGGATTGCCGAGCCTGCGGTCACGGCCGGGAAGATGACCCCGTCCACACGCCGGCCCACAAGGGCCCGTACCTGCGCCATCTCGGTCTCGGGATCGTTCTCGGTTTCGGCCACCAGCACCGCGAACCCGTCGCGGTGCGCGCGCCGCTCGACCTCGAGCGCCAGCGTAGCGTGGAAAGGGTTGAGCGAATCCGGGATCGAGACGCCCAGCGTGTGCGTCGTCTGGCGCTTCAGCGACCGCGCCACCTCGTTCTGCCGGTACCCGAGCTGCTCGATGGCCTCCAGCACACGCAACCGCGTTGGCTCGGCCACGGGCGCGGTGTTGTGCAGCACGTTCGAGACCGTCGCCACCGACACGCCCGATCGGCGGGCCACGTCGCGCATGGTGGCACTCACACGACCACCTCGGCCAGCGCGGCCCGCAGCACCGCGTGTGACTCGCGGATGCCCTGTTCGGCGTCGACTCGGGGGTCCTCGTGCTCGATCGAGACGTCACGGTCGTAACCGGCTGAGCGCAGAGCAGCCAGCAACCGCGACCACTCGTCCACCCCACGGCCGCCGCCGACCGAGGCGAAGTGCCAGGGGGCGGTGTTCGGATCGACCGGGAAGCGGTAGTCGAAAACGCCATGGTCGGCGATCCGGTCCGGGTGAAGCAGCGTGTCCTTGCCGTGACTGAACGCGACCCGGTCGCCGACCTGGTCGAGCACCCGCAGCGGGTCGATGCCCTGCCACCAGAAGTGGCTGGGGTCGAAGTTGACGCGTATGTTGTCGCCGCCGGCCTGGGCGATCCGCAGGTAGCCGCCGGGGCTGTAGGCGGACGCGCCGGCATGAAGCTCGAGACAGATCAGCACCGACGGCGCGGCCGTGCGCGCCCACGCCCCCAGCTCCTTCCAGAACGGCGCCAGTCGCTGCTCGTACTGCCAGTTCCAGAGCGACTCGTCGTCCGGGGTCAGAGCCCAGGGAGCGAACACCGGGCTGGGGCCGCCGTCGCGGCCGCCCGGACAGCCGCTCATCGTCACCACCCGGTCGACTCCCAGCAGCCCCGCCAGCTCGACCGCCCCCCGCAGCAGCGCGGCGTGGCGAGGGCCGACAGCCGGGTCCGGGTGCAGGGGGTTCCCGGCCGCGTTCACACACGACAGCGTCAACCCGTTCTCGGACAGCTCGCCGGCCAGCCTGTTGCGCTCACCGGGCTCGCGCAGCAGCTGGTCGAGCGGCAGCTGGTGGGCCGCCTTTGCCCAGCCGCCCACGCCCATCTCGATGGCAGCCAGCTGCTGCTCGGCACACCAGGCGAAGGCATCCGCTCGCGAGAGGTGGGCCAACCCGTCGTTGAACACGCCGATCCGCAGTTAGAGCTCCGAACGGTCGCTGTTGAAACGTTTCAACCGGTGGTCGCGTATCTTCTGCCTCGACGTTGAGGTTGTCAAGTCGGCGCGCCGAGCCCGTCATGCCAGCAGCGCGTCGTCTGCAGGAGCGGCCAATTGCTGGCCTCGTCGAGGCGGCCGCAACGCCGGCAGGACCATCCAGTTGAAACGTTTCAACCGTTGACGTATTGTGCGCTGATGCGCGCCACGGAGCTGGAGGCGGTGGTGATGGGCCGCGTCTGTGTCGACCTCTATCCGATGCAGCTGCGGGTGCCGCTCGAGCAGGTCGACGGCTTCCACAAGTACGTCGGCGGGTTCGCCGGCAACGTCGCCACGGGGCTTGCTCGTCTGGGCGTGCGCACCGCGATCGTCTCGGCCGTCGGCGACGACGGCCACGGCCGTTACGTGCGCGACTGGCTGACCGCACAGGGAGTGGATTGCCGCTGGCTGGGCACGCACCCCACACTGCGTACCGCGCTTGCCTTCTGCGAGGCATGGCCACCCGACAACTTCCCGATCACCTTCTACCGCACCCCCACCTGTCCCGACTGGGAACTGAGGGTCTCGTCGCTCGACCTGGAGGCCCTGGCGGCGGTGCCGCTGGCCTACGTCAGCGGCACCGGCTTCGCCATCGAGCCGTCACGCCTGGCCACGCAGTCGTTGCTGGAGGCGCGGTCCGGCGGCACTGGCACGACCGTGCTTGACCTGGACTGGCGGCACGTGCTGTGGGACGACCCGGTCGACTACGCCGCCTGCATGCGCGACGCCGCACGCCACGCCGGCGTGGCGCTCGGCTCCGACGAGGAACTGGCCGCGGCGGTGGGCGCGCCGGACGCCTCCCGGCTGCTCGATCTGGGCGTGGGCGTGGTCGCCAACAAGCACGGCGGCCGCGGCGTGACGCTGTACGTCGCCGGGCACGAGCCGGTGGTGGTGCCGCCCCACCCGGTCGAGGTCGTGAACGGCCTCGGCGCCGGCGACGCCTTCGCCGCCGCCTTCGGCTGGCGTCTGCTGCGCGGCGATCAGCCCGCGCCAGCTGCCGCCGTAGCCAATCGGGCCGGAGCGCACGTGGCCGCGCGCCTGGGCTGCTCGATCGCAATGCCAACAGAGGGAGACCTGTCGTGACGCTCGACCTGCTGCTGCGAAACCCCGCTCCGCCCGTGACGCCCGATGCGGCCGGCTGGAGATGGCTGTCCTACAGATCCTCAACGGTCGCCGGCTCCGCCAGCATCGACACGGGCGCGGACGAGGTCTGCCTGGTCAACCTGGGTGGCCGGCTCTCGGCGACGGCCGACGGCAAGTGGTACGACCTGGGCACGCGGGAGACCCCCTTCGATGCGCTGCCCGACGCGCTGTACCTGCCTCCTGGAACCACGTGCACGGTCGAGGGCGACGGCTGGGTGGCCCGCTGCGCAGCACGCGCGGACGGCGACCGGGCCGGCGCTGTGCAGCCGATCCCGGGCGCGTCGATGCGGGTCGAGGTGCGCGGGGCGGGGAACGCCACCCGCCAGATCACACACATCATCCCACCCGAGTTCGCTGCACACAGGCTGCTGGTGGTCGAGGTGTCGACGCCGGCCGGCAACTGGTCGTCCTACCCGCCGCACAAGCATGAGGTGGAGAGGCTACCGATCGAGAACGACCTCGAGGAGGTGTACGCCTACCGCTTCGCCGCGCCTGAGGGGTTTGGGGTTCAGCGCCTCTACACCCGCGACGGCAGCCTCGACGAGACGTGGACGGTGCGCGACGGCGACGTGGTGTTGGTGCCGCGCGGCTATCACCCGTTCTGCGCGGCCCACGGGTACCACGGCTACTACCTGAACGCCCTGGCCGCGGAGCGGCGATCGATGGCCGCCGAGGACGACCCCGACCTCGCCTGGACGCGCGACACCTGGGCCGACATGGAGCGTGACCCGCGAGTCCCGTTGACCGGAAAGGAAACACCGTGAGGGTTGCCTCTGCGCCTGTCTCGTTCGGCATCTTCGAGCTGACCGCGGACGACGCCGGCCTGCCCGACCCGGTGGCCGTGCTGGACGCCATCGTGGAAGCCGGGTACGAGGGCACCGAGCTGGGACCCCCCGGCTATTTCGGCGACGCACCGGGAACGGCGGCGGCGCTGACGGAGCGCGGCCTCAGCCTCGTGGGGTCGTTCCTGCCGATGCGGCTGTCACGGCGCGAGCACATGGACGAGGACTTCGCCTTCCTCGACGAGGCGCTGAGCATCCTCGACGAGACCACCCCGGACGGCGATGAGCGGCCGGTCGTGCTGGTCTCCGACTCGTTCAGCGAGCCCGACCGGGTGGCCGGCGCCGGACGCATCGAGGAGCTGCCGGAGACGTGGCTGGGCGAGGCCCGGTTCGACCTGCTGGTCGCGAACGCGCACCGCGCCGCCGAGCGCTGCCACGAGCGCGGATACGTGGCGGCGTTCCACTACCACGGGGGCACCTACGTGGAGACGCCGCGCGAAATCGACCGCTTCGCCGAACGGATGGACGCATCGCTGATCGGCTTCTGCTTCGACAGCGGGCACTCCGCGTTCGGTGGAGGCGATCCCCTGGCGTTCCTGGACACCTACGGCGAGCTGGTCAGTCACGTGCACCTGAAGGACGTCAACGGTGCGGTGATGGAGCAGATCCGCACCAGCGGGCTGGGCTTGCGCGAGGCCTGGCGGCGGGGTGTCTTCTGCCGCTTCGGTGAGGGCAGCGTGGATATGCCGGCGGTGCTCGCGCGGCTGCGTGGCAGCGGCTACGGCTCGTGGCTGGTTGTCGAGCAGGACCGGTTCATCCGGCCCGGCCAGACGGTCGAGATGCTGGCCGACGACCAGGCACACAACCGGGCGGTTCTGCGAGAACTGGGCGCCTAGCGTCGCTCGAGACACCCGCGTTGGACGGCTGTTGGAGACACGGGGCGAAAGTTGGACAATTCGGGCCGCCGCACGCAGAATGAGGGTGATGCTGATTCCCCTCTCGCGGCCACTGGTCGCCGCGTTCTCGATGCTTGTGCTCGTTTCCGGTTCCGGAGCCGCCGCGGCCAGCACCCGACCTCCCGTCACGCCAACCCTGCGAGCCGTGCCCGGCAGCGGCCTGCCGGCCCTGCGCGGAGCCGCCCGGGTTGCGCCGACCGCGGCCGCCCGGCCGATCGATGTGACCGTGTCGCTGAAGCCGCGAAACGCCTCGCTGCTGGCCTACAGCGCCCGCACCTCAAGTGGCTCGAAGCCGATGACCACCGCCCAGCTGCGGACGCTGTTCGCGCCCACCCCCGCCGACCGTGCAGCGGTCGTGGCCTACATGCGCGGGCACGGGCTGCACCTGGAACGCTCCGGCCTGCTCACGCTCGGCTTCCACGGCAGCGCGGCCGCCGCCTCGCGCGCCTTCCACGTCGGCCTGTCCAGCTACCGGGGAGCAGACGGCCACGTATTCCGCGCCCCGGACGCCGCGGTACGGCTGCCGGCCGCGATCTCGCCGCTGGTGTCCTCGGTCACCGGCCTGGACACCGCCACCAGGCTGCAGAGCCTGGCCACCGGGCCCGAGCTCACGCCCCACACGACCGTCCCGACGCCGTCCTGTTCCGGCCCCAACCATGCCAAGAGCCTCTACGGCGGTTACCTGCCCGGCGACCTGGCCACCGCGTACGGCCACCGCTCCTTGATCGAGGACGCCCAAAACTACGACGGCCACGGAGAGTCGATCGCGCTGGTCGAGTTCTCGAACTACAAGTCCTCCGACATCACGTCGTTCAAGTCCTGCTTCGGGCTGACCACCCCCGTGCATAACCGGCCCATCAACGGCGGCAGCACCACGATGAGCGGGGCGATCGAGGCCGAGCTCGACATCGAGGTGGCGCTGTCCAACGCGCCCGGTCTCAGCAGCGTCGAGGTCTACACGGCGCCCAACAGCATCGCCCAGATCCTGCCCATGGTCGACAGCATGATCAACAACGCAGCCTCCACGGACACCTACATCGTCAGCGACAGCTGGGGTCTCTGCGAGGACTTCCTGCCACCGTCGTTCCTGCAAGCCGAGTCGTACCAGCTGCAGCTGGCGGCCGCCGCCGGCCTGTCGTTCTACGCCGCATCCGGCGACTCAGGGTCCAGCGACTGCAAGTCGGTGCAGCCCACCGACACCAGCCTGGTGGTCGACGACCCCGCATCCCAGCCGTTCGTGACCGGCGTCGGCGGCACCACCCTGCACTCGGCCGACGGCGCCGACAGCACCGCCTGGAAGCACGGCGGCGGCGGCATCTCCCGGAACTGGTCGCAGCCGTCCTACCAGAGCGGCAACCCCCATCGCAGCTACGACAACGGCGCCAAGTGCGGCAACCCGGCCGGCTTCTGCCGGCAGGTGCCCGACATCGCGCTCGATGCCAACCCCA
>DATNEO010000094.1:0-5157 GCA_035553035.1 Gaiellales bacterium | reverse complement strand
TCGTCGGCCTGGTGATCGGCAGCCTGGGCCGGGCGGTCGTTTCCGGCAACCGCAGCCTGGGGCTGCTGAGCACCATCCTGATCGGCATCGTGGGCTCGCTGCTCGGCGGCATCATCGCGAACGACGTACTCGACGTCGGCTGGTTCGGCCAGTTCCTGACCGCGGTGATCGTGGCCGCCGTGCTGGTGCTGGTGGTGGCCGGACGCAAGTCGCAGGCCGTCGAGGCGTAGCGGCCCTTGGGCCGGAGCTGAGCGTGCGCACCGACTTGCACTGGCGGACGCCGTCGGCGCGGCTGCTCGTGCTGCGCCGGGTTGAGGTGGCGGGCCTGACGGCGGTGGCGGCGATCGCCGCCGTCGTCCTCGGCTGGATCTACTTCTCGGCCTTGCTCGGCGTCGGCGCGGCCGCCGTGGCGGTGATCGCAGGGCTTGCCGCCGAGCGCGTGGTGGGGCGCCGCTTCGCGTCGTGGGGATATGCCGAGCGCGAAGACGACCTGCTGGTGCGGCGCGGCGTGCTGTTCTCGAGGCTGTCGGTGGTGCCCTACGGCCGCATGCAGTTCGTCGACGTCACCGCCGGCCCGCTGGAGCGGTCGTTCCGGCTGGCCACCGTCAAGATGCACACGGCGGCCGCCGCCAGCGATGCCCGTATCCCGGGGCTGGAGCGCGAGGAGGCGGCGCGCCTGCGCGACCGGCTGGCCGAGCTGGGGGAGGCGCAGGCGGCCGGGATATGAGCGAGCCGGGCGGATGGCGGCGGCTGTATCCGCTGTCCCCGATCGTGCGCGGCGGGCGCGGCACGATCGGCATCGTGATCCTGCTGGTGCCGGCGCTGCTGCGCGGTGGCATCTCGGCCGGCGACCTCGTCCCGCTGGGCGTGATCGCCCTGATCACCCTGCTCGGGTTCGTATCCTGGTTCGTCACCCGCTGGACGATCGACGGCGACGATCTGCGGATCGAGACCGGGGTGTTGCGGCGACGCTCGCTGCGGTTCCCGCTGTCGCAGGTGCAGGCGATCGACATCCTGCGCCCGGGGCTGGGGAGGATGCTGGGCGCCGCCGAGCTGCGGCTGCGGATGGGTGGCTCCTCCGGTGGCGCCGCCCGGCTCTCGTACGTAGCGGCCGGCGAGGTCGAGGCGCTCCGCACCCAGCTGCTGGCGCTCGCGCACGGCGCACCGCCCGACCAGGCAACGCCGGCGGCCGGAGAGACCGACGAACACGTCCTGACGACCGTTCCCACCGCCCGGCTGATCGCGTCGATCCTGATCAGCGACGTCGGCTTCTACGCCGAGGCGGTGCTGGCGGCGCTGATCGTGACGGCGCTGCTTGCCCCTGCCGTCGCCTCCGCCGTGATCAGCGGCGGCGGCCTGGTCTGGCTGCTGGGCGTCATCACCGTCACCTGGCGGCGGTTCAACCTGGAGTACCGGCTGACCGTCGCCGACGCGCCCGACGGGCTGCGCCTGAGCGGCGGGCTGGTCTCGCTCACGTCCGAGACGATCCGGCCCGGCCGCGTGCAGGCCGTGCGGATGGTGGAGCCGCTGCTGTGGCGGCCGTTCGGGTGGTGCCGGCTCCAGGTCGACCTGGCCGGCGGCCGCCAGCCGTCGGACGGAGACGGCACCGCGCAGCGGCGCCAGCTGCGCGTCGTGCTGCCGGTCGGCCGCCGGCCCCTGGTCGAGCAGGTGCTCGACCGGATCGTGCCCGATCGCCCGCAGCGCCAGTCACCGCCGCCCCGCCGCGTCCGCTTCAAGAGCCCGCTCCGCTACCGCATGCTGGCCTGGGGCGGCACGGATACGTGCGTGGTCACCACCAGCGGCCGCGTGCGGCGCGTCACGTGCTGGGTACCGCTGGAGAAGGTGCAGAGTTGGCGCCGCGTCCAGGGGCCGGTGCAGCGTCGGCTGAACCTGGCCACTGTGCACGTCGACACGGCCGGCAGGGCCGTGCGCGCGGCGCTGCGCGACCGCGACGCCGGCGAGGCCGATCAGGCCCTGGCGCGCTACGTCGAACTGGCCCGCGCCGCTCGCCGTACCCGAGGCTGAAACCCCGGGATTTAGGGCCGATCCAGGTACCATCGAACCGGCATGACCTACCAGCCGCCGCCGCCAGCTCCGCAGCCAGGGCCTCCGCCGCCGGGGGCAGCGTCGAACGACAGATGGACGTCGCAGAGGATCGCGCTGGCGGTTGCAGGGATGGTGGCCGCTCTGGTGATCGGCGTGTTGGTGGGCGTGCTGGCCGCGGGGGACAGCAACGGCGGAGGTCATACGACGGTGATCACCGGCGGTACGGAGACGATCACCCAGACCCAGACGTCGCCGCCCAGCACCGTCACCAACACCGTGACCGTGACTGAGACGGCGCCGCCGCCCAGCTCGTAGCCGCAACTGGTCAGACGGCGGCGTTGGGGTACGCCGCGTCCATGGCCGCGTGCGTGCTGACCATCAGCTGCATGGTGTGACGCAGCGCCATCGCCACCGACGGCCAGGCGGCGTACGCGCCCTGCTCGGCCAGGCGGCAGCAGCAGACGATGAAATCATCGGTGGAGCAGAGCGTGATTCGCCCGGGTGCGTCCAGCGAGCGCGTGAGGTCGAGGTCCGCGTTCGCGCAGAACCCGATCAGGGCCGCGATCGGCTGGTCGAAGCTGGTCCAGAGCTCGTGGGTGGCGAGGTGGACGGCGTCTCGTGCCCCCTGCTGGCCGGCGAGGTGAGCCCGAGTTGCCCGCAGATACTCGAGCAGCACGGCCGATCCGCCGTCGGTGAGGCCGGCCAGCCGCGCGCCGGCCGCGCGGGCGGCGTCGCGCAGCTCCGCCACCTCCGACGGCGTCGGAGCCGGCCGCTCGCGGTCGAGCGCCACCCGCTGGTCAGCCTGCTGAACGGCGACCAGCACCAGCGCCGCGTCACGTACGGCGGCGGCGACCGTTGCCGGGTCGCCGATGGAGCGTTGGTCCTGGAGCCTCATCGAAGCGCCAGTGTGCCGCTGTTCGAGGCCGTTCACCATCACCAGATCGGAGTACCCGCTATTCACCGATCTCAACCGATTGAGGAGACGATCCCCCATGTGAGGATTGTCACACCCACGTTGCACACGTAGCGTGGGAGCATGGCTCGGGGTCTTCGCCTGGCCGCTTCGGTGGTCGTGCTCGCGGTTGTCGTGTCCGGCGCAGGTGGACGGGCGACCGCCGGCGTGCGGCATGCCGCCGTGGCACCCGTGCCGCAGGCGACGGTGGTGATACCGGGCAAGCTGATCGTGGGCTTCCGCCGCGGCGTCTCGGCCCGCGACCGCCAGCAGGCGCTGGATGCGGCCGGAGCCGGCACCGGCACAAGTCTGGGCAGCAACCGCGTGCAGCTGGCCACGGTCGCGCCGCGGGCGTCGGCGCGCGCCATGTCGCTGCTCGAGGGCAACGCCGACGTCAGCTACGTCGAACCCGACCGCACGATCCACCTGTTCGCCAACCCGGTGCCGAACGATCCCCAGTTCAAGAAGGAGTGGGGGCTCAACAACACCGGCCAGACGGTCGACTTCACGGCCGGCACGCCCGGCGCCGACATCGGAGCGGAGCGGGCCTGGGGTGTCACCACGGGCAAGAAGTCGGTGGTGATGGGCGTGATCGACACCGGCATCGACGCCTCCCATCCCGACCTCGCCGCGAACATGTGGATCAACCCCAGCGAGAACTGCCCCGGCTGCCGCAACGACGGCATCGACAACGACCACAACGGCTACGTCGACGACTGGCGCGGCTGGGACTTCATCAACAACGACAACAACGCGACCGACGACAACGGACACGGCACCCACGTCGCCGGTACCATCGGCGCGGTCGGCAACAACGGCACCGGCGTCACCGGGGTCAACTGGAACGTGCAGCTGATGCCGCTCAAGTTCATCGGCGCCGACGGCACCGGTGACGTGGCCGGCGCGGTCGCCGCGCTGCGGTACGCGACCGCCATGGGCGTGCGCATCACGAACAACTCCTGGGGCGATACCGAGTACTCGCAGGCCCTCTACGACGCCATCGCCGACGCGAACGCGCACGGCGACCTGTTCGTTGCCGCCGCAGGCAACGACGGCGTGAACAGCGATACGACGCCCACCTACCCGGCCGACTTCAACCTGCCCAACATCATCTCGGTGGGCGCAAGCGACTCGACCGACCACCTCGCCTACTTCTCGAACTACGGGCAGAGCAGCGTCGATCTGACGGCGCCCGGCGTCAGCATCTACTCGACCTGGCCGGGCAAGGCCTACAAGTCCGAGAGCGGCACCTCGATGGCCTCGCCACACGTGGCCGGTGCGGCTGCGCTGGTGCTGGCGGCACATCCGGCCGCCACCGCCGACACCATCAAGGCGCTGCTGCTGCGCACCGTCGACCATCCCGCGGCACTCGCCGGCACCAGCGCCAGCCAAGGCCGACTCGACGTCGGAAACGCGCTCACCTGCGCCAACAAGCCGCAGCTGGTGATCGACGCTCCCGGCCAGGGCTTCGTGGCCGCCGCCGGCCACCCGGTATCCGTGCGCCTGCTGGCCGGAGTCTGCGGCGACGTCGCGGGCGTGACCGTGACTGCCGCCGCCAACGGCCGGCCGATCGCGCTGACCGCCCAGGGCGACGGCAGCTACACCGGCCAGTTCACGCCGGCACCCGGCAGCACCACCGTCACCGCCACCGCCACCAGCAGCGGCGGCACCGACAGCGGCAGCGTCACTGGCACATCGCCCAGCCCGATCGCGATCGGCGGTGCGCCGGTCACCGTCACCTCGGCCACGGGCGAGGACCAGCTGCTCGCCTTCGACGGCACCGCCGGCACGCGCGTGAGCGCCCTTCTGTCGGCATCGACGATCGCCAGCAGCACCGTCACCCTCAGCAACCCGGACGGGTCGACGGCCGCCTCGAAGACGCTGTCCACCGGCAGCGCATTCATCGACTCGTTCACGCTGCAGCAGACCGGCAGCTACGTGGTGCGCGTGCACCCGCTGCAGGCGGGCGGTGGCAGCATGGCGATCCAGCTCTTCAACGTGCCGCCGGATGCGACCGCGGCGATCAGCCCCGGCGGGCCGCCGGTGACGCTGACCACCACCGTGCCCGGTCAGAACGCCGTGGCCAGCTTCACGGGCACGGCCGGGCGGCGGGTGGCGCTGTCCACCTCCAGCAGCATCAGCTTCCTGAAGACGATCAT
>DATNEO010000093.1:0-5685 GCA_035553035.1 Gaiellales bacterium | reverse complement strand
GGGGCTGCGGTACAGTCGCCGCATGTTCAGCCTCGACACCGGCCGCGACGTGCTCACTCCCGACCAGCTGGATCAGGTGCACGAGCGGGCGATGACGGTGCTCGAGGAGATCGGCACCGACGTGCGCCACCCGGCGGCGCTCGAGATGCTGGCCGGACTCGGGCAGAAGATCGACGGCGAGCGCGTCCACTGGGACCGTGAGTTCGTGATGGAGATGCTGGCCAGGGCGCCGCATGCGTTCACGCTGCGGGGTCGCAACCCCGAGCGGGCGGTGCGGCTGGGCGACTCGAAGCCGGTGCTGACGCCGGTGGGCGGATCGCCCTTCTGCTCCGACCTCGAGCGCGGACGCCGCGACGGCACCTACGCCGACCACGTCGAGCTGATCAAGATGGCGCAGGCCGCCGATCTGATCACCTGTAACCAGAGCGGCACCGTCGAGGCCGGCGATCTCGATGAGAACAGCCGGCACATGGACATGGACTACTCGGTGCTGCGGTACTCAGACAAGCCGCACGTCTGTTACGGAACCTCCGGGCCGAAGGCGCGGGACGCCGTCGCCCTGGCGGCGATCGCCTGTGGCGGTCGTGAGGCAATCGAGGAGACGCCGGCGCTGATGGGGATCGTCAACCCCAACAGCCCACTGGTCTGGGACTTTCTGATGGTGGATGCGTTGTCGGAATGGGCATCGGCGGGACAACCCGTGGTGATCACGCCGTTCCTGCTGGCCGGAGCGACGGCGCCGATCACGATCGCCTCCGGGCTGGTGCTGAAGGTGGCGGAGGCGTTGTCCGGCGTGGCGCTGGTGCAGGCGATCAGGCCCGGTACGCCGGCGCTGTTCGGATCGTTCTTCACGGCAGTGGACATGCGCACCGGCGGCCCCGCCTTCGGCACGCCCGAGTCGGTGCTGGGAACGCTTGCCGGGGGCCAGCTGGCGCGGCGCTACGGCCTGCCCTACCGGGGTGGCGGCGGCCTCTGCTCGTCCAACTCGCTGGACATGGCGTCGGCGGCGGAGACGGCCATGACCCTGTGGGCGACGATGCTGTCCGGCTCGCACCTGGTGATGCACGCCGCCGGCTGGCTCGAGGGCGGCCTGACGGCGTCGTACGAGAAGTTCGTGATCGACCTGGAGATGCTGCGGATGTTCGCGATGATCGACGAGGGCATCGACACCAGCGAGGAGCGGTTCGCGATCGACGCGATGCGGGCGGAAGGGCCGGGCGGGATGTTCCTGGCCGCCGACCACACGCTCGCGCACTTCCGGGAGTGGATGTTCATGAGCCCGCTGTTCCGCTCGCAGGCGTACGTGACCTGGCAGAAGCAGGGTTCCGCCACCACCGCCACGCTGGCCACCGCCGAGTGGAAGAAGCTGCTCGAGAGCTACGAGGATCCCGGCATCGACCCGGCTGTCGATGAGGAGCTGCAGGAGTACATGCAGCGGCGCCGGGCCGAGATCGAGGCGGCTCTCTGATGGGCCGGGAGCAGCGTCACGACATCCTGTTCGAACCGGTCCGGATCGGGCCAAAGACGCTGCGCAACCGGTTCTACCAGGTACCTCACTGCACCGGCTTCGGGGTCGAGAAGCCCTGGACGCAGGCCGCCTTCCGCGGGATGAAGGCGGAGGGCGGCTGGGCGGCGGTCTGCACCGAGTACTGCTCGATCAGCCCCGAGTCGGACGAGACGCCGTACGTGTCGGCCCGGCTGTGGGACGACGAGGACATGCGGGCGCTTCGGATGATGACCGACCGCGCGCACGAGCACGGCGCGCTGGCCGGGGTCGAGCTGTGGCACGGCGGCGTCTACGCCGAGGGCCGCGAGTCGCGGCTGCCGCAGCTGGCGCCGTCGCAGATCAGCAGCGACCTGGACAGCGTGGTGGTGCCAAAGACGATGGAGCTGGCCGACATCCGCCGAGCGCAGGGGGAATGGGTCGCAGCCGCCAAGCGGGCACGCGGCGCTGGGTTCGACATCATCTATGTGTACGGATCGCACACCTACCTGCCCACGCAGTTCCTGTCACCCGTGTACAACCGGCGCAGCGACGCCTACGGCGGCAGCTTCGAGAACCGTGCGCGGTTCTGGCTGGAGGCGATCGAGCTGGTCAAGCAGGCGGTCGGCGACGATGTGGCGATCGCCGTGCGGATCGCCGCGGATACACTGGAGCTGTCCGGGGTGCCGATCGAGGAGGGGCTCGAGTTCATCCGCGCCGCCGACCCGATGGTCGACCTGTGGGACGTGGTGATCGGCTCGATGTGGGGGCCGGGGCGGCTCGACTCGGGGCCGTCACGGTTCTTCGACCAGGGCTACCAGATGACCTGGTCGGGCCGTGCCCGCGAGGCGACCGAGAAGCCGATCGTGGTGGTGGGCAGGTTCACCGACCCCGACCGGATGGCGAACCTGGTGCGGGGCGGCACCGTCGACCTGATCGGGGCGGCGCGGCCGTCGATCTCGGATCCGTTCCTGCCGGAGAAGATCGAGCAGGGCCGCTACGACGAGATCCGTGAGTGCATCGGCTGCAACGCCTGCTACTCACGGTCGATCTGGGGCCGTCATCTGGGCTGCACGCAGAACGCCACCGCAGGCGAGGAGTACCGGCGCGGTTGGCATCCGGAGCGGTTCGACCGCGCCGCGAACGCCGACCGGGCGGTGCTGGTGGTGGGCGCGGGGCCGGCCGGCATGGAGTGCGCCACTGTGCTCGGCAAGCGCGGCATGGAGCTGGTGCACCTGGTGGACGGGGCGGGCGACATCGGTGGCTGCATGAGCTGGATCACGCGCATGCCTGGCCTCGGGACGTGGGGCCACGTGGTCGACTACCGGCGGGCACAGATGGACCGGCTGGACAACGTCTCGCTGGGGCTCGGCACCCGGCTGTCCGCGGCCGACGTGCTCGACTACGGCGCCCAGATCGTGGTCGTGGCGACCGGTTCGCACTGGGCCGGCGACGGCAT
The DNA here is from genome assembly GCA_035553035.1 of Gaiellales bacterium. Lineage (GTDB taxonomy): Bacteria > Actinomycetota > Thermoleophilia > Gaiellales > JAICJC01 > JAICYJ01. Next base: position 2,743 of record DATNEO010000093.1, on the reverse strand, counting down.
CAGCGGCGTCACGCGGCTGCCGATCCCCGGCGCCGATTCCACGCTGCCGCACGTGCTGACGCCGGAGCAGGTGATGGTCGAGGGCAAGCGGCCGCCCGGCAGCCGGGTGGCGGTTGTCGACTACGAGGGCTACTTCGTCGGCTCGGCGCTGACCGAGCAGCTGCGCAGCGACGGGTACGAGGTCGAGTTCGTGACCAGCCACGAGGCGGTCGCGCCCTACTGCGATCAGACGCTCGAGGGCCGGCCGGTGCGAGAGCGGCTGAACGCGATCCGGGTGCCGGTGCACCGGGCGGTGGTGGTCGACCGGATCGACGAGGGCGGGATCGACCTGGTCGGCGAGTTCCAGGCGACGTCGCGGCTGGCGGTGGACGGCGTGGTGCTGGTCACGCAGCGGCTCTCGGACGAGGCCCTGTACCGCGAGCTGGCGGGCGACCCGGCCGCGCTGGAAGCGGCCGGGATCGAGGCGGTCTACCGGATCGGCGACTGCGTCGCGCCGCGCCTGATCGCGGACGCGATCTTCGACGGCCATCGCCTGGCCCGCGAGATCGACTCGCCCGACCCGGAGCGGCCGCTGCCCTACCTGCGCGAGCGGCCGCTGATGGCGGCAACGCCGGCCGTCTGACCCGTCACGGCGCTGTTACGACCTCGCAACGCCCCGGCCGGCCGAGGAGGCCTCAGAGCCCGAAACGGCGGCCGTTGCAGAGGTGGGGGATGGCGGTGGCGAACGTGACCGGTCAGTGAGGGGTGCGCCGGTGGGTGACACGGACGGCGTGGCGTGGCCGCGATGGCCGCGTGATGTGCTGTGTCCCCGGACGTTGCAAAGCGGGGCATTTCGTGCGCAACGGATCGGTGACGGCGACGTGACGTCAGCTGGGCGTGATGCCGAGCCGGATCGTGTAGCCGATCAGCATCGGCCGCGGCTCGGGCAGCCGTTCCCGGGCGATGCGAACGAGCGCGCCCATCGTCTCGTCCAGTTCGGGCGCGCGGCCTTCGAAGATCGCGGTCGGGCCTCCCAGCGAGTGCGCCAGGTCGATCACCGCTTCCGCGTCGGCCGTCGTCTCGGCGTGGCAGTGCACCTCGCGCGCGAATGCGAACAGCCCGCTCTCGCGCAGCCGGGCCACGTGCTCGCGCTTCGGCCACTGCGACGCCCCGGCGTGGATGCCCAGCCGCTCCCGCGCCGCCCAGCGCACGTCGATCACCGCCGCGAAGGCCGCGTCGACCTGCGGCTCGATCACCGGCACGACGTCGTAGTCGTAAGCGCCGAACACGCCGCCGGGACGGAGCACCCGCACCACCTCCGGCAGCACCGCGCCCGGATCCATCCAGTGGAACGACTGCGCGCAGGTGACGATGTCGGCGGAGCCGGCCTCGAGGCCGGTCGCATCGGCATAGGCCTCCACGAACGTGACGTTGGCGTCGGCTGTCGTGGCCTGCGCCCGCGCCAGCATCGCCGGGTTCGCCTCCACGCCGACCACCCTCTCGGCGCGGGCCGCCCATGCACGGCTCGAGAGTCCGGTTCCGCTGCCGAGATCGACCACAAGCCGCGGCCGGCCGCCCGCGCAGCGGGTCAGCACGTCGAGCACGACCGCCGGAGGACTGGGACGGGCGCCGTCGTAGTGATCGGCGAACCCCTCGTTCGCGTACCCCGACCGTCCGATCAGATCGCGCGAGAACGTGCTCACACCTCAATGCTAGACGGCTACTAGGATCCGCTCATGACGGAGTACCGGATCACCTACTGGCGCGAGATCCCCTCGATGGTGACCGCCCGCGATGGTGCGGCCACGTCCAAGGCGGCGCTGCCCGGCCGTTTCCAGCAGGCCATCGACGAGGCCGCCATGCGCCAGGGCATGGCCGGCTCCGACGCCTACCTGGAGCAATGGCATCACGGAGAATGGGAGCGGGCCGAAGGAACGCCCGACGAGCTGGTCGCCACCCTGTCGGAGCAGCTCGACAACGACTACGACGCGGCGCGCCTGGAGTCGCTGCTGGAGGTGTGATGGGACAGATCGCGATACTGCTGGGAGATACGCGGCCGGCGCTCAGCGACGGCGCCATCGGCACCATGCTGCAGGCGGCCGGCCTCATGCCGGGCGCTTCGCCTGAGATCTGGAACGTCGAGCGGGCCGATGCGATGCGCGTGATCCACACCGCCTACGCCGACGCCGGCGCGCGCCTGCTCACCACCAACACCTTCGGCGGCACCCGCCCTCGCCTGGCGCTGCACGGCCACGAGGGTCGCGTGCACGAGCTGAACGAGGCGGGAGCCCGCATCGCCCGCGAGGTGGCGGACGCCTGCGGTGCGCTTGTGCTCGGCAGCATCGGCCCCACCGGCGACCTGATGGAGCCGCTGGGCCTGCTCAGCCACGACGATGCCGTCGACCTGTTCGCCGAGCAGGCCGGCGGACTGGCCGCCGGCGGCGCGCACATCCTGCTGTTCGAGACGTTCAGCGATCTGGGCGAGGTGCGCGCCGGCGTCGAGGGGGCGCGCCGCGCCGCGCCCGACCTTCCGGTGGCGGTGACCATGACCTTTGACCTCAAGGGCCACACGATGATGGGCGTCAGCCCGTCCCAGGCGCTGGCCGAGGTATCCGCGCTCGGCGTGGAGCTGATCGGCGGCAACTGCGGCAGCGGGCCCGAGGAGATCGAGGCGGTGATGGTGACCATGTCCGACGAGCGCCCGGACGGCGTGCTGCTGCTGGCCCAGAGCAACGCCGGCCTACCGCAGCTGGTCGGCGACGAG
>DATNEO010000092.1:0-6932 GCA_035553035.1 Gaiellales bacterium | reverse complement strand
GCTCAACCAGGCGATCCGGGTGTTACGGGATGCACAGGCACATGTGCCGATCCGGTGCCGGAGTGCCACGGCGGCTGGGCGGTGTTTGACACCTCGAGGGCCGGCGGCGGGGCGTGGCCACTCGCCAAGTTTGGCTTGTTCTGGCGGATCCGGCGGGCGGCACCGTCGCCGTCCCGGGAGCGGATCGGCGAGCTGTGACAGGTGTTGCGCGGACGTCACGGAATGCCCGGCAAGCGTCACGGCAAACTGCCGATGGGACGGCGTGAGGCGTTTCGGGCGTGATAGAACCTCGCGTTCATGCCGCAGCGCTGGAGAGATCTCGCAGGCCCCGTCGGCCTCCTGCCGACCGGGCCGCGCAATGCCATCACCGACGTGCCCGGCGTGCTCGTGGGCCACTCGCAGGCGGCCAGCGGCGAGCTGACCGGCGTCACCGTGGTCGCCCCGCCGCAGCTCCCTGCCCGGGCCGGCGTCGCCACCGTCAACGGCGTGGGCGAGCTGACCAAGAAGCTCGAGATCGACGAGTGGGGCATCATCCAGACCGCCGTCTACCTGTGCGGCACCCACGCGCTGGGGATGGTCTATCACGGCGCCGTGCTGGCCGAGGGCGGCGATCCGTCGAACACGCTGATCCCGGTGGTGGGGGAGTGCGACGACTCCGACCTTGCCGACGCCCGAACCATCACCACCGAGGACGTCGACCGGGCCCGCGCGGCGCTCGGCACCGAGGTCCCCGAGGGCTCGGTCGGCGGCGGCACCGGAATGACCTGCTTCGACTTCGCCGGCGGCATCGGCACCGCCTCCCGCCGGGTCCGCGAGCACACGCTGGGCGTGCTGCTGATGTGCAACTTCGGCGAGCGCGAGCGGCTGACCGCCGGCGGCCTGCGCTTCGACCCGGTAGACCCGTCGCCGCCCGAGGGCTCCTGCATCGCCGTCTGCGCATGCGACGCGCCCATGACGGCGCAGCAGCTGCGGCGGCTGGCGCTGCGTCCGCTGCTGGGCCTGGCACGTGCCGGCTCATACGCACACAACGGCTCGGGCGAGATCGCGATCGCCTTCACCACGGCAGCAGAGCAGACGCTCGAGAACTCGCAGCTGAACCCCTTCTTCGCAGCCGCGTACGAGGCCGCGGAGGAGGCCGTCTACAACTGTCTGGTGGCCGAGCGGCCGCCGCTGAGCAAGCGCGACGGCCGTGAACACCCGCAGTTCCCGCGGCACCTGCTCTCACCCTCGTCCTCCGGAGCCGTATCATGAGCGGCATGGAGGGACTCAGCGTTGAACTGCGTATGCGGCTGTCGGCCGCGGACGCCCACTACGGTGGCAACCTGGTCGACGGCGCCCACGGACTCGAGATCTTCGGCGACATCGTCACTGAGCTGGCCATCCACACCGACGGCGACGAGGGCCTGTTCGCGGGCTACGAGCGGGTCGAGTTCCTGGCGCCGCTGCACGCGGGCGACTTCGTACGCGCCCGCGGCACGATCGCGCGGATGGGCAACTCGAGCCGGACCGTGGACCTGGAGCTGTGGAAGGAGATCGCCACGCGCCCCGACCTCAGCGACTCGGCCGCCGACTACCTGGACGAGCCGCAGCTGGTGACGCGCGCCCGCGGCACCTACGTGGTGCAGAAGCAGCATTCACGCGGGCCGCAGGGCCGGGCGGTCTAGCTACGCCGGCTGCTCGACCGACGGTTGGGCCGCCGCCAGCAGCTCGCGCACGCGTTCCTCGGACACCGGCTGGAAGTCCTCGTAGAACTGCCCCACCGACTGGAATCGCTGAGGCGCCCGTAGAGTGACGAGGCGGTCGCACTCGCGCGCCAGCCGCTCGGCGGCAGGCCTCGGAAGCACCGGCAGCGCCACCACCATCTGCCGTGCGCCCGCGTTGCGGACGGCCGCGATGGCCGCTCGCACCGAGGCGCCGGTGGCCGCGCCGTCGTCGATGATCACCGCCACCTGGCCGATCAGCGTCAGCGGCAGCGAGCCCCGCAGCCGCTCGTCCATCGCCCGCGCCTCGGCCATCGCGCTGTCGTACGCCTGCTCGATCTGCCGGGTCGTCAAGAGCGACGCGATCCGCCGGTTGGTGAACCGCTCACCCTGCGGTGCGACCGCGCCCATTGCCAGCTCCGGGTAGCCCGGCATGCCGACCTTGCGGATGCAGAGCACGTCGAGCGGCAGCTGCAGGAGGTGCGCGGTCTCGGCCGCGACCGCAACTCCGCCGCGTGCCAGCCCCACGATCATGACGTTGCTCTTCAGCCGGAGATCGGGGAGCGCCGCCGCCAGCCCGGCGCCTGCCTGCGTACGATCCTTGAACACGCGGCGATCATTACGAACGTCGCCGCTCAGGTCAAGGGGTTCGGCAGCGAACTTGTCACATCTGTGACCACCACGTGACCGTGAGGTTTCGGACGATCGGCTATAGTGCACCCCTGGCTAAGCAGAGGCATCCCGCTTCTCACCCGTCGCGCACTCAGCGTGAGACGGGTTCAACCGAGCAGTTTGACGGTTGCCTCCGGACCGGGGGCTTGGAAACGGGTGCCATGCGGTGCCCGTTTTTTGCGTTCAACGAAGGGAGACCCCGAGCTTGATACTGACCGTGACTGGGCACAGCTCTTGAGACCGCGCAGGCGATTCGACCAGCGGCCACAGGAGCCAACCACCAGGATCAACGACGCCATCCGCGTGCCGCAGATACGGCTGATCGGAGCGGACGGCGAGCAGATTGGCATCAAGAGCACCGACGAGGCGCTCAAGTACGCGTGGGACATGAACCTCGACCTGGTCGAGGTGGCGCCCGATGCCAAGCCGCCCGTGTGCCGGGTGATGGACTACTCGAAGTACAAGTACGAGCAGGAGCAGAAGGCCAAGCTGGCCCGAAAGCACCAGTCCACCATCACGATCAAAGAGATCAAGCTCAGACCCAAGATCGACCCGCACGACTACGCGACCAAGAAGGGGCACGTCGTCCGCTTCCTCAAGAACCGTGACAAGGTCAAGGTCACGATCATGTTCCGGGGACGCGAGATGACCCATCCCGACCGGGGCCGCCAGCTGCTGCTGAAGCTGGCCGACGAAGTGCAGGATCTCGGCATCGTCGAGTCCGCGCCGCTGCAGGACGGTCGCAACATGGTGATGATGCTGGCGCCGCACAAGAACGCGCCGGTGGCCTCACCGGCCGATGCGGCACCCGAACCCGACAGCGATGCGGCGGCCGCACCGGCGCCCGAGGCCGAGAGCGAGAAGGCCGGCGATCCGGCCGCGGCCGGCGACACCACGTAGGAGACAGCGATGCCAAAGATGAAAACCAAACGCGCCGCCGCCAAGCGGCTGCGGCTCTCTGCCGGCGGCAAGCTGATGCGCCGCCGCGCGTTCAAGTCGCACCTGCTCGAGCACAAGTCGGCGAAGCGGCTGCGCAAGAAGCGCCGCGACACCGGCGTCGCCGCCCCGGACACGAAAGAGGCGCTGCGCCTCCTCGGAAAGCGATAGGAGAGACCGATGGCACGAGTCAAACGCAGCGTTCATGCGAAGAAGAAGCGCCGTGAGGTGCTGGAGCAGGCCAAGGGCTACCGCGGCCTGAAGAAGAACAGCTACAAGCGCGCCAAGGAGCAGGTGATGAAGTCCCTCTCCTACTCCTACCGCGACCGGCGCGTCCGCAAGCGCGACTTCCGGCGGCTGTGGATCATCCGCATCAACGCCGGCGCCCGCCAGAACGGGATGTCGTACAACCAGATGATGCACGGCCTGAAGCTGGCCGAGGTCGAGCTCGACCGCAAGGTGCTCGCCGATATCGCGGTCAGCGACCCCAAGGCCTTCGCGGTGCTGGCCGATACCGCAAGAGCGGCGCTGGCCGCGGCCGGCTGACGGACGTCCGCATGGAGCCGATCACCTCGCGCGCGAACGCGCGGCTGAAGGCTGCCCGCAAGCTGCAGGCCAAGCGCAACCGGCTCGCGGCCGGGCTGTTCCTGGCCGAGGGTGAGGACATCGTCGAGGAGGCGCTGTCCGAGGGCATTCTGCCTGCCGAGACGTTCATGGCGGCCGGCCGCCCGCCGGACGAGACGCTGATCGCGCGGTTGGCGCGCGGCGGGCCCGTGCACGTCGTCGACGACGAGCTGGTGGCCGAGCTCGGCTCGCTCGGGCACCCGGCGCGCGTGATCTGCGTGTTCAAGGTCGAGGATCTGCCCGTCCGCGACGCCGCGACCGCCGACCTGGGCGTGCACCTGCACCGCGTCATCGACCCCGGCAACGTGGGCACCGTGGTGCGGGCGGCGGGCGCGCTCGGACCCGCCTTCCTGTCGCTCTCGGCAGGCTGCTCGGATCCGCTGTCCGCAAAGGGCGTTCGGGCCTCGATGGGCGCGGTGTTCCGCGTCCCGATCGAGCACGCCGAGCTGCCCGAGGCCGGGCCGGCGCGCGTCGCGCTGATGGCCGGCGCCGAGCTGCCGCTGTGGCAGATCGACCTGCGTCCCGCCACCGTGTTCGTGGTGGGCGCCGAGCGGCTCGGCCTCCCGGATGAGATCGTGGCTGCCTGTGAGCACGTGGCGGCGGTGCCCCAGGCCCTGGGAGCGGACTCGTTGAACGCCGCCTCGGCAGCGACCGTGGCCCTGTACGAAGCCGTTCGCCAGCGCTCAGCCGCCAGCTGACCTGGATACCCGGGCCAGCCACACCGAGTCGGCTGCGTCCGCCGCCAACGGCTCGCCGCTGAAGCCGCCGTAACGCTTCACCCGGTCGAACCCGGCCTCCGCCAGCAACCGGCCCCATCCATCCGGTTCCATCCACCACAGCCGCATGCCGGCCTCGCGCCCTCCGGCGCGGACGCGCAGGGTCAGGCTGTGGTCGGCCGGGTGCCAGTCGGCCCGCTCCATGATCCCCGGCTCGCGCTCCAACCAGCGGCCATCGGTGTCCTCGATATCGCGCCGGTCGGGATGGAACACGTCAAACGCGAGCAGCCCTTCCGGCTCCAGCCGCGCACGCAGCGAGCGCAAGACCCCCAGCCGCTCGGCGTCGTCTCGCAGGTGCAGCAGCGCCCTGAACGGCACCGTCACGAGCGGGAAGGTGCCCAGCTCGGGCAGCGCCCGCATGTCCGCGCGGACCAGCTCCAGCGACACGCCCTGTGCGCGCGCCTTCGACCGCGCCAGGTCGAGCATGGGACCGCTTCGGTCGACGCCCACCACCGTGATCCCGGCCAGCGCCGTGGGCACGGCGATGCGGCCGCTGCCCACGCCGATCTCGAGCACGCGGCCGCCGCACTCGATCGCCAGCCGCACGTAGAAGTCGATGTCCTCGGTGACCGAATGGCACCAGGCGTCGTAGTCGGTGCCCAGCACCGCATAGGCGTCGTCGGTCACCACACCCCCGGAACGATCCGAGCCGTTCCGGCGGCGTAGCGCACCCACTCCTGACCGAGCGCGCCCGCCATCGCGCGCTCCTCGACCCGGATCCGCGGCAGGTGGCCGAGCAGCGGCACGCCCACCGCAAAGACCAGACCCACCCAGTTCGTCAGCGCCAGGCCGAAACCGAGCGCGGCCAGCAGGTTGCCGGCGTATGCGGGATGGCGGAGCAGCCGGTAGGGGCCGTCGGTGACAACGCGGTGGTCGGCCTGGATCGTGACGTCTCGCCGGAAGAAGCGCCCCAGCGTGGCGATGCCCCAGCTGCGCAACGCGCCTCCGGCCAGGATCAGCGCCGCACCCGTGACGACCGCCGGCCAGCACAGCCAGGCCGGGAAGGTGGCGCCGGCGACATGGGCTGCCGCCACCCACCCCAGCACCAGCCCCGCGACCATCGATCCCACCAGCAGCCGCTTGGTGCCGCGGTCGTCCGTCGGCCCGGCGCCGGTGCGCGACGTGCTGACCTCGATCAACGTGCCGCCCAACACCGCCGCTCGGCCGCGCCCACCGGCGTCGGCCATCCGCTCGCGCGCGGTCACGAACCACTCCAGCGCCAGGTTGGCGCCGATCGCTCCGACCACCAGCGCAAACGCGCCCGCCTGTTCCTGGATGAAGAGCTGCTGGGACACCGCTCGGCAAGCCTACATGCGCACTGTCGCGGCAACCCGCCCCGGTACACTAGGCCGCTCATGAACCCGGATTCCGTGCAGAGCGAGGGCCTTCAGGCGATCGCCGCCGCGCCCGACACGGCAGCGCTGGAGCAGGTGCGGATCGCGCTGCTCGGACGCAAGGCGCCGTTGGTGCTGGCGCTGCGGGAGCTGGGCAGCCTGGCGCCCGAACAGCGGGGGCCGCGGGGTAAGGTGCTGAACCAGGTGCGCCAGTCGCTGGAGGCGGCCCTCGACGCCCGTGAGTCCGAGCTGGAGGCGGCGGAGCTGGACGACCGGCTGCGCCGCGACCGGATCGACGTGACGCTGCCCGGTGCGCGGGTCGAGCGCGGGTTCGCCCATCTGATCGAGCAGACCGGCCGCGAGATCCTGGAGGTGCTGGTCGGCCTCGGATACCGGATCAGCGACGGGCCCGAGGTCGACACCGTCTACCGCAACTTCGACGCGCTCAACCACGCGCCCACGCATCCCACCAGGCAGGCCACGGACACGTACTACATCGACGAGCACACGGTGCTGCGCACGCACACCTCGCCGATGCAGATCCGCACGATGCAGTCGCAGCCGCCGCCCGTCTACATGGCCACCATGGGCCGCTGCTATCGCCGCGACACGCCCGACGCCACCCACACCGCAATGTTCACGCAGATCGAGGGCCTGGCGGTCGACCGCGGGCTTTCCCTGGCCCACCTGAAGGGGACGCTGCTCGCGTTCGCCCGCGAGATGTTCGGCGCCGATCGCGAAGTGCGTTTGCGGCCGCACTTCTTCCCGTTCACCGAGCCCTCGGTGGAGGTGGACGTGTCCTGCTTCAACTGCGCCCGGGACGGCTCGCCCTGCCGTGTCTGCAAGGGCGAGGGCTGGGTCGAGGTGCTCGGCGCGGGCATGGTCGATCC
>DATNEO010000091.1:0-25885 GCA_035553035.1 Gaiellales bacterium | reverse complement strand
GCGCCAGACCGAGCACGGCTACGACGTGATCGAGGCGCCGCTGCCGGCGGTGATCTCGGTGTCGGATGCGATCAACACGCCGCGGCTGCCCTCGATCAAGGCGATCATGGGCGCCAAGAAGAAGCCGACCGACCAGGTCTCCGCCGCGGACGCCGGGATCGACCCGTCGCGGGTGGGCGAGGCCGGGGCGCAGAGCGTGGTGCGCGGCGTGTCGCCGCCGCCGGCGAAGCAGGAGGGCCGGCGGATCGAGGATACGGGCGGAGACTCGGCCGGTGCGATCGTCGAGTTCCTGGCCGAGAGGGGCGTGATCTAGATGGCCACGATCGTGTTCATGGATCACGACGAGGGCGCGTTCAACCCGAACAGCCTGGGCGTGCTGGCGAAGGCCGCATCGCTGGGCGGCGTGGTGACCGCGTTCGTGGGCGGCTCCGGCATCGACGACGCCTGGGCGGGCGGGCTGGGCGCGTATGGCGCGTCCAGGGTGCTGGTCGCCGACGACGCGGCGCTGGCAGGCCTGCCGCAGCCGCTGGTGGATGCGCTAGAGCCGCACGCGCGCGAGGCTGACGCGGTGCTATTCGGGGCCGGCGTCGTCTCGGCCGACGTGGCCGCCGGGCTGGCGGCGCGGGTGGGCTCGGGCATCAACTGCGAGACGACCGACTTCACGTTGGGCGACGGCGGCGCGGTCGCGGTGCGACCGGCGCTGGGCGACACGGTGATGGTCGAGTCGAGCTTCGCGTCGTCCCCGGCGATCATCCTGGGGCGGGCGAACGCGTTTGCCTCGGAGCCGACCGGGTCGGGCACGGCGCCGGTGGAGCGCGTCGAGGTGACGGTGCAGGAGTGGTCGTCGGCGGCGCGCATGGCCGGGCGCGAACAGGCCGAGACGGGCGGAGTCGACATCACCGAGGCGGACGTGCTGGTGGCGTTCGGCCGCGGCATCGGCGGGCCGGAGAACATTCCGGTGGTGGAGCAGCTGGCCAGGGCGCTGGGCGGTGAGGTGGCGGCGACGCGGGCCGTGGTCGACGCGGGCTGGACCTCGTACTCGATGCAGGTGGGGCAGACCGGCAAGACGGTGTCGCCAAAGCTGTACGTCGCCTGCGGTATCTCGGGGGCGATCCAGCACAAGGTGGGGATGGCCAACGCCGGCGTGATCGTGGCGATCAACAAGGACGTGAACGCGCCCATCTTCGAGTTCGCCGACCTGGGCGTGGTCGGGGACGTGCTGACGGTGATGCCGAAGCTGACGGAGGCGCTGGCGGCGCGGTAGCGGTTCGCTGCGATCGTCACGATCGTGCGCTAGTGTCCGGCCATGGCCGATCGGCGGATCCTTGTGGTCGCCAACGAGACCGTGGCCGGACGCGAGCTGCTCGATGACCTGCGCGCTCGCGCGGCGGACGGGGCCGAGGTGCTGGTCGTCGCGCCGGCCCTGAACACGCGGCTGCGGCACCTGTTCGCGGACGTGGACAAGGCGCGCGAGGGTGCGGAGCAGCGGCTGGCCGAATCGATCGAGCACCTGCAGGCGAGTGGAATCCAGGCCCGCGGGGCGGTGGGCGACAGCGACCCGGTGCGGGCGATCGAGGATGCGCTGTTCGAGTTCGACGCCGACGAGATCGTGATCTCGACACACCCGCGGGAGCGGTCGAACTGGCTGGAGAAGAAGACGGTCGAGCGGGCCGAGGAGAAGTTCGACGTGCCGATCACGCACGTGGTGGTCGACCTGGAGCGGGACTGGGCCGAGACCGGGTAGCCTCGCCGCCGTGAGGCTGCCGGTGCTCGAGACGGAACGGTTGCGGGTGCGGCCGCTTTCGGTGGGGGACGCCGAAGCGGTGCACGCGGTGTTGGGTGGGTCGCACCCGGGCTGGCTGGAGTGGACCGCGGCCAGCTACGAGCAGCTCGAGGCGCTGCGCCAGCCACCGTACGGCGAGCGGGCGATCTGCCTGCGCGATGGCGGCGAGCTGGTGGGGATGGTCGGGGTCGTGCCTTCGATGGGGCCGTTCGGCCAGCTACCGGGCTTCGGCGGCGCGATCGGGCCGGCCGACCGTCTGCGTCCCGAGGTCGGGCTGTACTGGGCGGTCGCGCCCGAGCACCGCGGCAACGGCTACGCCACCGAGGCGGCGCGGGCGGTGATCGACCACGGCTTCGCCGAGCTCGGCCTGGCCCGGATCGTCGCCACCACCGAGCGCGACAACCTGGCGTCGATCGCGGTCATGCGGCGGCTGGGCATGCGCGTCGAGCAGAACCCGCTGCCCGAGCCGCACTGGTTCCAGGTCGTGGGCTGGCTGGACGCGCCCGTCACGGCCGCGTAACGCCGCGGTCACGCAACATCTGCGCCTGGCACCGGTGTTGCATTCGTGACAGGCGATGCAACATCCCGGGAGCCGGCCTGCAGAGCCAGATCCCGCGAAATGCGTGACGGTTGCCGTTGCGCCCGCGCCACGTGTCCGTGAGCTGCGCCACAGCACGGTTGCAACCGGTCGGCGCAACACCTGCGCCTGGCACCGCCGTTGCATTCGTGCCAGTCGTTGCGAGCCCGGCCGCGCTACATGTTCGAGTACTCGGGGCCGCTGCCGCCCTCGGGCGGGGTCAGCCGGCCGCCCTTGGCGGTGATCGCCCCGCACTGCACGCAGTTCGACGGCGCCAGCTTCAGCTGCACGGTCGGGCCGCCGTCGTCACGCTCGATCTCGTAGACCGCCGCCGGGCACATCGCCACCCACGCTTCGGCCACCTCGCGCGGCACATTCTCCTGGATACGGATGTGGTTCGGCTGGTCGTCCCTGCTGCGGTTGCCCGACAGGAATACGCTCGAGAGCTTGTCGAACGTGAGCTTTCCGTCCGGCGCCGGGTACACCCGCTTGCCCGGGTGCGGCTCGACCGCCGCCTCCGCGTCGCCGTGGAACTTCCAGTTGCCGGGCGGCAGCGCACCGCCGCTGATGTCCATCAGCCCGCCGATCGGCCCGCCCAACGCAAACCCCTTGCCCAGCGCCTGGCGCATGTTCCTGACCTTCTTGAGGTCGCTCCAGATGTGGCTTGACTGCACGCGCTGGTCGTACCCCGCCAGCGCGTCCGGCGCCGACAGGTCCTGCCCCGCCTTCAGCTGCTCGTAGATCGCCTCGGCCGCAAGCATCCCCGACCGCATCGCGTAGTGGATCCCCTTCAGCTTGGGCACGTTCACGAACCCCGCGCTGTCACCCGTCAGCACCGCCCCCGGCATCGACAGGCTCGACGGCAGCGCCAGGAACCCGCCCTCCGGGATCGTCTTCGCGCCCCACCCGATCCGCTCGCCGCCGTCCAGCAGCTGCCGCACCATCGGATGCGTCTTGAACAGCTGCAGCGAATCGTGCACCGACAGCGTCGAGTCGCGGTAGTCCAGCCCCAGCACCAGCCCGATCGCCACCATGTCCGGCCCCATCGGGTAGATGAAGCTGCCGCCGATCTCGCGATCCTTCCGCGTCGTCCGAAACGGCCAGCCCAGCGTGTGGATCACGTGGTCGAGCGGCGTCGCCACCCGCCACACCTCCTTCACGCCCAGGCTCCACGCCTGCGGGAACTCGCCCCTCAGCCCGAACTGCTCCATCGCCGCCCGTGCCAGGTGACCCTGCGTCCCCTCTGACAACACCGTCGCCTGGGCGTGCACCTCGACCCCCGGCTCGTACGACCCGAGCGGCTCGCCCTCGCGCCCCAGCCCCTTGTCGCCTGTCTTGACACCGCGCACCGCCCCATCCGCCACCAGCAGCCGCTGTGCGTCCGTCTCGGGCAGCACCATCGCTCCCAGCTCCTCCGCCAGCTCCGCCATGTGCCGTCCCAGCTGCGACAGCGAGAACACCAGGTTGCCCTTGTTGTGGAACGGCGGCGGCGTCGGGATCCGCACCTCGAACGACTTGCTCATCAGGTAGACGGCTTCCTTCGTGACCTGCCCGAAGCAGCCCGGCAGCGCCGCCACGTCCTCGCCCGGCAGCAGATCGCGCAGCGCCGACGGGTTCACCACCGCGCCCGACAGCAGGTGTGCTCCCACCACCCGTCCCTTGTCGAGCACCGCGATCGGCGTCTCGCCCAGCCGCTCCGCCGTCGCCGGGTCCTCGCCCAGCAGCTGTCCCAGCCTGATCGCACCGGCCAGCCCCGCCGGGCCGGCTCCGACGAAGACCACGCCCACGTCGATGCGCTCGTCTTCCTCCGCCTCCGGAGCCTGGACGAACTCGCCCACCTTGACCGGAGGTGGGTATGCGCTCGGGCGCCGTGCTGCCATGCCGGCGATGCTACCCGAGCCCGCTCGGCGGATGCGCGGCTACCGCCGCCGCGGCCGCGCCACCAGCTCGCCGCCGCAGTTCGGGCACGTGCGCTGCATCTGCTCGGCGCAATCCGGGCAGAACGTGCACTCGAAGCTGCAGATCCGTGCGTCGTCGCCGTGCCCCAGCGGGGCGTCGCACCGCTCGCAGACGGCTCGCATCTCAAGCGCCATGCGGAGAGGATACGCTCCAGCGCCATGCAGCCGATCGACCTTCGCTCCGACACCGTCACGCGTCCCACCCCCGCCATGCGCGAGGCGATGGCCACCGCCGAGGTCGGCGACGATGTCTGGGGCGACGACCCCACCGTGATCGAGCTCGAGCGCGAGGTGGCGGCCTTGCTCGGCAAGCCGGCGGCCCTCTACGTTCCCTCCGGCACGATGGGCAACCAGATCGCGATCCGTTGTCAGACCAGGCCCGGCGACGAGATCCTGGTGCACGAACTGGCCCACGTGATCGTCCACGAGGCCGGAGGCGTGGCGGCGTTGTCGAGCGTGCAGACGCGCATGATCGCCGGCGAGCGCGGCCTGCCCGGCCCGGATCAGCTGGAGCCGTGGCTGCGCGACCCGGCCGACGAGCACCACGCCCGCCAGCACCTGATCTGTATCGAGAACACCATCGGCGAGCAGGGCGGCCTGATCTTCCCGCAGGATCGGATCGACGCCATCGCAGCCTTCGCCCACCAGCGCGGCATGCGACTGCACATGGACGGCGCCCGGCTCTGGAACGCCGCCGTCGCCTCCGGCAGTGACCCTGCCCGGATCGTGTGCGACGTCGACTCCGTCTCGGTCTGCTTCTCGAAGGGCCTGGGCGCCCCGGTCGGGTCGGCCGTCGTCGGCGACGCCGAGCTGATCGAGACCGCCCGCCGTAACCGCAAGCTGCTGGGCGGCGGCATGCGGCAGGCCGGCATCATCGCCGCCGGCGCCCTGCACGCCGTCCGCCACCACGTCGACCGCCTGGCCGACGACCACACGAACGCCCGCGCCCTGGCCGAGGGTCTGGCCGGCTGCCGTCGCCTGCAGGTTGACCCGGGGAGCGTCGAGACCAACATCGTGTTCGGCGCCGTCCCGGCCGGCGAGAACGCCGCAGCGCTGGTCGCCGAGATGGCGGAGGCGGGCGTGCTGTGCGCCGATCTCAGCCCCCGCACCGTGCGTTTCGTGACCCATCTGGACGCCGGCGAAGACGCCGTTTCGGCCGCCGTGGAGCGCTTGCAGCCGCTGCTACAGTGAACCTATGAAGACTGAGATCCATCCCGAATATGTGGTCGCCCGGGTGCACTGCTCGTGCGGCAACGAGTTCCTGACGCGTTCGACCAAGCCCGAGCTGTCGGTCGAGATCTGCTCCGAGTGCCATCCGTTCTACACCGGCAAGCAGAAGCTGGTGGACACGGGCGGTCGCGTCGAGCGCTTCCGCCGCCGCCAGGCCCGCTCGTCCTCCTAGCACGTAACGCCGGCGCTCATTGCGCGCTTGCGTCGTGCCGACAATGATTGCGAAGATGAGCGCGAATGTCGGTGGTCAGGCGGTTCTCGAAGGCGTGATGATGCGCACCCCGTCGTCGTGGTCCGTCGCGGTGCGGCGGCCGGACGGCGGCGTCTCGTGCGTCAGCAACCCGGTCACCAGCCCTGCTTCGCGCCGCCGCTGGCTGCGGCTGCCCGTGATCCGCGGCGTCGTGGCATTGGGCGAGTCGCTGGCGATCGGCTTCCGGGCGCTCGCCATCTCGGCCAGCGTCGCGTCCATCGAGGAGGGCGACGACGGCGTGCCCACGGGCGAGATCACCCGCGGCCAGATGATCTTCGCCTTCGCGGTTGCGATCGGCTTCACCGTGATCGTGTTCAAGGTCTCGCCGGCGATCCTGACCGACCTGCTGCCGATCCACAACACGATCCTGTTCGTGCTGGTCGAGGGCGTGATCCGGGTGTCGCTGCTGATCGGCTACCTCTACGTGATCGGCCTGATCCCCGATCTGAACCGTGTCTTCCAGTACCACGCGGCCGAGCACAAGGCGATCAACGCCTACGAGGACGGCGCCGAGCTGACGCCCGAGCGCGTCCAGACCTACTCCAAGATCCACCTGCGCTGCGGCACCGCCTTCCTGCTGTGGGTGATGGTGATCGCCGTGTTCGTGTTCGCGCTGGTGGGCCGGCCGGCCTGGCCGGTGCTGATCGCGTCGCGGGTGCTGCTGTTGCCCGTGATCGCGGGGCTCGCCTACGAGCTGATCCGCTTCGGCGCCCGGCACCCGGACAACCCGATCGTCCGCAAGCTGCTGGCGCCGGGGCTGTGGCTGCAGTCGCTGACGACGCGCGAGCCGACGCTCGACCAGGTCGAGGTCTCCATCAACGCGCTCCGCGACGTGCTGGCGGCGGAGGAACGATCGCAGGCCGAGCGCGGCGTGAGCCGTGTCGAGGTCATGGCGTAGCCCCCGCTCGGTATCCTCCATTCCACCATGGAACCGCTGGTCGCCGAGATCGAACGCAGCTTCGCCGAGCTGGAACGCCAGCTGGGCGACCCCGAGCTGATCGCCGACCAGAAGCGCTATGCCGACGTCGCCCGTCGCCACAAGCAGCTCTCCCGCGCCCGCGACATGGCCCGCCGCTGGCGTGAGCTGACCGCCCAGCAGGCGGAGGCCGACGAGATGCTGTCCGACGGTGACGAGGAGATCCGCGCGCTCGCCCAGGAGCAGCTGAACGAGGCCCGCAACGAGCTGCCCGAGCTCGAGGAGGAGCTCCGCGCCGAGATGCTGGAGCGCGATCCCGCCGACGACAAGGACGTGATCGTCGAGCTGCGCGCAGGCACCGGCGGCGACGAGGCCGCCCTGTTCGCGGGCGACCTGTACCAGATGCTGAACCGCTACGCCGAGTCGCTGGGCTTCAAGACCGAGACGCTGACCGTGTCTGGCGGCGACGCCGGCGGCTTCCGCGAACTGGCCTTCGAGATCCGCGGCGATGCCGCCTACTCCATCTTCAAGTACGAGAGCGGCGTGCACCGCGTCCAGCGCGTGCCCCAGACCGAGTCGCAGGGGCGCATCCACACCTCCACGGCAACGGTCGCGGTGCTGCCCGAGGCCGAGGACGTCGACGTCGAGATCGGCCCCAACGACCTGCGCATCGACGTCTACCGGGCCGGCGGCCACGGCGGCCAGTCCGTGAACACGACCGACTCGGCGGTGCGCATCACGCACCTGCCCACCGGCCTGGTCGTCACCTGCCAGGACGAGCGTTCCCAGCTCCAGAACAAGGAGCGGGCGATGAAGATCCTGCGCGCGCGGCTGTTCGAGATGTACCGCGAGCAGGCCCAGCAGGAGGCCTCGGCGGCGCGGCTGTCGCAGATCGGCACCGGCGAGCGCAGCGAGAAGATCCGCACGTACAACTACCCGCAGAACCGCGTCACCGACCACCGCATCAACCTCACCGTGCACAACCTGGAGAGCGTGCTGGCCGGCAACCTGGGGCCGTTCACCGACGCCCTGTCGGCCGAGGAACGACGCCTGAAGCTGGCGGCAGCGGCGGCGTGATCAGCCTGGCGGAGGTGCTCCGCCGCTCCACCGGCTACCTCGAGCAGCACGGCAGCCCGACCCCGCGCCTCGACGCCGAGCTGTTGCTGGCTCACGGCCTCGGCCTTTCCCGGATCGAGCTCTACACCCAGTACCAGCGCCAGCTCGACGACGACGAGCTGGCCGCCTGCCGGGAGCTGGTGCGGCGCCGCGGCCTGCGCGAACCGGTGGCCTACGTGATCGGCAGCTGGGGCTTCCGCGGCCTCGATCTCGCGGTCGATGCGCGGGTGCTGGTGCCGCGCCCCGAGACGGAGCTGCTCGTCGACCGCTGCCTGGAGCTGCTGGAGCGCGTCGAGCGCCCGCGCGTCGTCGACGTCGGCACCGGCTCCGGCGCGATCGCGCTGTCGCTCAAGTCCGAGCGCCCGGACGCTGAGGTGGTCGCCTGCGACATCTCCCAGGATGCGCTGGACGTGGTCGCCGCCAACGCGGCGCGGCTGGGCCTGGACGTCGAGCTGCACCGCTCCGACCTGCTCGCGCAGGTGCCGGGTGACGGCTTCCAGTTGGTCGCCTCGAACCCGCCGTACGTGTCGGAGCGGGAGATGGCAGACCTGGAGCCGGAGGTGGCCGAGCACGAGCCGCGGCTGGCGACGGTGGCCGGCCCGAACGGACTCGAGGTCTACCGGCGGCTGCTGCCGGAGGCTGCGGCGCGGCTGGTGGACGGCGGCAGCCTGGCGCTCGAGTGCGGCAGCGGTCAGGCCCCCGCGCTGGTCGCCGAGCTCGCCGCCTCAGGGTACGGACCGGCGGGGATCGATCACGACCTGGCCGGGATCGAGCGGGTGGTGTGGGCGCCGTGGCGGTAATCGTCCCGCCCGATGCGGCGCGGCTGCTGGCCGGCGGCGGCCTGGCGCTGCTGCCGACCGACACCGTCTACGGGATCGCCTGTGCCGCCGCCGATGTCGACGCCTGCGCCCGCCTGTACGCGCTCAAGCAGCGGCCGGCGACCCAGGCCACGGCAGCGGTGCTTGGCTCGGTGCCGGCGCTGCTGGAGCTGCTGCCGGAGATGGGCGCGGGTGCCACCGTCGCCAGCCGGGCGCTGCTGCCCGGCCCATACACCTTGATCGTGCCCAACCCGGCCGGACGCCTGGCCCACCTCTGCGGCGACGCGCCCGAGCGCATCGGCCTGCGCGTGCCGCTGCTCGACCCAGGCGTCGCCGACCTCGCGGACGCGGCCGGCGGCCTGCTCATGACCAGCGCCAACCTGCGCGGCGGGAGCGACCCGGCCCGGCTCGACCAGGTGCCGGAGCAGCTCCGCGCGGCGGCTGCATTCGAGGTGGACGGGGGGCCGCTTGGCGGCGTACCGTCCTCCGTGATCGATGTCACGGGGCCGGAACCGCGCGTCCTTCGCGAGGGGCCCGGCCTGGAACGCGCACTGGAGCTGCTGCGATGAGCGACGAGGAGACCACGCCCAGCCCGATCGACCGCCTGCTCGACAGGGAGCGCCGGCTGCTGCGGCGCCTGGATCCGCATCAGGCCGACGAGGCCGTGCGGGCGGGCGGTGTGATCGTCGACACCCGCAGCCACGAGCAGCGCGTGGCCGGTGGCGTCGTACCGGGCTCGATCCGGGTGCACCGTAACGTGCTCGAGTGGCGGGTCGATCCCAGCTCTGGCTGGTACGACGAGCGGTTCGCCGTCTACTCGGGGCCGGTGATCGTGATGTGCCAGCAGGGCTACTCCTCGAGCCTGGCGGCTGCCACCCTGCAGCGGCTCGGCTTCGACCGCGCCACCGACATGGCCGGCGGCTTCGAGGCCTGGGCGGCGGCCGGCCTGCCGGTGCAGCCGCTCGGGGCTGAGCCGGATACCCGGCCCATCGAGTAGCATCGCCGCGAGCCGATCCGACGACGAAGGGGGCGGTGCCGGTGGCCACGGCCGAGCACACCTTGAGGCAGTTCCAGACGGCCGGGCTGGCCGAGACCGATCCCGCCATCGCGGGGCTGATCGACAGCGAGCTGGGCCGCCAGCGTGATCAACTCGAGCTGATCGCGTCGGAGAACTTCACCTGGCCCGCGGTGCTGGAGGCGGTCGGCTCGGTGCTGACCAACAAGTACGCCGAGGGCTACCCGGGGCACCGCTACTACGGCGGCTGCGAGTGGGTGGACGAGGTTGAGCAGCTTGCCATCGACCGCGCCAGGGAGCTGTTCGGCGCCGATCATGCCAACGTCCAGCCGCACGCCGGCGGGCCGGCCAACATGGCAGCCTACTTTGCCCTGATCGAGCCCGGCGACGCGATCCTGGGCCTGCGCCTCGACCACGGCGGTCACCTCACCCACGGTCTCAAGGTCAACTTCTCGGGCCGCCTCTACGACGTGCACCCATACGGCGTCCGCCGCGAGGACTCGCTGATCGACTTCGACGAGGTGCGACGGCTGGCGCACGAGGTGCGTCCGAAGCTGATCGTGGCCGGCGCCTCCGCCTACCCGCGGATCATCGACGCGGCCCGCTTCCGTGAGATCGCCGACGAGGTCGGCGCCATGGTGATGGTGGACATGGCGCACTTCGCCGGGCTGGTCGCCGCCGGCCTGCACCCGAACCCGATGGAGCACGCCGACGTGGTCACGTCGACCACCCACAAGACGCTGGCCGGGCCGCGCGCCGGCCTGGTGCTGTCGCGCGCGGAGCACGCCAAAGCCGTCGACCGGGCGGTGTTCCCGGGGCTGCAGGGCGGCCCGCTCTGCCATGTCGTCGCGGCCAAGGCCGTCTGCTTCAAGATCGCCCAGAGCGAGGGCTTCCGCGACTACCAGCGGCAGGTGGTCACGAACGCCGCGACGCTGGCCCAGACGCTGATGGACGGCGGGCTGCGGCTGCTCACAGACGGCACCGACAACCACCTGCTGCAGCTCGACCTGCGCACCACGCGGTGGTCGGGCAAGGACGCCGAGGAGCGCCTGCACGAGGTCGCGATCACGGTCAACCGCAACACCGTTCCCTACGACGAGCGCCCGCCCACGATCGCGTCCGGCGTCCGCATCGGCACCCCGGCTGCGACCATGCGCGGCCTGGACGAGGACGACATGCGCGAGGTGGCGGCGATCATCCTGGAGACGCTCGATCCGGCCGCCGACCTGAGGGCGCTGCGCGAGCGGACGCGGGAGCTGATGGCGGCGCGGCCGCTGTACCCGGCCTTCGCGCACGGGTACTCCGCCGTCTAGTGCCGCTCACGATCGTCGACCACCCGCTGGTGCAGCACAAGCTCGGTCTGCTCCGCGACCGCGGCACCACCACCCGCGACTTCCGCCTGCTGGCGGGCGAGCTGGCCGCGTTCCTCTGCTACGAGGCCACCCGCGGCCTCGAGCTGGAGCCGACCGAGGTGCAGACGCCGCTGGAGCTGGCCCCCGCGCACCGCGTGTCGGGCAAGAAGCTGGGCGTGGTGGCCGTCCTGCGCGCGGGCGTCGGCATGCTGGACGCCGTGCTCGACCTGATCCCGGTCGCCCGGGTCGGCTTCGTCGGCCTCTACCGTGACGAGCAGACGCTGATGCCGGTCGAGTACTACTGCAAGCTGCCGGGCGACCTGGCCGAGCGCGACGTGATCGTGCTCGACCCGATGCTGGCCACCGGCGGGTCGGCCTCGGCCGCGATCCGCCTCTGCAAGGATCAGGACGCGCGCCGGGTGACGATGGTGGCGCTGGTGGCCGCCCCCGCCGGCGTGGCACGCCTGGAGGCCGACCATCCCGACGTCGAGGTGGTGGTCGCGGCACTCGACCGCGAGCTCGACGACCAGGGCTTCATCCTGCCCGGCCTGGGCGACGCGGGCGACCGCCTGTACGGGACGCGGTAGCGTGCCCGGCCGCTCCTGTACGCTCTTGCCCACATGAACGGCGGGCTGATCGACTATCAGGCGGCCGTGGTTGGCTTCGCGGTCGCGTTCCTGCTGGCGGTGCTGCTGACGCCGGTCGTATCGCAGTTGGCCTGGATGACCGGCATCGTCGACCGCTCGGTGGACGAGCGGCGCATGCACCAGCGCCCGACGCCGCTGCTCGGCGGCCTGGCGATCCTGGGTGCGATCGTGATCCCTTCGGCCGCGCTCGGCCACAGCCATGGGTTCTGGGGGATCATCGCCGGCGCCGCGCTGATGTGCGCCCTGGGCGCGCTGGACGACATCCGGCCGTTGCACCCCGGCGCCAAGATGCTCGGCATCGTGCTGATCGCGTGTATCCCGGCGGCGCTCGGGGTGACCATCGACCACGTCACACTGCCGCTTGTGGGCGCCTTCGACCTGGGCGTTTGGCAGTACCCGGTGACCGTGTTCTGGATCGTCGCGATCGTGAACATCGTCAACTTCATCGACGGCCTGGACGGTCTCGCCGCCGGCTTCTGTGGCATCGCCTCGCTCACGTTCGCGGCGCTGTCCGTGTCGCTGGGGCGGGCCGACGCGGCGGCCATCAGCGCGGTCGTGGCCGGAGCCGCCTTCGGCTTCCTGATCTACAACTTCAACCCGGCCACGATCTTCATGGGCGACTCGGGGTCGCTGATGCTGGGATACCTGCTGGCCGCGCTCGCGATCCAGGGCGTCCTCAAGACGGCCGCGGCCGTGTCGCTGGTGTTCCCGCTGATGGTGCTGGCGCTGCCGATCCTCGACACCTCGTTCGTGATCCTGAAACGCCTCAAGCACGGCCAGCCGATCTACCAGGCCGACCGCTGGCACTTCCACCACCGGTTCGCGAACATCGGATTCTCGCAGCGGCGCACGGCCCTCTACCTGTACGGCTGGTGCTGCATCCTGTCGGCGCTGGCGCTGGCGATCCGGTTCGTCCCCAACCACCGCCACGACTGGAGCCCGGTCGCGATCGGGGTGCTGGTCGGCCTGGGGCTGCTGGCGGTATGCACCTCCGTGTACGTCATCTACCTGCTCGAGATCCTGAAGGCGAGGCACCTGCGGGCGATCGGCCTGCTGCGAACGCGGGGCGGCGAGGACGTGCCACAAAGCAAGCGGGCTGCATGAGCTCGTTTTCGCGGTTTTCCCCGATCTATGCGGGTTTGCGGCCATCGCAACATGCATTCGAGGTTGTCACATAGTCGCCGTTTCTGGCATACTGCCTACGCCCGCCGGATGATGAGGGCGGCGAGTACGGGACCGACACATGAGTGAGCAGCGACCCGCCGCGAGGGCGGCGGGCGCGGGGATGTTCCTCCTCGCTGCGCTGATCGTGTGCGCGGTTCTCGGGCTCGGCGCCGGCTGGTTGGCGGGCAACGCGCTTGCAGGAGCGGCGGTCGGGTTCGCCATCGGTGTGCCGCTCAGCTTCTACCTTGTCTACCGCCAGTACCGGGACATATGAGCACCGACACTCCGACAATCCAGAAGCTCGCTCTCCACAACCTGGATGCTATCCTCGCGATCCTGGCGCTGCCCGTGTTCGCGCTGGCCGGCCTGCCGCTGGAGGGCTGGTTCTGGGCGGTGGCGATCTGGGCCACCAACCGCGTCGTGCAGGTGATGGTGGAGCGCCGTGCCGTGCAGATGGGCGCGCTCCGCGCCGTCGGCGTGCTGGGCGCGAGCATGCTGCTGCGCCCCTGGATCGGCATGCTGCTGCTGTTCCTGATCACCCGTCACGACAGCACCATGGCGATATCCTCGGTGGTGCTGTTCATGGTGCTGGTCACGATCGACATCGCCACTCGCATCCTCACGCACCGCAACATCCGCACCCACGCTGGCAGGACCGCGTAGATGCTGTCGCTGCTTGCCACCTCCGATTTCAACCCGGTCTCGGAGTTCACGGACTTCATCAACCACCCCTACGTGGACCTGCCGCTGGGGCTGGACATCAACAAGGGCGTCGTCTACCTGTGGCTGTCGGCCGCGACCGCGATCCTGGTGCCGCTGCTGATCATCCGCAAGGGCCTGAGGGCCAAGCCCAGCCGCTGGCAGACGTTCCTGGAGATGGTCTACGACACCGCCTACACCCAGATCGCCAAGGCCGGGCTGCCCGAGGAGGGGATGCGGATCTGGTTCCCGTACGTCGGCACCTGCTTCATCTTCATCTGGGCGATGAACGTGATCGGCTTCATCCCGCTGCCGTTCAGCGGCGAGAGCGTGCAGCTGCTCGGGGTCGACGTGCCCAAGCTGCAGATCTACGCCGCGTCGGCGAACCTGTCGGTGGCTCTGACCCTGACGCTGGTCACCTTCGTGGCCACCCACGTCGAGGGCATTCGCTACAACGGCGCGGTCGGCTACTTCAAGAGCTGGATTCCGGCCGGCTTGCCGCCCGTGCGGCCGCTGCGCGGCGGCTCCGTGGGCGCCGCCATCCTGTTCGGCCTGATCGCCGTGGTCGAGGTGCTGTCCCAGTTCGTGCGGCTGGTGTCGCTCAGCTTCCGGTTGTTCTTCAACATGCTGGCCGGCCACCTCGTGATCGCCGTGTTCCTGGGCGTCGGCGCACTGATGGCGGCCTCGCTCGGGAACGCCGCCTTCGCCGTGCACATCATCGGCTTCCCGATGGGGGTTGCGCTCTACCTTCTGGAGGCGACCCTGATCGCCGCCCTGCAGGCCTACATCTTCGCCGCTCTTTCCGCGATCTACATCGGTGGAGCAATCCACCCCGAACATTAGGAGAACCATGGCTGTCAACGGTGACGTCAACACTGCAGCAAAAACCATCGTGCTGGGACTGGCGACCGGGTTCGGCGCCATCGGCCCGGGCATCGGCGTCGGCATCATCTTCGGCAAGACGATCGAGGCCGTCGGGCGCCAGCCCGAGCTGCGCGGTCAGCTGACCGGCATGATGTGGCTGGGCTTCGCGCTGACCGAGGCGATCGTGTTCTACGCCCTGGGCATGGCCTTCGTCGCATACGCGATCACCTAGGAGGAGCTGAGCAGATGCTGATCCTGGCTGCCGCCAAACCGAGCCTGATCGACATCAACTTCGGGTTGATGTTCTGGACGATCGTGTCGTTCCTGATCGTCCTGGTCGTGCTGAAGAAGTTCGCCTTCGGCCCGATCCAGGCCACGCTCGACGAGCGGCGCAACGCCATCGCCGCCGACATCGACGCCGCCGAGCACGCGCGCGAGGAGGCGCAGTCGGCGCTGGCCGAGTACCGCCAGGCGCTCGCCGACTCGCGCCGCGAGGCGACCAAGATCATCGAGGAGGCGCGGCGCGCAGCCGAGCAGCAGCGCACCCGCGACATCGCCGACCTGGAGGCCGAGAAGAACCGCCTGCTGAAGCGGG
Source organism: Gaiellales bacterium (assembly GCA_035553035.1). Lineage (GTDB taxonomy): Bacteria > Actinomycetota > Thermoleophilia > Gaiellales > JAICJC01 > JAICYJ01. The sequence continues at coordinate 10,901 of DATNEO010000091.1, read as the reverse complement.
CCAAGGACGAGATCGACTCCGAGACGCGCTCCTCCCTGCAGGCGATCCGCGATCAGCTGGCCGACCTGACCGTGGCCACGGCCGAGAAGGTCGTGCGCCGCCAGCTGGACGAGACCGAGCAGCGGCGGCTGATCGACGAGGCCATGGCCGACGTCGACTTCAGCCAGTTCGCGCCGGCCGAGTCGGGCACCCCAGCGGAGGGCGGCGAGTAGTGGCGGAGCTGATCGACCACGGCGGCCGGGTCTACGCAGAGGCGCTGTTCCGTGCCGCAGAGGAGGCCGGCCGCGTGCCCGCGGTGGACGCCGACCTGCGCGACTTCATGGAGTCGCTGGCCTCCGACCGCGCCGCCCTGGGCTCGCTGCTGAACCCGCGGCTGCCGCACGAGTCCAAGCGGCGGATCGTTGCCGCGCTGCTGAAGGACGCCGACCCGCTGGTGCGAAACGCGATGCTGGTGCTGGTCGACAACGGCCGGCTGGAGCTGCTGCACGACGTGTCCGTGGCCTACGCCGAGCTGGCCGCCGAGCAGGAGCGGATCCTCGACATCGAGGTCACCACCGCCGTCGAGCTCGGCGCCGCCCAGGTGCAGCAGCTGCAGCAGAGCATCGAGCAGGCCACCGGCCTGAGCGCACGGCTCGAGGCGAAGATCGACCCCGCCATCATCGGCGGGATCGTGCTGCGTGCCCGCGGCGTCCTCCTGGACGCCTCGGTACAGCGCGAGCTGGAGGAGATCCACCGCGCACTGATCACCACACCCCTGCCAGTTGGGAGCGAAGCGTGAAGCTACGGCCAGACGAGATCGCCTCGATCCTCAAGTCCGAGATCGAGCGCTATGAGGTTGATGTCGACATCGAAGAGGTCGGCACGGTTATCCAGATCGGCGACGGTATCGCCCGCATCTATGGGCTGACGGCCTGCGTCGCGCTCGAGAAGCTGGAGCTGCCCCACGGCGTCACCGGGCTCGCGCTGAACCTGGAGGAGGACAACGTCGCCGCGGTGCTGTTCGGCGACTGGGAGAAGATCGAGGAGGGCGACACGGTCAAGCGCACCGGCCAGGTGATGTCGGTGCCGGTCGGCGACGCGCTGATCGGCCGGGTGGTGGACCCGCTCGGCAACCCGATCGACGGCGGCCCCGCGATCGAGACCCACGGCGAGACCCGTCCGCTCGAGTTCAAGGCCCCCGGCGTGGTCGACCGCCAGCCGGTGAAGGAGCCGGTGCAGACCGGCATCAAGGCCATCGACGCCATGATCCCGATCGGCCGCGGCCAGCGCGAGCTGATCATTGGCGACCGCGGCACCGGCAAGACCGCGATCTGCGTGGACACGATCCTGAACCAGAAGGGTCAGGACATGATCTGCATCTACGTCGCCATCGGCCAGAAGGCCTCCACCGTGCGCCAGGTCGAGGAGACCCTGCGCTCGGCCGGCGCGATGGACTACACGATCATCGTCTCGGCGCCGGCCGCGGAGGCCGCCCCGATCAAGTACATGGCCCCGTACGCGGGCTGCGCGATGGGCGAGTACTTCCTCTACAACGGCAAGCACGCGCTGCTGATGTACGACGACCTGTCCAAGCACGCCGACGCCTACCGCCAGATGTCGCTGCTGGTGCGCCGCCCGCCCGGCCGCGAGGCCTATCCGGGCGACGTCTTCTACCTGCACTCGCGACTGCTGGAGCGCGCGGTGAAGCTGTCCGACGAGCTGGGCGCGGGATCGCTGACGGCGTTGCCGGTGATCGAGACCCAGGCGGGCGACGTGTCCGCCTACATCCCGACCAACGTGATCTCGATCACCGACGGTCAGATCTTCCTGCAGCCGGACCTGTTCTTCTCGGGCGTTCGCCCCGCCATCAACGCCGGCATCTAGGTGTCACGCGTGGGCGGAAACGCCCAGCGCAGGGCGATGCGCAAGGTGGCGGGCCGCCTCCGCCTCGACCTGGCGTCCTACCGTTCGCTGGAGGCATTCGCGCAGTTCGCGTCCGAGCTGGACGAGGCCACGCAGCAGCAGCTGAAGCGCGGCCAGCGGCTGGTGGCGACGCTCAACCAGCCGCAGTACAACCCGTGGCCGTTCGAGAACCAGGTGGCATCGATCTGGGCCGCCACCAATGGATTCCTCGACCCGGTCGATGTGCCCGACGTGCCCCGCTTCCAGGCCGAGCTGATCCAGTACCTCGAGGCGGGCGGCAAGGTGCTGGCCGCCATCCGGGACACCGGCGAGCTGTCCGACGAGACCGAGGCGGAGCTGCGAAAGGCGGCCGAGTCCCTGTCCGAGAGCTTCCAGCCGACCGAGGAAGAGGCGACAGCGGCGGTCTGATGGCCACCCAGCAGGACATCAAGCGGCGGATCAGCTCCGTCAACAACACCAAGAAGATCACGAAGGCCATGGAGCTGGTGGCGGGCTCGCGCCTGCGCCGCGCACAGGCCCGGATCGAGGCGCTGCGGCCCTACGCCGACCGCATGCAGCAGCTGACGGTGGACGTTGCGGCCGCCACCGGGGATCTCAGCGACCAGCCGCTGCTGGCCCGCCGTGATGTGAAGAGCGTGGCCGTGGTCGCGCTGACCGGCGACCGCGGCCTGGCCGGCGCGTTCAACGCCAACGTCGTCCGACGCTCCCTTGAGATCGCGCGCGAGCAGCGCGCCGAAGGCCGCGAGGTGGTGTGGCTGGTGGTCGGCCGGCGGGGTGCCTCGACGCTGCGTTTCCGCCGCCAGACGCTGACCGCCGACTACGCCGGCATCACCGATCGGCCCGCCTACTCCGACGCGCAGGCGATCGCCCAGCGGGTGGCCGACCTCTACGAGCAGGGCGAGGTGGATCAGGTGGTGATGGTCTACAACCACTTCGTCACGGCGCTGACGCAGCGGCTGGAGGAGGTCGAGCTGCTGCCGGTGCCCGAGGAGGCGGTCACGGGCGAGGCGGTCAAGATCGAGGGCTCCTACATCTTCGAGCCCGACGAACGCGACGTGCTGGCCGACCTGATCCCCCGCTACCTCGAGGTCACCATCTACCGCGCGCTGCTGGAATCGACCGCATCGGAGCACGGCGCCCGCATGACGGCCATGCGCAACGCCTCGGACAACGCCGGCACCCTGATCGACGACCTCACCCTGAAGATGAACCGCGCCCGCCAGGCGGAGATCACCCAGGAGATCCTCGAGGTGGTCGCAGGTGCGGACGCGCTGTCTTAGCCTCGCGCTGATCCTGCTGGCCGCCGGCTGCGGCCACGGCGGCGCCGCTCCAGCACCGCCGGAGCCGCCACCGGTGAACGGGGGCACGCTGGTGTACGCGCTGCCGGCCGATCCGGTCTCGGTGACCCCGCTGTACGGGGGCGACGCCGCCGGCCTCGCGATCGAGCGAAACGTGTTCGCGGGCCTGGTCGATGCAGACCCGTCGACGCTTCGCACGGTGCCGGTGATAGCCCGCAGCTGGTCAAAGACCCCGGACGCGCGCACCTACACGTTTCGGCTGCGGCCGCACGTCTCGTTTCCGGGCGGCGCCGGTGCCGTCACCGCCGCCACGTTCGTCGCCGACTGGAGCCTCCTTTGCAGCCCGAGCGTGGCATCCCCGAACGCCGCGGTGCTCGAGCCGGTGTCCGGGTACGCCGCCTGTGCGTCTGGGTCCGGCACGCTCTCGGGCGTGCGCGCCACCGGGCCTCTGACTCTGGTGGTACAGCTGTCACGGCCGGTTGCGGACTTCCCTTCGATGCTTGCAGATCCGGCCACGTGGGCGTTTCCGCCGCAGCTGGCCGCGACCGCCGGCGACCGGGCCGCGTTCGAGCAGGCCCCGGTCGGTGCCGGCCCGTTCCGGCTGGTCAGCCTGCGCAAGAGCACGCATCCGGCCGGCAAGGCGGCCGTCGCGGGGCTGGCCGTGCTGGGCCGCAATCGGGCCTACTTCGGCGCCCGTCCCCACCTCGACCGCGTCGAGATGCCGGTCGTGGCCGGGGCCGACGCCGGCTCGATCGCGGCCTACCGTGCCGGTCGCTACCAGGTGCTGCCCCTGCCGCCGGCCGAGGTGGACGTCGTGCGTGCCGACCCCGAGTTCGGCCGCCAGCTGCTGGACACCCCGCGGCTGAGCCTGGTCTTGCTGCAGCGACGCCCCGGCGCGACCTCGCCGCTTGCCGGCGGGCTGAGCGCATCGCAGGTGACCGCGCTGGCGGCGGGCAAGTCGGGGCAGACCGCCGACGCGCTGGTGCCGGTCGGCATGCCGGGCTACGTCCCGAACGTCGCCGACTTTGCGCCGTCGCCGGTGACGGGCGAGACGGTGACGCTGACCAGGCCGGCCGGCCTCACCGAGCGGTCGTATACGAAGGCCGTCGCGCGGGTGCTGCGAACCGAGGGCGCCCAGGTGCGGATCGTCCGCTACGGAGACTGGGCGGTCTCGGAGCTGAACCTGCAGTCGGCCGCCCCTGCCACGGTGATCGCGGCGCTGGCCGGCCGCGGGCAGACATCCCTGGTGTCGCAGGTGGAAGCGGCATCTCCGGCGACGGTGGGACGGACGCTGCTTCACGCACAGCAGACGCTGCTCGCGAGTGGCTCGATCGTCCCGCTCACATTCGGCCAGACGCAGCTCTTGATCGCGCCGGGCGTGCGCGGGTTGGTGGTCGATGCGCTGGGTGCGCCCCGCCTGGCCGGAGCCTGGCTGACAACCGGGCGCTAATTCTGCCGCGCTAGAATCTCTTGCTATGTCTGCAAAGGTGATCGCTCTGTGGGATCAGCGGCCGGTGCGACTGGCGTTCAGCACCGTGGCCGCCGTGGTGCTGGTGGCTGGGCTGATCTCGTTCCTCGTGTCGCGCCAGTCCAGCACGCCGAACTACACAGGCGGAGCGCCGTACACGACGCCGAGCGTCACCCAGCAGTACGGCGAGAAGGTGAAGCTGCCGGTCGAGGCCCGCGCGCTGGCCCGCTCGTTCATCCGCGACGGGGTGCTCCGTCACGACCCGTGGGCTGCGCGATCGATGGTCTCGGCGAAGCTGCAATCTGTAGCAACCACGCAGCAGTGGAAGGCCGGCACGATTCCGGTACCGCAGTTTCCCGACAGCGTGTTTGCCGGCGCCGCCTACAAGGTGCTGCGCTCGCGTTCCCACGACGTCCTGCTGGACGTTCAGATGGCCTCAACCAACCCCAGCGTGACCAAGAGCCTCGACCTGCTGATCGAGATGAAGCCGGTCGGCGGGCACTGGATCGTGGTTTCGGCGGCGCCGCGGAACTCGACCGCCGTGCCCTCTGCCCAGTGACGCGTCACTGGGCACGTCCTCGGGTTTGCGGTATCATCTGACCAGATGGCTACCAGCAGCGAACGCCCGATTCTCTCTGGTGCGACCGCCGGCGCTGCCGACATTGCTGTCGGTGGGGGGCTGGGCACAGGTACCGAGCCGACCGCCGTCAAGGCACGAGGGTTCTGGGAGCAGGCTTGGCGCCGTTTCCGCCACGACCGCGTAGCGCTGGTCGGCGGAGTCGCGATCATCGTGATGATCCTGATCGCGTTCGTGGGGACGCCGATCGCGAACCACCTGCTGGGCCGCACGGCCTACAGCCTGAACACCAACGCGCAGGGTTTCGAGCCGGCGCTGCCATGGTCGCACACGCCCACGGCGGCGGGCACCTGTTGCACGCTGTACGTGCTGGGCACGTCGGACACGGCCGGCCACGACGAGCTGCTGGGCATGATGGCGGGCGCGCAGATCTCGTTCGAGGTCGCCATCCTGGCCACGATCTTCGGGGTCGCCATGGGAGTCCTGCTGGGCATGATCGCCGGGTTCTACGGGGGGGTGGTCGACATGTTCGTCTCGCGGGCGACCGAGCTCGTGATGGCGCTGCCGTTGCTCCTGTTTGCCATCGCCTTCTCGTTCACCGCCGGCCAGCGCCTCAACACGTACACCTTCTTCGGATTGTTCTCGCCGGGGGTGGTGACGCTCGTGATCGTGATCTCGGTGTTCTCGTGGTTTTACCCGGCCCGGATCATCCGCGCCCAGGTGCTGTCGTTGCGCGAGAAGGAGTTCGTGGAGGCGGCGCGGATGGTGGGCGCGAGCAACCGCCGCATCCTGCGGTCGCACCTGCTCCCGCACCTGACCGGCACGATCATCGTCTACAGCACGCTGCTGGTGGCGACCAACATCCTGTTCGAGGCCGGCCTCTCGTACCTGGGCGTCGGCATCCCGCAGGGCGAGCCCAGCTGGGGCAACCTGATCAACTCGGCCGTGAACTACTACACGACCATCCCCTGGCTGATGGTGTGGCCGGGCCTGGGCATCCTGTTCGCGACGCTCGCGTTCAACCTGCTGGGCGACGGCCTGCGCGACGCGCTCGATCCGCGCGGCACGTACTAACCCTGGTCCTCGCGTTCCGCAACTAACTTTGCGCCGCCCGTGTCGTCTACCGACATGGATAGGTGGGGTCTCGGTCAGCCACCGAGCCCCGGAAACGCAACGGGAGAGGAACCGCATGAGACGACCTGGAATGTGGATAGCGCTTGGCGCTGTGACGCTCGGGGTGGTGTTACTCGGAGCATCTGGTTGCGGCAGCAGCAGCAGCGGAGGTGCAAGCACCGTCAGCACCGGCGCCACCGGCAGTACCACCGGTAAGCCGGGCGGCACCATCAAGGCCGCGTGGCACGGCGGCATCGACTTCATCGATCCCGCCCTCGCCTACTACCAGGAGTCCTGGCAGATCGAGTACGCGACGTGCGTGAATCTCCTGGGCTACCCGGACAAGCCGGCCCCTGAGGGCTACCAGCTGGTGCCGGAGGCGGCGTCCGCGATGCCGACCATATCGTCCGACGGCCTCACCGTCACGTTTACCGTGCCGGCCGGCAAGTACAAGTTCAACACCGGCGAGCCCGTCACCGCGCAGACCTTCGCCGATTCGCTGATGCGTGACCTCAACCCCAAGCAGGTGTCTCCGTTCGTCAGCTTCGTGGCCAGCTCGATCGAGGGCGCCGAAGGCTGGAACGGCAAGGGCACAATCCCGGGCGTCCAGGTGAGCGGCGATCAGCTGATCCTGCACCTGACGAAGCCGAACGGCACGATCGAGGCCGAGATGGCAACGCCGTTCATGTGCGCGATACCGCATAACACGCCGATCAACAGCAAGGGCGTCACCTCGATCGCGGGTGCCGGCCCCTACTACATCGCCAGCTACAAGCCCAACCAGTCGCTGGTGGTCAAGAAGAACCCGAACTACACCGGACCTCGTCCACACCTGATCGACGAGATCGACTTCAGCCAGTTCGCGATCGACCAGAACCAGGGCATTCTCGAGACCAAGAACGGGCAGCTGGACTGGTGTCCGGACTGCGTGACGGCAGCCCAGTCGCTGCCGCTCTCCCAGCAGTACGGCGACGGCAGCCCCGCTGCCCAGGCCGGTAAGCAGCAGATGTTCATCTCACCCGAGATCGAGGTCAACTACTACGCCATGAACACGGCGAACCCGGCGTTGTCGAACCCCCTGGTCCGCCAGGCGGTCAACTACGCGATCGACCGCACGGGCATGACCAAGCAGCTGGGCTACAAGGCCGGCATCCCGACCGACAAGTACCTGCCTCCGCAGGTGCCGGGTGCGTCGATCGAGAAGGCCGTGTACCCGCTGACGCCTGACCTGAACAAGGCCAAGGCTCTGATGAGCCAGGCCAAGGCCGCAGGCGTCAAGACCCCGATCAACGTCCTCGCCTACTCGACGCAGGGCTCGCAGGCTCATACCAACCTCATGGCGCTACTGACCCAGGAGTTGAAGCCGCTCGGCATCAACGTCAAGGTCAAGTACTACCAGCGTGCGGTGCAGTTCCAGGAAGAGGGCGTCAAGGGTACGCCCATGGACATCGCGGACGAGGGATGGCTGGCTGACTTCCCGGATCCGTACGACTTCCTGAACATCCTGCTGAGCGGTCACAGCATCCTGCCGAAGAACGGGGACAACTTCTCCTACTTCGACAACAAGTCGTACAACGACCAGATGGATGCTGCTGCGGCCAAGACCGGCGCAGCGCGAGCACAGACCTACGGCGACATCGCCACGTCCATGAAGACGGACCAGGCACCGTGGGCTGCATGGAGCAACCAGACCAACTACGACTTCTTCAGCTCGAGGATTGGGTGTCAGCTGTGGGAGCCGAGTTACGGGATGGACATCGCGGCGCTCTGCGTCCGCTAGCTCACAGTTGAAGCATCGGGCGGGGGTGCAAATGCATCCCCGCCCGGTATGCTTTGACCAGGATCTGTTTCTCGAGAGGGTGAGGGTGCCATGGTCAGATACGTGATTCGCCGGCTGCTCTGGGCAGTGGTGCTGTTTCTCGCGATCACCATCCTCACCTTCGTCATGTTCTACGTGATCCCGGTCAACCCCGCGGCTCTCGTCGCCGGCAAGGCCGCGACGCCGGCCGCGATCAAGCACGTCAGTCACGCGCTCTACCTTGACCGGCCGCTCTACATCCAGTACGGCCACTTCATGAAGGAGTTGGTCTGGGATCACAGCCTGGGCTACTCGTACGGCAACCGCCAGAGCGTGAACTCGATCATTGCCAGCGCGGCACCGGTGACGGCGGCGCTCGTGTTCGGCGGCGCCATCCTGTGGCTGCTGGTGGCGATCCCGGTCGGCATCTACTCGGCCCTGCGGCCGCGCTCGAAGGGCGACCGCGTGGCGATGGTGGGCGTGCTGGCCGGCATCTCGGCGCATCCTGTGTGGGTCGGCTACATGCTGTCCCTGATCGTCGGCTACAAGCTGAACCTGCTGCCGATCCAGGGCTACTGCAACTTACGAGGGGCCAGCGAGGGCCAGACCTGCGGCGGGCCCTACGACTGGTTCATGCACATGCTGCTGCCGTGGATCACCTTCGCCATCCTCTACTCGGCGTTCTACGTGCGGATGATCCGCTCCAGCGTGATGGAGACGCTGAACGAGGACTACGTGCGCACGGCTCGCGCCAAGGGGGCGCCGGAGCGCACCGTGATCCGCCGGCACGCGCTGCGAAACGCGATGCTGCCGGTGGTGACCATGCTGGGCATGGACGTCGCTCTGGCACTGGGCGGCGCGGTGTTCGTCGAGATCGTGTTCGGGCTGCCCGGCCTCGGCTGGTGGACGATCCAGTCGACCTTCACCTTCGACCTGCCGATCATCATCGGCGTGGTGATCTTCGCCTCGATCATGGTGATCCTCTTCAATTTGCTGATAGATCTCCTGTATGCGGTGATTGACCCACGGATCAGGCTGGCCTGATCCGGCGGCCCCCGACACTGGCGCCGACCCGGTACAATTTCTCGCATGCCGCTGCTTGACGTCAAGGATCTGAAGACGTACTTCCGCACGGATGACGGCATCGTGCATGCGGTGGATGGCGTCTCGTTCAGCGTGGAGAAGGGACAGACGCTCGCGATCGTGGGCGAGTCGGGCTGCGGCAAGAGCGTCACCTGCATGACGATCATGGGCCTGAACGCCAAGCGGAACACCGTGACCGAGGGCCAGGCGCTCTTCAAGGACCGGGATCTGCTGACGATCGATCCCGACGAGCTGCGCAAGATCCGCGGCAACGAGATCTCGATGATCTTCCAGGATCCGATGACGTCGCTGAACCCGGTCTACACGATCGGCTCGCAGCTGCGCGAGGCGGTGCAGCTGCACGAGAACGTCAGCAAGCAGGTCGCCAACAGCCGCTCGGTGGAGATGCTGAAGGCCGTGGCCATCCCGCGAGCGGAGACGCGCATGGACGACTACCCGCACCAGTTCTCGGGCGGAATGCGCCAGCGCGTGATGATCGCGATGGCGCTCGTCAACAACCCCGATCTGCTGATCGCCGACGAGCCCACGACGGCACTCGACGTGACCACGCAGGCCCAGATCCTGAAGCTGATGAACCAGCTGCAGCGCGACTTCGGCAGCGCCATCATCCTGGTCACGCACGACCTCGGCGTGGTCGCCGAGACGGCCGACGACGTGCTCGTCATGTACGCGGCCAAGGTGGTCGAGAAGGGCGGCTACGAGGACATCTTCTACCGCCCGGAGCACCCGTACACCTGGGGCCTCCTCAACTCGCTGCCGCGTCTGGCGGCCGAGGGCTCCGACCTGAAGCCGATCCCGGGCACGCCGCCTTCGCTACTGCAGCCGCCGTCGGGTTGCCGGTTCCACCTGCGCTGCACCTACGCGTTCTCGCCCTGTATACCCGAGGTGCCCGAGCTGCTGCCCGTGGGCGGTGAGTCGGCCGGCGATCATGCTGTCGCCTGCCACCTCGAGCCCGAGTTCCGGCGGCGCGAATCCCACGACCTGCTCCACGAAGTGATGGCGGAGCAGCAGACCTAGCGAGGAGCGTTGGACGAGCCGCTGTTGACAGTCGAGAACCTGGAGAAGCACTTCCCGATCACGCGCGGGATCATCTTCCAGAAGGAGATCGGGCGCGTGCGGGCGGTGGACGGTGTCTCCTTCTCCGTCAACAAGGGCGAGACGCTGGGCGTGGTGGGGGAGTCCGGCTGCGGCAAGTCGACCATGGCCCGCTGCGTGATGCGGCTGCTCAACCCGACCGGCGGCAAGATCACGTTCGACGGCCAGGACATCACGGCCATCAAGGGCAACGACCTGTTCAAGGTTCGCCGCGAGATGATGATGGTGTTCCAGGATCCCTACGCGTCGCTGAATCCGCGCAAGCGCGTCGGCGCGATCGTGGGCGAGGCGCTGGAGGTGCACAAGATGGGCACCTCTGCCGAGATCAAGCGCAAGGTGCAGGATCTGCTCGAGGTCGTGGGACTCAACCCGGAGCACTACAACCGGTTCCCGTTCGAGTTCTCGGGCGGCCAGCGCCAGCGTATCGGCGTCGCCCGCGCGCTGGCGGTGCGGCCCAAGCTGATCGTGTGCGACGAGCCGGTGTCGGCGCTGGACGTGTCCGTCCAGGCCCAGATCCTGAACCTGCTGAAGCGGCTGCAGCGCGAG
>DATNEO010000090.1:0-11588 GCA_035553035.1 Gaiellales bacterium | reverse complement strand
GCCGGCACCGCCGCGATCATCGAGTGGAACTCCTGCCGCGTCATCACCATCAGCCGCATCGGCGACGTCGCGCGCACGGATGCGCTGCGGCGCTCTTCGTCCAGCAGCGCCATCTCGCCGAAGAAGTCGCCCGCCGACAGGTCGGCCAGATGCCGCTCGCCGTCCATCACCTCGGCCGTGCCGTCGATGATGGCGAAGAACTCGTACCCAAACCCGTCGCGGCGGATCAGGTGGTACCCGGTGTCGACATCGATCTCGTCCGCCCAGCCGCTGATCTGCTTCAGCTGGGCGTCCGAGAGCCCGTCGAACAGGGCGATCTGGATAAGGTTGGCGGCGTCCATGCGCTGATCATACCGATCTGCGGATCACATGCCGCGTGCCCGCCGCTCGAACGCGCGGGCCACATCCGACACCGACACCAGACCCACCAGCCGGTCGTCCTCGAGCACCAGCCCGCGCTGCAGCGGGTCGGCCGCCAGTCGCCCCACGGCCTCGGTCAGCGTCTCCTGCTCGTCCAGCAGCACCACGTTCTCAAGCGGCGTCATCACCTCGGAGATGCGGGTGTCCTCCCACCGCGAGCGCGGCACCGCCGCCACGTTGCGGAACGGCAGCATGCCCACCACGTGCTCGCCGTCGAACACCGGGTAGGTCGTGTAGCGCTGCGACCACACCACCGCGTCGAAGAACTCGGCCAGCGTCAGGGTCGGCAGCACGCAGACCGGGTCGCGCTCGATCACGTCGGCCACGGTCAGCCCGTCCAGCACCTCCCGCACGTGCTCCGTGCGGCCCTCTCCGCCGGCCGCCATCACGAGGAACAGGCCCACCACCGACAACCAGACCAGCCCCGGGCCGAGGCCGAACGCCACGGCGGCCACGCCCAGACCGATCATGACCAGCCCGAACCCGCGCCCGATCCCGACCGACACCCGGGTGGCCGATCCGCGATCGCGCTGGAACCGCCACAGCACGGCGTGCAGGATCCGCCCGCCGTCCAGCGGGTATGCCGGGATCAGGTTGAACGCCAGCAGGAACAGGTTGCTGATTCCCATCCAGACGACGACGCCGTCCACGGCGTCCGGCAGCGGCGCCAGCCACGCGACGGCCGCGAACGTCGCGCCGATCACGAACGACACCGCAGGCCCGGCCACCGCCACCCGGAACTCCGCGCCGGGGCTGGGGAACTCGCCCAGGATCCGCGCCACTCCGCCCAGCAGCCACAGGGTGATGCCCTCGATCTGCATGCCCTGCCGCTTCGCGACCAGCGCGTGGCCGAGCTCGTGCAGCAGCAGGCCGGCGAAGAACAACAACGCCAGCGCCGCCGCCATCACCAGGTAGGTGGTACCGGAGAGCCCGGGGTTCTGGCTCGGGAACACATCGCTTGCGTAGTTCGCGATCACCAGCGCGACGATCGGCAGCCACGTCCAGTTGACTCCGATCGGGATGCCGGCGATCCGGCCAAGTGGAATTACCCAGCGCATTGCGGAAGTCTAGGTGGCGTCCTCGCGCTCCCCGAATGCGTCCAGCAGCGCCCGCACCTCGCACACCGCCACGAAGCCGAGGCGCTCGAGGATCGGCCGCGACATCGCGCCCGCCTGGGTCACGAGCACGGGCGTGCCCGCCGCCACCGCCGCGTCCCACCTGGCCCGCACCAGCGCCCGGTAGGCGCCGCGACCGCGCCACTCGCGTAGCGTCGACCCCGCGTTCAGCACCACGCCGTGCTCGGTGAAGATCGCGTTGCCGGTGGCGACATCGACCCCGTCCACGGACGCCAGGTAGCGGCGCGAGACCGCGAGATCGCTGCGCTCGAACAGCGCGGTCAGCTGCTGGTCGCTGAGCTCGTCCTGCATGCCGAACGCCGTCCGCGCGATCCGCTCGCTGGCGGCGTAGGCGTCGCGGGTGTCGGCGAGGCGCACGCTCACCCCTTCCGGCACCGGCTCGGGCTCGTGGTCGAGCACCATCCCGATCTGGAGCGGATCGTCCTCCCAGACCATGCCGCGCTCCAGCAGCAGCTCCGGCAGCCCAGGCGGCCGCGCACCGCTGCCCACCTCCCACGAGCAGCGATCGCGTCCGCGCTCCCGCAGCAGGTCGTGCACCTCGGCAATCACCGCGTCCAGCTCGTCCCGGTCGAACCGGAACCGCTGCGCCACGCTCCACTTCACGTCACCGCCGTCACCGCCCATCCACAGCACGAACCCGGGACGCACGATCCGCTCGTCGCCCCGACCGAGCGGGGTGTAGGTGTTGGGGTTGTCCGCCAGGGCGAACACGTTGGGGTCGATCGCTGCCATCAGAAGCGGTCGGTCAGCACCGATATCTCGCCCACCACTTCGAACCCGAGCCGCTTCAGGATCGGCTGCGACATCGGCTCGCTCTGGGTGACCAGCACGCCGCGGCCACGGCGGCCGGCCTCACGCCAGCGCTCGTGCACCAGCGCCCGGTAGGCGCCGCGGCCGCGGAACTCCGGCAGCGTCAGCGCGCCGCCCAGAAAGGCCGCCCGCTCGTCGGCCAGCCAGGTGATGTCCGCTGTGGCGACCGGCCGGCCGTCGATGAACGCGAGGTAGCGCGTGACGAACCCGGGCCCGCGCAGCCAGTCATCGCCGGGTGACCAGCCGTCGCCCTGCTCGAACACCTCGCGCACATCGCGGAGCTGCGCGTCGGTCTCGACCCGGGCCACGGTGATGCCGTCGCCGTCGCCGCTGGACGGCTCCGCGGTGCAGGCCAGCGCCAGCATCGAGGCCGGCTCGTGCGTCTCCATGCCGAAGCCGCGCAGCTGCTCGAGCAGCCCCGCCGGCGTGGCACCGCTCGACACCTCCCAGGTGATCGCCCGCCGGCCGGCGTCGGCGAACAGGCTATGAACCTCGGCGATCACGGTCGCGAGCTCGCGGCCGTCCAGCCGCAGGCGCGACACGATGTTCATGTCGGGGTCGTCCTGCGGCCCGATCTCGGCGGTGTAGCCATCACCGGCAATGCGTCGTGAGGCAGATCCCGGTGGCAGCGGGGGCGACGGCGCGTCCTCGGCCAGCTCGCGCAGCGCCTCGCGGTCGGGTGCGGTCAAGCGGCGGCCTGCGCGCAGGCCCGCTCGATGTTGCTGCGGTGCTCGCCGAGGTCGTCATGGCCGCCTCGATCGGGGAACGGCACGTCGTCGGCGCGGTCCGGCGTGCCGCCGGCCTCGGCGAACGCGATCAGCGCGTCCACGTACTGGGCGTCCTGCGCGGCGATCTCGAGCGCGCGCGCCGGGGCGTGGGGGCGTCCGTGCCCGACCACGACGTGGCTGGGCTGGTGGCGCTCGATCAGCTCGGTCAGCAACGCCAGCGTCGAGCGGTAGTTCCAGGCCGAGTCGTAGATGAAGGGAATCTCATGCTGTGACAGGTGGTCGCCCACGATCAGCAGCCCGGCCTCGTCGATCCAGGTGGTGATCCCATCCGGCGTGTGCCCGGGGGTGGCGTGGCTCTCGGCTCGCCACGCGCCGAGCTGATACGGCTCGCCGTTCGCCGGAACCAGCTCGTCCACACGCATGCCGTCGAGGCCCTCCAGCACCACCCCGTACGGGCGCGTCTCGGTCTCGACCGAGGCTCGCGCCTCACCGGAGCGGATGCGCTCGGCGGCCGGCTGGGATGCCCACACCTGCGCGTCCGGCAGAAGGCCAATCCCCATCACGTGGTCCCAGTCGGCGTGCGTGATCAGGATGTGCGTGGCGCCGTCGGCGGCGGCCTCACGGGTCTCCCAGGCCGCGATGCCGGGATCGACCAGCAGGCGGGCGCCGTCGCCGTCGAGCGTCAGCGTCGTCGTCTGCCACAGCACGCTCGGCCACCAGCGGGCGGTTGGGGTCAGGTCGAGGGCGCGTGACACGCCCCTGAGTGTAGTGTGCTCGGCATGCGGGTCGGGATCGACATGATCGAGATCGAGCGTGTCCGCGCCGCCCTCACCAAGCGGCGCAGGTTCGCCGACCGCGTGTTCACGGAGGAGGAGCGGCGCTACTGCTTCTCGCGGCCGAACCCGGCCCAGCACTTCGCCGCCCGCTTCGCGGGCAAGGAGGCCGTTGGCAAGGCGATCGGATGCGGCGTCGAGTTCATGTGGCGCGACATCGAGATCGCGGGCCGCCCCAAGCCCAGCGTGACCCTGTCCGGCAAGGTGGCCGAGCTGGCCGAGCGCTTCGGCGCGGGGGATATCGACCTTTCGATGACCCACTCGAAGGGGATGGCTGCCGCAGTCGCGATCGTACAGCCACGAGGGAAACGCGGCCCGCCCGACCCAGCCGTTTCTTGAGGTGTACAGTCGCATGACGGCGGTTTCCAGGTGCCCTCGCTGTGCGGGCACCGCTTATGGGGAGGAAACGAGATGGGCCGATGGTTCAAAGCCCTGATCGGCGTCGGCGCGGTCACGCTGGCGCTTGTGTCGGCGTCGCTTGCATGGGCAGTGGTGGCAGGGCCGACCAAGGTGCTCGGAGGCCGCGGCAGCCAGATGCTGCCGGCGGCGACGCCGGGCGGCAGTTTTCTGAGCTGGACGCTGATCCGGTCCGGCCAGGTCGATGCGTTCCTGCGACCGGCCGGCCAGCCGAAGATCCAGCTGAACCGACGCGGGCTCGGCTGGAACGGCAACATCAGCGGCACTGAGGCGATCTACCAGCAGGTCGTCCACGACCAGTCGAACATCTACATCTACGACACCGGAACCCAGAGCCGGCACGCGCCGCCAGGCGTAAACACGACCGGGTGGGAGTTCTATCCGCGCATCGACGGCACGAACGTGCTGTTCGGACGCAGCGGGCGACACCACAGCTGGCGCGTGCTGCTGGCCGACACCAGCGGTCCCAGCACGACGCTGCTCGAGAAGCACACGGGCAGGCCGGTGCGGCAGCTACTCCCGGGCGGCGTCGCCGGCGACTGGGCGACCTGGTCGCGCTATTCGCCGCGCACCCATCACGGCACCGTGGTGCGCTACCAGATCTCGACCCAGCAGGCGGACGCGCTGGCCGTGCCCCGTGGCAAGGTGCAGTACGCCCCCACCGTCGACCATGTAGGCGATGTCTTCTACGTGCGCTCGAACGTCGGCCTCTGCGGCAGCCGAGTGGCCATCCGCGAAGCGATCAACGGCGGCAGCGACGTGCCGCTGGTCAGGATCCCGCGTGGCTACGACATCGGCGTGATGAACGCCGTCGACGAGGGCCCCGGCGACGGCGTCAGCGTCTACTTCGACCGCTACAACTGCAACAGCGGGTTCTACGACAGCTACAAGATCGTCGTCAACTGACTCGCATGGCCCCGGGGGTGTGGCCGCCGACTCCCCCGGGGCCAACCACGAACTCAGGGCACAGCTGTGCCAGCGTCCAGGTCGCTGCGGAGTACCCGTTACGATGATCGCTGCCAAGTCGGCCACAGCCGGAGCGCGATGACCCTGACACCCACTACCACGTGCTGATCGACGAATCCCGACTCATGCAGGCGCGATGAACGAGCTGCTGCCGCTCTACGACGCGACCGAGATGCGGGCGCTTGATGCGGCCGCGATCGACCTCGGCATCCCGGCCGCGGTGCTGATGGAGCGGGCCGGGGTGGCCGCCGCGCACGAGATCATGAGCCGCTTTCCCGATTGCCGGCGGTTCGCGACCGTCGCCGGGACAGGAAACAACGGCGGCGACGGCTTCGTCGTGGCGCGTCACCTGCTGGCCGCTGGGCTGGAGCCCGAGGTGCTGTTGACGGGGCCGGCGACGAGACTCAGCGCCGAATCGCGGGGCAATCTGGACGTCGCCGAGCGGCTGGGCGTGCCCGTGCACCGACGGCCGTCGCAGGCGCAGCTGCGACGCACGCTGCGCGGTGCCGAGGTGGTGATCGATGCGCTGTTCGGCACGGGATTCAGGGGCGCACCGCGGCCGGCGGCGGCGACGCTGATCGAGTCGATCAACGCCGCTGGGCGGCCGGTGGTGGCGCTGGACATCCCGTCCGGCGTGGATGCGTCCGACGGCACGGTGGCAGGCGCCGCGGTGGGGGCCGAGCTGACCGTCGCCTTTCACGGCCCCAAGCTGGGCCTGATCGTGGCGCCCGGATCAGGCTTTGCCGGTGCCGTGGTCGTGGCCGACATCGGCATCCCGCCGCAGCTGGAGTCACCCACCTGGTCGGCGCTGGCCACGCGCTCGCTGATCGACCTGGTACCCCGCAAGCACCATGGGACGTCGAAGTACGCGGCCGGATCGGTGCTGGTGGTGGGCGGATCCGAGGGCATGTCGGGGGCGCCGCTGCTGGCGGCGCGTGCGGCGCTGCGGGCGGGGGCGGGCATCGCCTGGGTGGCGGTGCCGGCATCGGTGGCGGCTCAGGTCGGCGCCGCGCAGCCCGAGCTGATGGTGCGCGCCCTTCCCGGCGGTCTCGAGCTGGCCGACCGGGCGGGGGCGCTGGCGGTCGGCCCCGGCCTGGGCCGCAGCGCCGAGGCGCAGGGAATGGTTCGCCGCCTCGCTCAGCGGCACCGTGGCCCGCTTGTGATCGATGCCGACGGGCTGTTCGCGCTCGCCGGCAAGCTCGCTGCGACGGCGCGGCGGCGGACGCCTGCCGTGCTGACGCCGCATGAGGGTGAGATGGCGCGGCTGCTGGGCCGCGAGGCGGAGTGGGTGGCGTCCAACCGGCTGGCCGCGGTGCGCGAGGCTGCGGCCGCCTCGCGCGCGGTGGTGCTGCTGAAGGGCGCCGACACGCTGGTGGCCGCACCCGGCGGCGATCGGGTCGTGGTGTCGGTGTCGGACACGCCCGGACTGGCCACGGCCGGCAGCGGCGACGTCCTCACCGGGGTCGTGGCCGCGATGCTGGCGAAGGGGCTGGATCCGTGGACGGCCGCGTGCTGCGGTGCGGTCATGCACGCGCGGGCGGGGCGGATCGCCGCCGAGGCGATCGGCCCGGACGGGATCACCAGCGCCGATGTGATCGAGGCCCTGCCCGGGGTGCTGAAGCCGTGATCTCCCGGGCGCAGCGGCTGTCGCGGGCGACGGTAACGATCGACCTGTCGGCGATCGCCGCCAACGTGGGCATGCTGCGCGACCTGGTGGCGCCGGCCGAGGTGTGGGCGGTCGTGAAGGCGGACGGCTACGGCCACGGCGCGTCGGCCGTCGGCGGAGCGGCGTTGGCCGCTGGGGCGACAAGGCTCTGCGTCGCCACGTGGGAGGAGGCGCGCGCCCTGCGCGATGCCCTGCCCGACGCGCCGGTGCTGGTGATGTCGCCGCTCGCACCCGGCGAGGAAGCCGACCTGGCCGGGGTGGAGCTGGCGGTCTCATCCGTCGAGTCGTTCGCGCGGCTGCGGGCCGCCGCACGCGAGCCGCTGGGCGTGCACGTGAAGGTGGACACGGGGATGGGGCGCTGGGGGATGGCCGAGGACGAGGCCCGCCGGGTGGTCGACGAGATCGGCGGATCGTCGTTGCTGCGCCTGTCAGGGTTGATGAGCCACCTGTCGTCAGCCGACGACGATGCCGACCACACGCGCCGGCAGCTGGAGCGGTTCCGGCAATTTGCCGAGGGCCTGCCGGACTGCCCCCGGCATGTCGCCAACAGCGCGGGCGCGCTTGGGTACCCCGAGGCGCGGTTCGACGCCGTGCGCTGCGGGATCGCGATCTACGGCCTGTCGCCGTTCGGCGACGACTCGGCCGCTCGCGGCCTGGCGCCGGCCTTGCGCCTGGAGAGCTATGTCGCCCAGCTGAAGCTGCTCGAGCCGGGCGAGGGCGCCGGTTACGGGCGCCGGTTCGTGGCCGACCGGCCGACCTGGATCGGGTTGGTGCCGGCCGGGTACGCCGACGGCGTGCCGCGGCTGCTGTCGGGGCGGATGGACGTGCTGGTGCGGGGACGGCGACGGCGGGTGGCGGCCACGATCAGCATGGATCAGCTGACATTCGTGGTAGGTGAGCAATGCGACGTGGAGCTGGGCGACCCTGTCGTGTTGATCGGGAGCGACGGCGGCGAGCGGATCGGCGCCGAGGAGTGGGCGGCCCGCAGCGACACGATCGCGTACGAGATCGTGTGTGACATCGCCCCCAGGCGGCGGCGGGTGGAACATGTCATCGTCGACGGCTGACCCACTCGCGGACATCCGCCGGCGGGCGCCGGTGGAGGGCGCCTGGCTGGTCGGCGGCAGCGTGCGCGACATGCTGCTGGGGCGGCCCGTGCTCGACATCGACCTGGTCGTCGCCGAGGATCCGCGCACGGTGGCGAAGCGGCTGGCCGGTCGCTGTGGGGGCTCGCCGTTTCCGTTGTCGGAGCGACACGGTGCCTGGCGGGTGGTGTCCGGCGAGCAGACGGTGGACATCGCAGGTTGCCGTGGCGGCATCGAGGACGATCTGGGCCTGCGTGATTTCACCATCAACGCGATTGCTGTCGTCCTGGACAACGGTGAGTACATCGATCCGTTTGGAGGCCGCGCGGATCTCGATCAGCGCCTGTTGCGGACGGTGTCGGATGCGGTCTTCGTCGACGACCCGCTGCGGCTGCTGCGGCTGCCGCGGATCGCTCACGAGCTGGGGTTCGACATCGACCCGGCCACCGAGCAGCTGGCGAGCAGCCAGGCCGATCTGGCGTCGCGGCCGTCCGGGGAACGCATCTTCATGGAGATGAAACGGCTGCTGGGCGGGGATCGGCCGGCGGAGGCGCTGCGGCAGGCCGATCGCATCGGGGTGCTCGAGGCGGTGTTGCCCGAGGTGGCACCGATGCGCGGCGTGACGCAGAGCGGGCACCATCAGCTGGATGTCTGGGAGCACACGCTGCACGTCGTGGAGGCGGTGGCCGACATCGCCGACCATCCCGAGTACTACCTGCCCGGGCATGCGCAGATGGTCGCTGCCGAGCTGGCCGCGAACGCCGGGGATGACCTGACCGTTGCCCAGGCGCTGCGGCTGGCGGCGCTGTTTCACGACATCAGCAAGCCGCAGACGCGCGTCCAGACGGAGGCGCGGATCAGCTTCATGGGGCACGACCGCGAGGGTGCGGATGCGGCCGCCGCGGTGCTCGAGCGCTGGAAGGCGTCGAATGCGTTGATCCGGTTCTGCCGGGTGCTGGTGCGCGAGCACCTGGCGCTCGGATTCTCGATCCCGCGGCGGCCGCTCGACCGCAGGACGGCGTATCGCTACCTGCGGGCGACCGAGCCCTGGCCGGCGGCGAGCGTGGTGCTGTCGGTGGCCGACCGCATGGCCACCCGCGGGCCGAGCTCGCGTCTGCGGCACCTGCGCCGCCACAGCGAGACGGCCGACGAGCTGCTCGGGCTGATCGCCCAGCTGCGGGCCGATCACGCGCCGCCGCTGATGCGCGGCGACGAGATTGCCGAGGCCACCGGCGCCGGTGGTGCCGAGATCAAGCGGCTGGTCGATATGCTGGCCGAGGAGCAGGCGGCCGGCAGCGTCGAAACCCGGGAGGAGGCGCTCGCGTATGTCCGAGAGCAGGTTCGATAGGACGGCGGATCGGTACGTGGAGGCGGCCCAGAAGAAGGACTGGACGGCGTTCATCGAGCTGTGCCGGCCGCAGCCGGACGATCGCGCGCTGGACGTCGCCGCGGGCCCGGCGCTGCTCTCGGCGCAGCTGGTGCCACTGGTGGCGAGGGCGGTAGCGCTGGAGCCGTCGCGGCCGCTGCTGGAGCACGCGCCGGAGGGCGTCGAGCCGGTGCTCGGCGAGGCGGAGCAGATGCCGTTCCAGGATGCGAGCTTCGAGCTTGTCACGATCGTCAACAGCCTTCATCACGTGGCCGACATGCGGGCCGCCCTGGCCGAGATGGTGCGAGTGGTGACGCCGGGCGGGCGGATCGTCGTTCAGGATTACCTGGCGGACGAGGACCCGGCGCGGGCGGAGGTGTGGGAGCGGGTGGAGCGGCTGCGCGATCCCGACCACCGGCGGCTGCCGCGTCCGGGTGAGGTCCCCGGGCTGCTGGCCGAGCACGGGTTCGGGGAGGACGAGGCCCAGACGTGGACGGCGTCGTGGTCGCTCGACGACTGGCTGGAGATGGCGCAGCCGCCGTACGCGGCGGAGGTGGAGATCCGCCGGCTGGTGGCGTCGGACCGGTTCGAGCTGACCGCCTGGCGGGCTCGCTTCACCGCGCGCTGAGGGCAGGTGAACAGGCCGCAGGGCGCGAACACGTTCTGGTGGCATTCACCACCTGTGTGTACCGCAAGGGCGTGCGCGAGGATCACCCGCTGCCGTTCGAGCAGATCTCCGACGTGCTGGAGCAGCCGGGCACGCTGGTGTGGGTCGATGTGAACTCGCCGGACGAGAGCGAGGTGGCGCAGCTGGGCGAGGAGTTCGGGCTGCACCGGCTGGCGCTCGCGGACGCGCTGTCGGATCACCAGCGTCCCAAGATGGAGCGCTACGAGGGCTACGTGTTCGTGATCGCCTACGCCGCCGCGATCGGTGAGGCGGGCCGCGTGGACATGCAGGAGGTGGCGATCTTCGTCTCGCAGCGGTTCGTCGTCTCGATCCGCCACGGCGACCTGTTCACGCTCGAGGCCGTGCGCGAGCGGATCGATCTCAGCCCATCCCTGCTCGAAGGAGGTGGGGCCGAGATCGCCTACGAGGTGCTGGACGAGCTGATCGACGGTTACTTCCCGGTGGTCGAGGCCTACGAGGATCGGATCGAGAAGGCGGAGGACGTGCTACTTGGATCCGGTTCGGTCGAGATGCAGACCTCGCTGGCGGCGACCTTCCAGATCAAGCGCGACCTGCTCACCTTCCGCCGCGCCGTGGCGCCGCTGCGCGACGTGCTGGGACGGGTGGTGCACGTGGACAAGTCGGTGCTGGGTGAGGATCTGGATGTCGAGTTCCGTGATCTCTACGACCACGTGCTGCGGGTCTACGACGAGCTGGATACGCAGCGCGACCTGCTGACGGGGATCCTGGAGGCGCACCTCTCGGTCGTCTCCAACCGGCTGAACGAGGTGGTGCTGAAGCTCAGCTCCTGGGCCGGGATCGTGCTCGTGCCGACGCTGATCGCGGGCATCTATGGCATGAACTTCCGGGAGATGCCGGAGCTGCACTGGCAGTTCGGCTACCTCTACGCGCTGGGCCTGATGGCGCTGTCAGGCGCCGTGCTCTGGTGGCGCTTCCGGCGCGCCGGCTGGCTGTAGCGCCCGGCGACCCTCGCCGTTACAGCCGCGCATCAGCGGTCGCACATCGGCGGTCACCACCTCGGCCTCAGAGGCCGCCTCGGCCCTCGCTGCGGTCCCGTGACCGAACCGTGACGGCTGTCACGCCCGCCGTGACCGGCGATCGCGATGGTTGCGCGGATCGCCCCCAAATCGGGGTTTGACTACGCATCGGCCGTCGTGACAGCGCCGTGGGCGAGCCGTGACGGAGCCGGCACGGTGCTGACGCCGAGTGGTTGTCTCCGTTGCCAACGAGACCGTGACGAGGCGCACGCGAACGCCGTCGCACGTCAGGGTGACGGCGCGCCTGCGGTCAGGCTGCCTTGACCGGAGCGGTGCCTTCGACCTGCTGCAGCAGCGCTGCCAGCTTGCACTCCAGGTCGTGTGGCGTTCGCACCGGATACCCCGTCTGCCACTGCCCCGAGATCTCCGTCAGCCGGATGCAGTACATGAGGGTCTGGATGTCGCGTCGGTCGAGCATACGGATCAACACGTCGTC
>DATNEO010000089.1:0-15316 GCA_035553035.1 Gaiellales bacterium | reverse complement strand
GTGCTCAACAACGGGCTCGTCTGGGGCGCCCTCGACACGGGCGTCTGGGCGGGTGGGCACAGCGTGCCCGGCGTGGCCTACTACGCGGTCGCCCCGGTGATTCGCGATGGCCGCCTGGACGCGCATCTCGTCCACACGGGGACGTTCGCCGTGGCCGGCGCGAGCATCAGCTACCCGGCGATCGCCATGCTGCACAACGGCAAGGGCGCGATCGCGGTCACGCTGGGCGGCCACGGCTACTACCCGAGCGCCGCATACGCGCTCGTGCAGGGTGGCCAGGTCGGTGCGGTGCACGTCGCCTCGCCCGGCGTCGGGCCGTCCGATTCGTTCAGCGACTACCCGGCCTTCGGGCCGCCGTTCACCCCGCGCTGGGGCGACTACGGCGCCGCGATTCCGGCCGGCGACCGTGTCTGGATCGCGTCGGAGTACATCGCTCAGCGCTGCTCCCTGACGCGCTTCCTCGTGGACACGGCTCGGTCTCCGTTCGGCACGTGCGGAATGACGCGGGCCCCGCTGGGGAACTGGTCGACGCGGATCTCGCTGGTATCGCCGTAGCGTGATCGGCCCCCCGGGGGGGCCGGCTACGGCCGGCCCCCGGGACCTCTCTCACCCGGGGAACGGTGTTTGACACCACCCGCCGGACGCGGGAGGGTGCGGCGGTGAACGAGATTCGCCGCATGCGGCGCGTGTGGGTGATCGGGATCAGCGGGTCGGGCAAGACCACGCTCGCGGCCGAGCTGGCCCACCGGCTGGGCGTTCCTCACATCGAGCTGGACGCCATGCACCACGGCCCGGACTGGGCCGAGCCGGACCCCGTGCAGTTCCGCGCCGACGTGGCGGCCGTCATCGCCGGCGAATGCTGGGTGGTCGACGGCGGCTACCAGCGCAAGCTCGGCACGATGGTGCCCGAGGCGGCCGACACGCTGATCTGGCTCGACCTGCCGCTGCGCGTGTCGATGCTGCGCACGGCCCGCCGCTCGCTCGGCCGGGTGCTGCGCCGCACCGAGCTGTGGAACGGCAACCGCGAGACGCTGGGCGGCCTGTTCTGGGGCCGCGAGTCGCTGCTCGGGTGGTCGCTCACGCAGCACCGCATCTACGAGCACTCGCTGCCGGAGCTGTTCGCGTCGCCCGCGTGCGCGGACAAACGGATCCTGCGGCTGCGCTCCGGGAAGTCCGTGCGGACGTGGCTGGCGACCGTCTCCGGCTAGCGCTCCGAACGCCCCAGCCGCTCCAGCAGCTCGCCCACCCGCTGCTCGGCCTGGTTCAGCCGGGCCAGGCACAGCGCGTGCAGCTGCTCGCCGCGCTCCCACAGCTTCAGCGACTCATCCAGCGAGATCTGCCCGTCCTCCAGCCGCCGCACGATCTGCTCCAGCTCGGCCCGCGCCTGCTCGAAGGTCATCTCGTCGCTCACTCGGTCACCTCCTCGACCGTGGCGGCGATCCGGCCCTGCGACAACCGCACCGCGATCCGCTGGCCGGCCGAAACAGCATCCGCCGCCGTCACCACCGTGCCCGCCGCGTCCTGCACGATCGCATACCCGCGGTCGAGCGTGGCAGCCGGACCCAGCAGCCGCAGGCGGTCGAAGGCATGGCCGATCCGCACCCGCTCCCGCTCCAGGCGCCCACCCGGCCAGCGGTCGAGACCGTCGCGCACCCGCACCAGCGACTCCCGCCGCACGGTGATCCAGCTGCGCGGGTCGGCGAACGCCGGCCGCGACACCAGCATCGCGAGCGACTCCCGGCAGCGGTGGGTGCGGGTCTGCAGCGCCCGTCCGGCGCGCGCGGCCAGATCGTCCAGGTCGGCGGTGATCGCCGCGTAATCGGGCACAACCAGACGTGCGGCCAGGCTGGGCGTGCCGGCCCGCACGTCGGCCACGTGGTCGACGATCGGCGTGTCCTGCTCGTGCCCGATCGCCGACACCACCGGCGTCCGGCATCGCGCCACCGCCCGCACCAGCCGCTCGTCCGAGAACGGCAGCAGGTCCTCGAAGCTGCCGCCGCCGCGCGCCAGCACGATCACGTCCACCTCGTCGTCCGTGTCCAGCCGCTCCAGCGCCGCCAGGATCTGCGGCACCGCGCCCGGCCCCTGCACGGCCGCCTCCGCCACCCGGAACCGCGCCGGCGGGTAGCGCACGCCGGCGGTCTCGATCACGTCGCGCTTGGCCGCGGCGTCACGCCCGCAGATCACGCCGACCACCCGTGGCAGCAGCGGCAGCGACCGTTTTCGTTCGGGTGCGAACAGCCCCTCCTCGCCCAGGCGTCGCTTCAGCTCCTCGATCTGCCGCAGCACCAGGCCCAGCCCGAACGGCTCGATCGCGCTCACCCGCAGCCGCAGCTCGCCCCGCTTCGCGTACAGCTCCGCCCGCCCCCGCGCGTGCACCCGGTCTCCCGGCCGCAGCGGCGGCTGGATCGCCTCCAGCCGCGAGCGCGGCACCAGCGCCTGCAGCGACGCGCCGTCGCCCGGGTCCTTCAGCGTCAGGTAGGCGTACGTCCAGCCGCTCTGCTGCTTCATCTCGGCCACCTCCCCGTCCACCCACACCTCGGGTAGGCGCTGCAGCCAGCCACCCACGCCGTGGTTGAATCCGGCCACCGAGTAGACCTGGCGATCGCCGTACTGCACGGGCTGGGGCTTCGCGCTCATGGCGGCAGTATCGCCCGCAACGGCGGTTCGCGCCGGTCAGGTGAGGATGCGCACGGCCACCTGCGGCGCGCACCCGTGCTCGAGCATGTCCACGGCCACGTGCAGGTCGGCGTCGGCCAGCGCTATGCGCTCGGCCACGTTCAGCGGATAGCCGGCCTGCAGCAGCACGTGCAGCCTCCACGCCTCCACCTCGGCGGACGTCCCGGGCTGCACCTCAATCACTTCGGCTGCGGTCATCGGGTGATGGTACGAACGGGGTCGGACGTACCAATCTTGGGTGACTGGACGCTGGTATCGTGGCCTGCATGGGCGCCGTCGCACGCGGTCTGTGGCTCGAGTTGCGGGTGATTCCGGTGCTGCTCTGGAGCTTCTCCGCGATCACTCTCGGCACCGCTCTGGGCGGCGGATCGGACGTCGAGGGCTGGTACTACCTGGGAGCCGTGGCGCTGGGCGTGCTGATCCAGGGCGTGCTCGCGCACACCCTCAACGAGATCGAGGACTGGCGCTCGGGCACCGACCGTCACGACTCGCCGCGCGTCATCTCCGGCGGCAGCAAGGTGCTGGTGGCGGGGTTGCTGACGCCGCGCGCCCTGAAGCTGCTGTTCGCGGTCGCCTTCGTCGCCACCACCGTGCTGGGCCTGGTCCTGGTCGCCTCGCGCGGCCTGGTGATGCTGCCGTTCGGCCTGGCCGGCGTGGCCGGCGCCGTGCTCTACACGCTGCCGCCGGTGCGCGCCGCCTACCGGCCGTTCCTGGGCGAGGCGATCGCCAGTATCTGCCTATGGCTGTGCGTGACCGGCGCCGCAGTGCTGCAGGGCGGCAGGATCACAGCGACGGTGGCCGTGGCAGCGCTGGCGGTGGCCGCGTATGCCGTCGGCATGCTGATGGTGCACCACTACCTCGACTACGAGGCCGACCGCTCGGCGACGCCCACCAAGACCACCACCATCGTGCTGCTGGGCCTGCGCCGGGGCCGCCTCTACGCGATCGGCTGGGGGTCGGTGGCGCTGGCTTCGGCGGCCGGTGCGGCGGTGGCCGAGCCGAAGCTGATACCGCTCGCGGTGGCCTACGTGGTGGGCCTTGTCTGCCACCTGCGCTGCCGCCCCGACGACGTCGCCTCCGTCACGACGAATGAGATGGGCATCATCTTCTTCGGCATCGCCGGCGCCCTGGTCTCGGCCGCGCTGCTGGTGCCGGCCCTGGCCTGGGCGGCGCTGACTGCCGCCGCGCTGGTCGCGCTGGAGATGCGGCTCGCGGTGCAGCCGGCGGAGACGCCTGCGGCATGAGCCTGGAGCTGGAGCTGGAGGCTGCCCGTGATGCCGCCGAGAGCCTGGCCGGCGACGGCGAGCAGGTGGCGGCGGTGATGGCCAGCGAGCCGGGGCTGGCGGCACGCGTCTATCTGATCGCATTCGAGGCGGACGGCGAGCACAGCTACCTGGCTCTGGGCGCGGACCTGTCGCCGGTGCACGACCGACGGCTGGTGCGCGACGCCGTGGTCATGCTGGCGCTGGCCGAGCGGGCCGAGGAGGCGTCCGTGGCGCTGCAGGCCGAGCAGCTCGAGCAGGAGTTCGCGATCGCCGAACGGGCGCTGCGGGACGCCCATCCCGCCGAGGCCGCCGCCGCGGCCGATGTGCGCTCGGCCTTGCAGCATCTGGCCGAGGCTGCGGACGGCCCGCGCGTGGCCACGCCCCTCTACCTGGACACGATCGGCGCCGCCTCCGGGCGGCTGGCCGTGGCCCTGGTCGGGTTCCGCGACCAGGTCGAGCTGCTGACCGCGCCGGGAGCCCCACCCAGCGTTGCGGCCGAGGCCGCGTGGCGGGCACTCGGCGTCGCGGCCGGGGCCGGCGATCCCTCCCAGTTCTCGCACTCCATGACCGCGACCACGGCCGCCGCGGAGGCGCTCGCCGATGACGTGCTGGAGCGGCTGCGACCCGTATGATCCGCCGCGCCCGTGCGATTCGTTGACCGTCTCATCGCGACCTCGCTGCCGGTGGTGCCGCGGCCGCTCGTGCGTCACTTCGCCGACCGCTACATGGCCGGCGAGACGCTGGCCGACGCCGTCGCGACGGTCTCCGCGCTGAACGGGATCGGCGCAGCGGCGACGGTCGACGTGCTGGGCGAGTTCGTCCACGACGTCGCGCAGTGCCAGGCCACGGCGGACGAGTACGTGGCGCTGCTGGACGCGATCGCCCGTGAGGGCCTCGACGCCAACGTCTCGATCAAGCTGTCGGCGCTGGGCGCGGAGATCGACCCGCAGTTGGCGCTCGACCACACCCGCCGGGTGGTGTCGGCCGCCGCCGGCCACGGCAGCCGGGTGCGGATCGACATGGAGCACAGCGGCCTCACCGACGAGACGCTCGCCATCTACCGCACGCTCCGCGAGGAGGGGCACGACAACGTCGGCATCGTGCTGCAGGCCTACCTGCGGCGCACGTTCGGCGACGTCCGTGCGCTGGCCGACCTGGCGCCCAGCGTGCGCCTGGTCAAGGGCATCTACATCGAGCCCCCCGACATCGCCTACACGGAGCCGGCGCTCGTCAACCGCAACTTCCTGGCACTGCTCCGCGACCTCGTCGACCGCGGCTGGGCGGTGGCCGTTGCCAGCCACGACGACGAGCTGGTGGGCGAAGCCAGGCGGCTGGCGGACGAGCGGCACATGGATCCCGATCGGTTCGAGTTCCAGCTGCTGCTCGGCGTCAAGGAGCCGCTCCGCGACGAGCTGATCGCGGCCGGGCACCGTGTCCGCATCTACGTGCCCTACGGCAAGGCCTGGTACGCCTACTCACTGCGACGGCTGAAGGAGAACCCCAGCATCGCAGGGTACGTGGCCCGCGACGTGGTGCGCGGCCTGGCGGGGATGCGGTGAGCGCCCGCTCCCGCCCAGCCGCCGGAGAGCAGCTGTGGCGCACGCTGCGCCGGTACGAGGGACCGCTGGGCGATGCGACGGAACCGTCCATCGTCTGGCAGCGGGCCGAGGGCGCCACCGTCTGGGACGCGGACGGCCGCGCCTACACCGATCTCAGCTCCGGCTTCGGCGTGGCCGCCGTCGGCCATCGCAACCCGCGGGTGGTGGCCGCCATCCACCGCCAGGCCGACCTGCTGCTGCACGGGCTCGGCGACCTGCACCCGACCGACGTCCGCGCCAGGCTGGCGGAGCGGCTGGCAAGGCTGGCGCCGTTCGGGCTGACCCGGATGCTGTTCCAGCTGACCGGGGCCGGCGCGATCGAGCTGGCGCTCAAGACGTCGCACCTGGCCACCGGACGGGCGGTCGTGGTCGGGTTCGGCGGGGGCTACCACGGCACCGGCTTGGGGGCGCTTGCCCCCGGCGGCTGGCCCGAGTTTCGCGATCCGTTCCGGGCGTGGCTGGCACCGGCCCGGATCGAGGACTACGGCCTCGTGCCGGAGCTGGACGCGTCGGTCGCGTGCGTCGTGGTCGAGCCGATGCAGGGGCGTGGGGGTGTGATCGAGCCGCCGCCCGGCTTCCTGGCCGGGCTGCGGGACGCCTGCGACCGGGCCGGCGCCCTGCTGGTGGTCGACGAGGTGTTCACCGGCCTCGGGCGCGCCGGCACGATGTGGATGTGCCAGGCGCTCGACGTGCGGCCCGACCTGCTGGTGTGCGGCAAGGCGCTGGCCGGTGGTCTGCCGCTCTCGGCCTGCCTGGGGACGCCCCAGCTGATGGACCGAGCCTGGGCCGGGCACGGCGAGCTCGCGATCGACACCCACACCCATCTCGGCAGCCCGCTCTCGTGTGCGGCCGCGCTGGCGGTGCTGGACGAGATCGAATCGCAAGCGCTGCCGCAGCGGGCGCTGGAGCTGGAGCTGGTGGTGCGCGCGGCGTTGCCCGAGGTGCGCGGACGTGGGCTGGCGCTGGGCCTGCCCTGCGATGCGCCGGCCGCCTGCGACCGGCTGCTGCGGCGCGGTGTGATCGCGGTGCCGGCCGGGCGGGACGCCAAGGTGCTCGAGATCAGCCCGCCGCTCACGATCGACGAGCCGCAGCTGGTCGATGCCCTGGCGCTGGTCGCCGAGGCGGCGGCGTGACGCAGACCGGCGGCAACGCGCCCATCTCGGCGCGCTACGTGACGGTGGCCTGCGTGTTCGTCACCTGCCTGATCCTGTCGAACATCCTGGCCGTCAAGCTGCTCGAGTTCCACGGGCGGGTGCTGGATGCCGGCAACGTCGTGTTCCCGGTCAGCTACATCATCGGTGACGTGCTGACGGAGGTGTGGGGCTTCCGCGCAGCCCGCCGCGTGATCTGGACCGGCTTTGGCTGCAACCTGCTGGCCGCGGCCGCGATCCAGGCCGCCATCCACCTGCCGCCGGCCGGCTTCTGGGGCGACCAGAAGGCGTACGAGACGATCCTCGGCTTCTCGACGAGGCTGCTGGTTGCCTCGTTCTGCGCCTTCCTGGTGGGCGAGTTCGTGAACTCCGCGATCATGGCCAGGATGAAGGTGCTGACCGAGGGCCGCTGGCTGTGGACGCGGACCATCTCGTCCACCGTCGTCGCCGAGGCGCTGGACTCGACCGTGTTCGTGACCATCGCCTTTGCGGGCGCGGGCGTCCCGCTCTGGAACACGATCGTCACCAACTGGGGCTTCAAGACCGGGTACGAGATCCTGGCCACGCCGCTCACCTACTGGGTGGTGGGCTACCTGAAGCGCACCGAAGGGGTGGACGTCTACGACCGCGACACGCCGCTGGTGCCGATCGAGTTCCACCGGCCCGCTCCGGCCGCGCAGCCCTGAGATGGTTGATCGGTATCTCCGTGATGTCCTGGACGACGGTTCGCAGC
This sequence comes from Gaiellales bacterium, assembly GCA_035553035.1. Taxonomy (GTDB): domain Bacteria; phylum Actinomycetota; class Thermoleophilia; order Gaiellales; family JAICJC01; genus JAICYJ01. The sequence goes on along the minus strand of DATNEO010000089.1, from coordinate 7,890 downwards.
CGTAGCCACCCCTGCCGCCGCTGACGTCAAGCCGAACGCAGCGGCCAGGCTCGCGCGAGATACCGATCAACCATCTCCCGCTCAGTGCGCCGGCTCGGGTCCCTTGCCGGTGCCCTGGCCCAGCCGGTCGAGGTCGGCCAGGCGCTGCTTGCCGTACTCGCGCACCGGGTCGCCGGCCGGCAGGTCGCTGATCAGGGCGGCCATTCGCTCGGCCAGCTGGTAGGCGAACTGCGGCGTCGCGGGGCCCCAGAGGGCGTCGATGTCGCGTTTGGTGGGTGCGCTCATGGCGGGCGGAGTCTAGAGCAGAGCTCCGGAGGGCGCGTCTTCACCGAACCTTCACCCGATCGACACCGCGGCGCGACCCATACGCCCACCGAGCCGGGGCATTCTGTCCTCGATGGTCGGGAACAGTGCCAGTTCCGGGTTTGAGGCTTAGACGCCGTGCCCCGCGTCCTAATCGTGGAGGACGATACGCTGATCGCGAACGCGATGGCTACTCATCTCCGTCACGCGGGGATGGATGTCGAGTGGTCGGACCGCGGCGACCGCGCCATGAAGAAGCTGCGTTTCGAGCGGCCGGATGTGGCAATCATCGATCTGATGCTGCCGGGTATGGATGGCTGGCGCATGATCGAGTCGCTGCGGGCCGATGGCATCGGGATACCGCTGATTGTGGTCAGTGCTCGGGGCACCGAGCAGGACAAGGTGCACGCACTCGGGATCGGTGGCGATGACTACCTGGCCAAGCCGTTCGGCATGGGTGAGCTGGTCGCTCGCGTCAAGGCCGCGGTCAGGCGGGCGGGCGTGTTCGCGGGCGAGGGGGGACGCTCGAGAGTGGAGGTTCCGGGGCTCATCGTCGACCCGGACCTCCACCGCGCCCTCATCGACGGCCGCGATGCCGAGCTGACCCGCACCGAGTTCCGGCTGCTGTCGGTGCTGGCATCCGGGCAGGGCCGCGTGATGACGCGCGACCAGCTGCAGCAGCGGGTCTGGGGCACGCCCTACCGGCCGCGCGACCGCTCGGTCGACGTGTGCGTCCGCAAGCTGCGCGAGAAGCTCGACCAGCGCTCGGGCACGTACAGCTACATCCACACCCACTACGGCGTCGGCTACCGCTTCGACGCCGAGCCGCTCACGACCGCCCAGCCCAGCAGCGCCTAGCCGGCCGCGGCCTGCTGCGCCCGGTTGGTGATGACCTCTCCGGACTCGAGGTCGAAGAAGTGGAAGCGGTCGGTCGCGATCGCCAGGTCCACGTCGTCGCCCGCGCGCGCCGGGCAGCGGGCGTTGACGCGGGCCGTGCAGATCGTCTCGTTGGCATCGGCCACCAGCGGCACCACGGTGCTGTCGGCCGCGTCCGGCTCCGCCGCCGCGCGCACGGCCTCGGTCGCCACCGGGGCGATGGTGATGCGGAAGATGACGTTGATCTCGGAGCCCAGCTCCTCGACCACGTCCGCCCGCACGTGCAGGGTGGGGGAGCCCTCGTCCCGCCCCAGTGCGGCGTCCTCGAAGTCGGCCGGACGCAGGCCCAGCACCAGCGAGCGGCCCTCGTAGGCGCGCAGGTCGACGTCGTCCGGCACCGGCAGGCGGTGCTCGGCAAAGGCCAGCTCGCCGCCGTTCACGGTGGCCTCGATCAGGTTCATCGACGGTGATCCGATGAACGCGGCCACGAACAGGTTGGCGGGCGCGCGGTAGAGCGCCTGGGGCGTGTCCAGCTGCTGGACGACGCCGTCCTTCATCACCGCCACGCGGTCGCCCAGCGTCATCGCCTCGACCTGGTCATGGGTGACGTAGATGGTGGTGGTGTGCAGGGTGTCGCGGAGACGTGCCAGCTCCGCCCGCATCTGCACGCGCAGCTTGGCGTCGAGGTTCGACAGCGGCTCGTCCATCAGGAACGCCTGCGGCTCGCGCACCATGGCGCGGCCCATCGCGACGCGCTGCCGCTGGCCACCCGAGAGCTGTGCCGGCTTGCGGCCGAGCAGCGTGTCCAGGCCCAGCACCTGCGCCACCTCGCCCACCTTGGCCTTGCGCTCGGCCTTGGGCGCGCCGCGCAGCTTCAGGCCCAGACCCAGGTTCTGCTCGACCGTCATGTGCGGGTAGAGCGCGTAGTTCTGGAACACCATGGCGATGTCGCGGTCGCGCGGGGACATGTCGGTGACGATGCTGTCGCCGATCACGACCTCGCCGGTCGATAGCTCCTCGAGGCCGGCGATGATCCGCAGCAGCGTCGACTTGCCGCAGCCGGACGGGCCCACAAGCACCATGAACTCGCCGTCTGCGACCTCCAGGCTGACGTGGTCGACCGCGACCACCTCGGAGCCGAACACCTTGGTCACCTCATCCAGCAGGATCCGCGCCACTACCGCTCCCTTCCAGGGGATGTCAGCCGATCGTGCGTCACCGCCGCTCGCAGCTCGGCGTATGCTCGCCGCCCCGCCCCGATCTCGTCAAGGCCGAGGAAGGCGGCGCCCAGCACCGGCGGCGCGTCCAGCACATGCACGCGGGCGTCGGGGGCGACCGCGTTCACGCCCTGCTCGATGTGCCCGAGCAGCCGCGGGTCGCGCCCCTGTGCTACGCCGCCGCCGAGCACCACGTCGCTGTCGCGGCGGGTCATGGCCAGGCGGCGCAGGGCCGAGACGACCATCGCAACGATCTCGTCGGCCAGGCGGTCGACGATGTCCTGGGCGGCCGCATCACCGGCTCGCGAGCTGGACAGCACCAGACGCGGCAGCTCGGTGAGGCTGTGCTGGTCGATCTTTCCCAGGTAGATCGCCTCCATCAGCTGGTGGGGCGTGCGCAGGTCGAAATGGGCCGGTACCGACTGCTCGAGCGAGGTCCTGGGGCCGCGGCCGTCGCGGCCGCGGATTGCGGCCCGCAGCGCCTGCAGGCCCATCCAGTCGCCGCCGCCGCCGTCGCCGGAGATCTCGCCGATGGCGGCGTAGCGGACGATCTTGCCGGTGGGGGAGACGGCACAGCAGTTGAGCCCGGTGCCGCAGACCACGCCGACGCCCCATGGGCGCTCGGTGCCGGCGCGGAGCACGGCGAACGTGTCGTTGCGCAGCACGACCCGCTCGGCCCAGCGGCGAGCGTGCAGGCTGCGGCTGAGGCGGCGGTCGTCCACCGGCAGATCGGCCCCGGCCAGGCAGAGCACGGCGGCATCGGCGATCGGGCCGGAGCCGGGCTTGACGCCGGCGCTGCGGCAGGCCCGGGCGACCGTCGCGTCGAGGCGGGTGAAGGATCCGTCGTGGTCGCGGGGCGAGAAGCTGGCGCCGCGCCCGCGGGCGGCTCCCAGCACCCGTCCGCCGCGGCTCAGAAGCACCGCATCCAGCTTCGAGTTGCCGCCGTCGACGGCCAGCACGGCCGGCCTAGCCAAGCTGCTCCACCCCCACCAGGTCGGCGCCGGCCCGGCGCAGGCGGTCGATCAGCTCGGGCAGCGCGGCGGCGGTCACGTCCGGCCAGCTGTGCATGAGCGCGATGCCGCCGTCACCCTCGCGGGCATGGCCGTCGAGCACCCGCTCGACCAGGTCGGCGGGGGTGCGGCCGGGATCCCAGTCGAAGGGGTCGATCGTCCAGCTGACGTGCCGGTAGCCGGCCCGCTCGATGGCAGTTAGCACGCGCGGGTCGTCCTGGCCCTGGCCGTAGGGGCAGCGGAACCACGGTCTCGGGCTGGCGCCGCCGGCTTGCTCGATCATCTGCTCTGCCTCGCTCAGCGAGGCGGCGATGCCCGCGTCGGTGAGCATGTCCATGGGGGCGTGCGACTTGGAGTGGTTGCCGATGGTGTGGCCGTCCTCGGCGATCCGCCGCGCCATCGCCGGGTAGGAGCTCGCCCAGCGGCCCTGGATGAAGAAGGTGGCGCGCGCGCCGGCGGCCCCCAGCGCGTCCAGCATCGCCGGCAGGTTGCCCGGGGTGCACGGGAAGTCGGGGTGCTCGGTGTCGATGGTGAGGGCGATGCGTGCGCTCATTCGCGGGTGGTCACCTTGCCTGCGATGGCGAACTCGCCGGGAGTCAGGCCGCGGCAGCGGGCCAGGCGCCAGGCCAGCAGCTGGGCGGGGACGGTGGCGGCGGCCGCCGCCAGGCCACCGCTGAGCGGGCCCACCGCGATCGCCTCTGCGCCGTCGGGGCAGTCGCCGTCCTGGCTGACGACGAGCACGGCGGCGCCGGCGCCGGCCAGCTCGCCGGCCAGCTTCAGCTCCAACGCGCGGGTGCCGGGCTCGGTTGCGGTCACCATCACGGCCAGGTGAGGGCCGGCCAGCTCGAGCGGGCCGTGCCGGAACTGGGCCGCCTGCATCGACTCGGCCGGGAAGCGGGCCGCCTCCTTCAGCGTCAGGGCGCCCATCTCGGCGGCGGCGCGGGCCGAGCCGCGCCCGACCAGGGCCAGCGTGGGGCGGCCGTCGATCCACGCGCTGAGCTGATCGGCGGCTGCGTCGGGGTCAGACAGCAGGCGCTCCATCTCGAGGGCGGCGCGCTCCAGCGGCGGGTCGCCGGTCAGCGCCTCGAGCACGGCCATGGCGCCGGCGAAGGTCATGGTGGAGGGGCCGAGCTCCTCGCCGGCGCAGGTGTCGAGCGCGATGTCGGCATCGGCGGCGAGCGTGTTGGCCGAGCCGTTGGTGACCGCGGCGATGGTCGGGCGGGCGCCGGCCGGGAGCCGTTCGATCAGGCGCACGAGCTCGGCGCTCTGGCCGGACTGGCTGACGCAGACCAGCAGCGAATCCGGCTGCAGCAGCGGCATCCGGAAGTGCAGCAGCTCGGCGGTGTCCAGCATCGAGCAGGGGCGGCCCCGCCCGGCGAGGGCGGTGACGATCGGGTAGCACGCGTCGTAGGAGCTGCCCATGCCGGTGAACAGGATCGAGCGCGACGACGCGACGGCCTCGCGCAGGCGGGCGAGCTGCTCGGACTGTTCGACCAACCCCCGGCCGGCGCGGCGGAGGGCCTGTGGCTGCTCCGCGATCTCGGCCACGAATCTGTCAGGAAACTTTCCTAACGATTTCATTCCGCCGCCAGGATACCGTAGGATGAGGCCGTCGTGAAGGTTGCAGTCATCGGTGGCGGTAGCACCTATACGCCCGAGTTGGTGGAGGGCTTCGGCCTGCGCCGCGACGTGCTGCCGGTCGACGAGCTGGTGCTGCACGACATCGACCAGGAGCGGCTGGATATCGTCGGCGGGCTGGCCGGGCGGATCCTCGAGAAGCTGGAGTTTCCGGGTCAGCTGACGCTGACGACCGACCGAGAACAGGCGGTCGAGGGCGCCAGCTTCGTGCTGGTGCAGCTGCGGGTGGGCGGCCTGCGGGCGCGGCTGGAGGACGAGACGATTCCCGCCCGGTTCGGGCTGATCGGCCAGGAGACGACCGGCCCAGGCGGCTTCGCAAAGGCGCTGCGGACGGTGCCGGTGGTGCTCGGCATCGCCGAGGACACGGCCCGGCTGGGCGCAGAAGGCGCATGGCTGCTCGACTTCACGAACCCGGCAGGGCTGGTCACGCAGGCGCTGTCGGACGCAGGTCACCGCGCGATAGGGCTCTGCAACATCCCGATCGGGTTCCAGCGGATGCTGGCGAAGCAGCTCGGAGTCGAGCCGGCCCAGGTGCAGCTCGAACACGTGGGGCTGAACCACCTCTCGTGGGAGCGGAAGGTGGTGGTTGACGGCGTCGACCGGCTGCCCGACCTGATCAAGACGTATGCCGATCAGCTGGGGGAGGAGGTCGACCTGCCCGGTGACCTGGTGCGGCTGACGCGGTCGATCCCCTCGTACTACCTGCGCTACTTCTATCTGACGGGCGAGGTGCTCGAGAAGCAGGCCGGCGCGCGTTCGCGGGCCGACGAGGTGATGCAGATCGAGCGAGAGCTGCTGGAGATGTACCGCGACCCGGCGCTGGACGTGAAGCCCAAGCTGCTCGAGCAGCGGGGCGGCGCGTTCTACTCGGAGGCGGCGGCGATGCTGGTGGAGTCGCTGTACACGGACCGCGGCGACGTGCAGGTGGTGAACGTGCGCAACGCCGGGGCGATCCCCAACGTCGACGCAGACGCGGTGGTGGAGGTGGCGTGCCGGATCAGCGCCTCGGGTGCGGAGCCGCTGCCGGTCGACCCGCTGGCGCCGGAGATGCTCGGGCTGGTAGAGCAGGTGAAGGCCTACGAGCGGCTGACCGTGGCGGCGGCGATCAGCGGCGACCGCGAGCTGGCGCTGAAGGCGCTGATGGCGAACCCGCTGTCCTCGGATTACCGGCTGGCGGTGCCGCTGCTGGATGCGCTGCTCGAGGGCAATCGCGAGCACCTGCCGCGGTTCTTCGCCTGACGGCCTTGCCACAGGCGCCGGGCCACCCGCGTGACCACGTCGTCACGCCTCCGCAATTGTAAAGGGGTCAGAGCCCGACTCGGCCCTCGTGATGCCCTCGTGACGGGGCCGTGACACCGGTCACGGCCGGCGCGACACTGCTTTCGCACGGTTGCCCCGATCGCCCCCAAATCGGGCCTCAGAGGCCGACTCGGCCTGCGACGAGGGTTTGCCACAGAATTGGCACAGCTCGTTGCGCGCGGGTTATGTTGCGACGGCCGTCAGTTCGTGGGCGTGCTGTTGCACCTTTGCGATGGCTGTCACGGCGTCCTCGACACCCTGGCGGCCGGCCCGGAACACGCTCTCGTTCAGGTACACCGCTTCGCGCTCGCCGGCCGATTCAGCCACCGGGAAGCTCATCCGGGCCGGATCCAGGCGGTTGGCGTGCACCACGCACACCGGCAGGCGTGACAGCTGCGGCTGGAACAGGTCATAGCGGCTCATCGGCGGATACTGCACCTCCGCCGCGATCCCCTCGGCCTCGAGCGCGTCGGCCACCGTCTCGCACGTCGCCCCGGCGAACGCGTCCGGGTCGATCCGGAACAGGTAGCGATAGAAGCCCCAGCGCGTGATCTGCGGGTGGATCGGGTTGATCGAGACGCCGGGGAGCCCGTCGGCCAGCTGCTCGAACAGCCGCGCCCCGGTCTCCCGCTCTGCCCGTTGGGCCTCGAACCGGTCGAGCTGGGTGCAGAGCAGCGCGCAGGCCAGCTCGCCCAGCCGGTAGTTGGCGCCGAACGTGAACTGCTGCTCGTCCACGTCCTTGGGCCGGCCGCAGTCGATGATCGAGTGCGCCCGCCGCGCCAGATCATCGTCGCCGGTCAGGAGCGTCCCGCCCTCGCCGGCGGTCAGCGTCTTGGAGGACTGGTGGCTGAACGAGCCGAACGCGCCGATGCATCCGGCCCCGCGGCCGCCCCACTGCTGGCCGTGTGCGTGCGCGCAGTCCTCGACGAGCGCCAGCCCGTGCCGGTCAGCGATCGCCGCCAGGCGATCCATGTCGGCCATCTGCTGGCCCAGGTGCACCGGCATGATGGCGCGCGTGCGCGGCGTGATCGCGGCCTCGACGGCATCGGGGTTGATCGTCCAGCGATCCGGTTCCACGTCCACGATCACCGGCAGCGCTCCCGCTGCGATCGCGGCGTAGGCGGTGGCCGCGAACGTCAGCGCCGGCACGATCACCTCGTCGCCCCAGCCGATCCCGAGCGCCTTCAGCGCCACCTCCATGGTGACCGTCCCGTTCACCATCACGATTCCGTGGGACGCGCCCTGGTAGGAGGCGAACCGCGCCGCGAACTCGGCGTTGCGGGGGCCAGGCTCCGGCCAGCCCCCGATCTGTCCGTTCAGCACCACGTCTGCCACGGCGTCGGCGTCGCGCTGATCGACCTGCGGCCAGGCCGGATACGGCTCGCTGCGCACGCGTGTACCGCCGGTAATCGCCAGAACGCTCATCCCAACCTCCGTGACGTCTTGACACCCGTCCGCTCCAGGGCGTATTTTCCTCACTGTCAGTAAGGTTTCCTAACTATACGCTGGCCGAAGGAGGGACAGCACGGCAACGGAACCGATCAGTT
>DATNEO010000088.1:0-5023 GCA_035553035.1 Gaiellales bacterium | reverse complement strand
GATCCTGTTCGCGGGGCGTGACGTCGGCGGCCTGCCGCCGCACAGGATCACCAAGCTCGGGGTCGGCCGCACGTTCCAGAACATCCGGCTGTTCCAGACCATGACTTCCGTCGAGAACGTGCTGGTGGGCATGCACTGCCGGCTCAAGGGAGGCCTGATCCGCAGCATCCTGCGCACCCCCGGCGTCAGGCGCGAGGAGCGCGACGCGCTGGTGCGGGCGCGCGAGCTGCTGCGCTACTGCGGCCTCTCCGAGCGCATCGATGACGAGTACTCGATGAACCTGTCCTACGGCGATCAGCGCCGGCTGGAGGTGGCGCGCGCGCTCGGCAGCGAGCCGACCCTGCTGCTGCTGGACGAGCCAACCGCCGGCATGAACCCCCAGGAGTCGGCCGACTTCACCAGGTTCGTGTCCCGGCTGCGGGACGAACGCGGTCTCACGATCCTGCTGATCGAGCACGACATGAAGGTCGTGATGGGCGTGTCCGAGCGGATCACCGTGCTCGACCACGGCGAGAAGATCGCCGAGGGTTCGCCTGCCGAGATCCAGGCAAATGACCGCGTGATCGAGGCCTACCTGGGCAGCGGCGCGGCCGGCTCCGCCGGGTCCGGAAACGGGGCGACCGCGTGAGCGCCGAGGCGCCACCGGCGCCAACCGCGAACCCGCCGGCGCTGCTCGAGCTGGAAAAGGTGCGGACGTTCTACGGCCGCATCGAGGCTGTCAAGGGTCTCTCGATCACCGTCAACGAGGGCGAGATCGTGACCTTGATCGGTGCCAACGGTGCGGGCAAGTCGACCACGCTGCGCTCGATCCAGGGCCTCACCAAGCCCAAGGCCGGCACCATCCGCTTCGCCGGCAAGGAGATCCAGAACGCACCCCCGCACCAGATCGTGCAGATGGGGATCGCCCACTCGCCGGAGGGGCGGCGCCTGTTCCCGCGCATGAGCGTGCGCGAGAACCTGGAGATGGGGGCGTTCAACCGCAGCGACCGGGACGGCATCGAGCAGGACGTCGAGCACGTCTACTCGCTGTTCCCGCGCCTCAGCGAGCGGCGCGGCCAGCAGGCGGGAACGCTGTCGGGCGGCGAGCAGCAGATGTGCTCGATCGGCCGGGCGCTGATGTCGCGGCCCAAGCTGCTGCTGCTCGACGAGCCGTCGATGGGCCTGGCGCCGATCCTGGTCGACAAGATCTTCGAGATCATCCAGGAGATCAACCGCGAGGGCACTACCATCCTGCTGGTGGAGCAGAACGCGCTGATCGCCCTCGGCGTCGCCAGCCGCGGCTACGTGCTCGAGACCGGCAGGGTGACGCTGTCGGACCGGGCGGAGGCGCTGGCGACCAACGACGAGGTGCGAAAGGCGTACCTGGGCATCAGCTGAGCCGCTGTGCGGATCGCGGTGCCACTGATCACGGTGCTGGGGGCGCTGGTGGTGCTGGTGGCGGCACCGTCCCGGTCGACGGTGGCGGGTCCGGCCGCAGCGCCGGGACCGCATCCTGCCGACATCCACCCACCGCCGCTGCACAGCAAGGACATGATGCGGCGGGCCGGCGGCGTGTTGTGGTGGGTCGCCAGGGGGTGCGTGCTGGAGCGGGTGACGATGAGCACGCTGGCGGTCAAAGATGCCCGGACGCGCGCGTGCCGGGCCTGGCCGTCGCCCGACGGCACCGTCGTGCTGGCGCAGGGACGTTCGCGCGCGCCCATCGTCTCGCTGAGCGGCTCGTCGATGCGGGAGCTGCAGTCGACGACCGTGCGCGGCCGGGTGGACGGGGTGACCTGGACGGCGGACTCAGAGTTCGCGGCGGCGTGTACATCCGATCAACGCCACGGGGTCAGGGTCCAGCTCCTGGAGTCGCCGTTCCGAAGCAGCGCGACGGTCGGCTACCGCTGCACGTCCGCGTTCACCCCGGCGGGTGCCACGCTCACGTCCGACGGACACGCCGTCTACCAGAACGGCGGCTCGCTGCGGCTGGGCACGGCGCTTGAGATCGCTGCCGGGCGGCCCCGCCACGGCTACGTGGTGACCGCGCTGACGGCGACCTCGTCCGGCTTGGCCGTGGCGGTGGCGCCGGTCGATCCGAACGACCCCAACGCCCAGTTCGCGATCCTGGTGCTGGACCGCGAGACCGGCAGCTCGAGCACGTTCCGCACGAACCTGCGGACATCGCACCTGGCCGTGGCGCCCGATGGCAGCGCGTTCTGGTACGAGCAGGCGCCGGGCCATGACGTGCTGCAGTCGCTGCTGCCGGGCGGCGTACCTGCCGGCGCCCCTCCGATCGCCGCCTCCTACGCCTGGTCTCCCGACGGCCGCTACCTGGCCGTGTCACTGCCGAACCAGGTGAAGGTGTTCGACCGTCTTACCGGAGCGACCGGATCGATCCTGACGATCGACCCGCGGTCACTGACATGGACGCCGTGACGCGGCCGCCGTGCGACCACAGACGGCTGCGGTAGGCTCTCGGGCGTGAGCGATCCGCAGCCGCAGCCCAGCCAGGTCTATGACTGGCAGACCGCGATCGGCGTTGCCGCACTGGGCACGCTTGCGGCGGTCGGCCTGATCGTGCTGTTCACCTACCTGGTGGACTGGATCGGCGACTTCTGGTCGCAGGTCGTCTACTTCGTGGCCATCTTCGGTGGGATCATCGCGCTGGCCCTGCGCAGCCGTGCCAAGGATGAGGCCGACCCCAGCCGGCTCACGCGGGGTGGCCCGGCGATTACTCCCGCCGGCCTGCCGGGGCCGTTCGTGGTAACCCAGGCGCTGGGAGTGCTCGCGATCGCGATGCTGGCTGTCGGGTTCGCCGTCGGCGGAGACCGGGGTACCACATGGGTGTTCGCAGGGATGGTGCTGGGCCTGGTGGGGCTGGTCGGTCTGCTGTTCTGGGTGGCCGGCCTGCGCGCGCGCCGCGGCTGAGCGTCACAAGGCATCACGGACATGGAGCCCGCACCCGCCGACAACATCGTTCGCGCCGCCGGCGCCGTGCTGGTCGACGGCGAGCGCGTCGCCCTGGTGCATCGCCCCCGGTACGACGACTGGACGCTGCCGAAGGGCAAGAACGAGCCGGGCGAGGACGACATCGCCGCAGCGCTGCGCGAGGTGCGGGAGGAGACCGGCTTCCACGGCCGCATCGAGCGCGACCTGGGCGTCGTCCGCTACACGGTCGAGAAGCACGGCGCCGTCCTGCCCAAGGTCGTCCGCTACTACGTGATGGCGGTCGGGGCGGGCGCATTCGAGCCCAACCACGAGGTGGACGAGCTGCGCTGGGTCACCCGCGAGCAGGCCGCGCAACTGCTCACGTACGAGCGCGACCGCGAGGTGCTGGCGAGGTGGTGAAGAAAAACTCCGCTGTTTGCGGAAATGGGGGTTGCCGGGGTCGCACCGCTGCTCTAGCTTCCCCTCTGCGCCGCCCAGGGCAGCCGAGTAGGTTGAACCCAGACGGAGGGACTGTAGAGGTGACTCGAAGGTCCGTTTGGCTGGTGGACAAAAGGCAAGCCGGGGCGGCGAATCTCTGGTCCGGGCCACGGTCTACGATCAGCGCATGCCGCGGGTCCTGATCGCCGAAGACGACCGTGTCATCGCCAACGCCATGGCGACCCACCTGCGCCGCGCGGGCATGGACGTCGAGGTGGCGGAGGACGGCGACCGTGCGATCGCGAAGCTCCGCTATGAACGCCCCGACGTGGCCGTGATCGACCTGATGCTGCCCGGCACCGACGGCTGGCGGATCACCGAGACGCTGCGCGCCGAGGGCATCGAGACGCCGATCGTGATCGTAAGCGCGCGCGGCTCCGAGCACGACAAGGTGCACGCGCTGGGCATCGGCGGCGACGACTACCTGAGCAAGCCGTTCGGCATGCGCGAGCTGGTCGCTCGGGTGGAGGCGGTGCTGCGCCGTGCCGGCATGAAGGCGGCGGCCGGCTCCGAGACGATCGTGGCCGGGGGGCTGGTGATCGATCCCGACCTGCACGCCGCCATCCTGGAGGGAGAGGACGTGGGGCTGACGCCGACCGAGTTCCGCCTGCTCTACGTGCTGGCCGGCGAGTGCGGCCGCGCGCTCTCGCGCGACCAGCTGCAGCAACGGGTGTGGGGCATCCCGCACCGCCACCGCGACCGCACCGTCGACGTCTGCGTGCGCAAGCTGCGCGACAAGATCGACCGGCGCGCAGCCGGGCATACGTACATCCAGACCCACTACGGGGTCGGCTACAGGTTCGACGCGGTGCCCAAACCGGGTGCCTGACCGGCGTCGGCGGTGCCGCTGGCGGGCATCGCCGCGGGCGCGGGCAGCGTCACCCGCACCGTGGTGCCCTGGCCCTCGACGCTCTCCATCACCGCTCGCCCGCCGTGGGCCTCCGCGATGTGCTTGACGATCGCCAGCCCCAGGCCCGTGCCGGGACCGGCACGCGATCCCTCGACGCGGTGGAAGCGCTCGAACACCCGCGAGAGGTGCTCGGCGGGCACGCCCGCGCCGGTGTCGGCGATCGACAGCTCGACCGCCCCCGTCAGGTCGCGGGCGGTGACGTCGATGTCGGCGCCGTCGCCGGCATGGCGGATCGCGTTCTCCAGCAGGTTGTCGAGGATCACGTCCACCAGCCGCCGCGGGACGACGGTGACGATTCCGGCGGTGACGTGCCCGGCCACGCGTAGCCCAGCCGCCTGCGCGGCGTCGGCATGTCGCTCCAGGCAGTCCTCGACCGCCTCGCTGACGTCGGCCGGCTCGCCGCCGGATATCCCCTCGACCTCCAGCCGGGCCAGCAGCATCATGTCCTCGATCAGCGCCCGCATCGCGTCGATCTCGTCGCGCATCTGATCCATCGTCTGCTCACGCTCGGACTCGTCCAGCGGCAGCGACAGCGTGTCGACCAGGGCCAGCATCCGCGCCAGCGGGGTGCGCAGCTCGTGCGACACGCCGGCCGAGAACAGCCGCCGCGCATCCCGGTAGTCGGCCTCGGCGCTCTCGTCGGCCAGCACCACGACGCAGCAGCGCGTGCCGCGGTCGGGGTAGGTGCGCAGGTGCGCGTGAAAGCGC
>DATNEO010000087.1:0-38858 GCA_035553035.1 Gaiellales bacterium | reverse complement strand
CCATGTTTCGAGGTCCTCGCGGTTGCGGATCCGATCGTCCGTGTACTCGCGAGCCGCGGCCACGCCGAATCCCAGCAGGAGCCCGAGGAACAGCGCGGCTACCAGGTTCACGACCACGCGCGGGCTGGCCGGCGACTTCGGGAACGGCGCCGGGCCCAGTTGGCCACCGAAGTTGGCGGTGTTCGTGTTGAGGAGGGCCAGCCTCTGCTGGAGCAATGTGATCTGTGCTTGCCGGGCGGTCTCCTTGGATTGGGCGACGGCCAGCGGCTGCCCGCTCAGGCCTGGAATGGCCTCCCTGATCAGCGCGAGCTGCCTGGCGTTGTCGTCGATCTGCTTCTGTATGGCCTTGAGCGCCGAACCTGTCGTCTGTGCCTGCTCACCGGTACGGAACGCCAGATAGGCCGCCGCGAACGCCTGCGCCTGCTCCTGCGCCACCCGCGGGTTCGGGCTCGCGTAGGTGAACTGCAGCACCTGGCTGTCCACCGGAACGTGCACCGAAAGGTGGCCGCTGAGCTGCCCGGGGGACACGCCCTTCAGATGCTCTTGCGTGATGACGAGCTTCGCCACCGCCGGCGAGCCGGCGACGGCCGCCTCGGTCGCCATGTTCACCTGACTCTGACCACCGGAAGTCGGTGGCCCCTGCACCACGACGCTTGCCGTCGCGTCGTAGATCTTCGTCTCGCGCGCGGTGATGGCGACGGTCACGAGCACGACCAGCGCAGCGATGCCCAGGACGGTCATCTTGCGACGCCGCAGGATCGACGAGAACATCGAGGGACTCTGCGGCTCCGCGCGTGGCGACATGTGGGGATCGGGGTACGGCATGCTCATCCGCCCGACCGCGCCTCGGCTGGCTGCTGCAAAGGCAGAGCACCCTTGCGGGGATCGGGCCGGGTCAAATCGAGATCCGATACCGCGGTCACCCGTTCGCCGATCACCTCGAAGGCCAGCGAAGATCCCATCGGGATGGCGAACTGCCAGTCGCCGCCGCGGGCGCCGAGCACGCGCAGGATCGCCAGGCGCAACATGACGCCATGCGAGACGGCCGCGACCGACTCACCCGGGTGCTGCCGTCCGATCTCGCGCAGGCCCGCCATGACGCGGTCGGCGGCGCTCGCGAGCGTCTCGCCCCCAGGGCAATAGGCGTTCTCGGGGTCGTGCGCGTACAGCTCGTAGGCCTCGGCGTCGCGCTCCGCACACTCCTCCCGCGTCAGCCCCTCCCACTCGCCGTAGTCCAGGTTTGCGAGCAGGTCGAGCGAGACCGCCTCGGGGGTGCCGCTGGCGCGCACGATCTCATCGGCGACCTCGCGGGCGCGGCCGAGAGGGCTCGTGTACACCGCGCTGATGCCCACCGTCGACAGGTGCTCCGCCACCTCCGCCGCCTGCATGCGGCCGCGGTCGTTCAGGGGCACGTCCAGCAGTCCCCGGAACCGGACCTGGACGTTCATGACTGTCTCGCCGTGGCGGACGAGATGAACACGAGTGGCGGATGAGCTTGACGTCATGTTTGGATACCCCCGACAACAGAAGGAACAGGTCGCGGCATCAGTAGGCTCGCGACCGCGCCACGGCCGGCCGCGATTTCAGCAGCGCGGCGGGCAGGCGGATGCGGGTGAAGCGAAGCGGGAGCCATACTTGGAGTCGCTGGATTCGATGCCCAGAGGAGCAAGCGTACGTCACACGCTGACGCATTGCAACATGTCAAGTTGAGAATGGCCGGATCTGCAGGCCGGCCTGCTACGAGGATGGCTCGCCCAGACTGGATGCGGTTCTCCAGGCGGGCATGCTCGCCGCGTCACAGCACGGTTGACTTTCCACAGGCTGGGAGTAATATGTCGTTTCGGCTCCCGCTCCTAGCACCACCCGTGCGGCCTGGGCCTTCCTCGTTACCGAGAAAAAGGCGCTCCCTTGCAGATACGACCGCCCGTCACGCGACGTCTACCAATCGCACTTGTCTGTGCCCTGATGCTTGTGCTGGCGGGCGGCGCGTCGTCCGGTGCCGCGACCACGACGGTCGTGACGCTCACCTTCGACAACAACACGATCAGTCAGTTCACGCTCGGATACACCCAGGCCCTGCAGCCACACGGCGTCCCGGCGACGTTCTATGTCAACAGCGGGACGATCGGCGGCTCCAAGAACTTCCTCTCGTGGGACCAGCTGACGACGTTGGCCGCGGCCGGGAACGAGATCGGCGGCAAGACCGTCGACGGCAAGGTGAACCTGAAGACGACCACCGACCTCCAGACCAAGATCGACGAGGTCTGCAACGACCGCCAGGCGCTGGTGCAGCACGGGTTCAGCCCCACCAGCTTCGCGTACCCGTTCGCCGCCTTCGACGCCACCGCCGAGGGGATCGTCCACAACTGCGGCTACGGCAACGCCCGCGCCGGCGGCGGCATCTCGCCGACGGGCGCGCTCTACGCCGAGACGCGCCCACCGAAGGATTACTACGCCACGCGTCCGTACGGGCCGAGCGGTCAGCTGACGCTGGCCAACCTCGAGGCGGTCGTGAACGGCGCCGCCGCGCACAACGGCGGCTGGGATCAGGTCGTCATCCAGAAGGTCTGCTCGCAGGCGCAGGACCCGACCAACTACTCGACCTGCACGGCATCGTCCGGGTGGATCGAGCTGGCCGACCTGAACAGCTTCCTCGACTGGATCCAGGCCGCCGGCCAGGCGAACGGAGCGCCCGCCGGCACAACCATCCAGACGACGGCAGCGACCATGCAGTCGATGGACACCGTCGTCCCGAGCACCACGATCGCGTGCAACGGGTCGCCGTGCGCGTCGTCGACCTACAACGGCACCGTGATGGTCTCGTTCGCGCCGACCGACACCGGCTCCGGCGTCGCGAGCACACATTACACGCTGGACGGGTCCGTTCCCACGCTGTCCAGCCCGACGTACACGGGGCCGTTCCCGCTGACCAGCTCCTCGACGGTCAACTTCCGCTCATGGGACTACGCCGGGAACGTCGAGGCCACGAACACGCAGTCGGTGCAGCTCGTCGAATCCCCCGACTCGACCGCCCCGACCACAACGGTCACCTGTAACGGATCGCCCTGCCAGACCATGAACACGGGCCCGGTCACGGTCACCCTCAGCGCGGCCGACAACCCCGGCGGCTGGGGCCTCGACAAGACGTACTACACGACCGACGGTTCCACGCCCACCACCCAAAGCCCCGTCTACACCAGGCCGTTCACCCTGAAGCAGGACGCGACCGTCAGCTTCTTCTCCACCGATCTGGCCGGCAACGCCGAGACGCCGCAGTCGCAGGCGCTCAAGTTCCAAACGATCGTCTCGCTGACCTTCGACGACGCAGACGAGAACCAGTACAGCATCGGCTACCTGCACGGCCTCAAGCCGCACGGCATGAACGGCACCTTCTACATCATCTCCAACGCGGTCGGCACCGACGGGTCGATGACCTGGTCACAGGTGGGCGCGCTCGACACGGGCGGCCAGGAGATCGGCGGCCACACCATGAACCACGTCAACCTGAAGACGACCACGGACTACCAGACCAAGGTCAACGAGGTCTGCAACAACCGCCAGGACCTGATCAATCGCGGGTTCTGGCCCGTCAGCTTCGCCTACCCGGAAGGTGCCTACGACGCGACCGCCGAGCAGATCGTCCAGAGCTGCGGCTATACCACCGGCCGCGCCGCCGGCGGCCTCGACGTCAACGGCACCGCTGCAGGACCGATCTACTCGGAGACGGTGCCCCCGAAGGACCCATTCGCGACGCGCACCATCTTCGACGACACCGCACCAGCACCCACCTCGCTCTCGCACCTGGAGCAATCCGTCACGGCCGCCTCCCAGAACGGCGGCGGCTGGGTGACGCTCGTGTTCCACCAGATCTGCTCCCAGCAGTACGACCCGGCCAACTACTCGACCTGCATGGCCGACTACGGCCCCATCGACTTCCCCGTCTTCAATCAGTTCCTGGACTGGCTGCAGAACAATCCGCCGCCCAACACCACGATCGAGACGGTGGGACAGGTCATGCACCCCGGCACCCCGCCGCCGGCACCGGTCATCACCGACCAGCCTGCGACCGTCACCGGCTCCACCACCGGCACGTTCTCGTTCACCGACTCGCAGAGCGGCGTCAACTACCAGTGCATGGTCGACGGCATCGGCTCGCAGTGCGCCAGCCCGTTCACGAGCGGCACGCTGGCCGACGGCTCGCACACGTTCACCGTCAAGGCGCGCGACGCGGCAGGCAACGTCAGCGACGGCACGTCATACACCTGGACGACCGACACGACCTCGCCTCCGCCGCCGGCCTTCACCGGCACGCACCCGAACAAGCTGGTCACGATCGTGTTCGAGAACGAGTCGCATCCGTCGATCTCCGGCAGCGCCGACGCTCCGTACATGAACCAGCTGATCGCAAACGGCGAGCTGTTCACCAACTACTTCGCCGTGGACACGGACGGCAGCTTCCCGAACTACCTGGCCATGACCAGCGGCAACACGGCGGCGACCGCGTTCTCGCCGAACATCTTCGGGGCGATCGACGCCTCGGGTGGCGCGCTGACGTGGAAGGAATACATGGAGTCGATGCCGAGCAACTGCGGCGGCGGCACCTCGGCCAATGTCCCCGGCACCACCGACACGCTCTACACCGCCGACCACGACCCGGCACTGAACTTCAGCCCGAACGTCTCGTGCGCGACCAACGACGTTCCCCTGGACTCGAGCTTCAATCCTGCAAACCTGCCCGACTTCAGCTACATCATCCCCAACGAGTGCAACGACATGCACACCTTGCCGACGGGTGGCCAGGCCTGCCCGTCCTATTACGGCTCGAACACCGGCACCAACGTGGTCAACATGGGCGACAACTGGCTGAAGCACGTCGTCCCGCAGCTGCTTGCCCAGCCGAACGTGACCGTGCTGATCACCTTCGACGAGGGCGGGCTCGACCAGGGCGAGCACATCGCCACGCTGCTCGTCGGCGCCGGCGTCACGCCGGGCTCGACCGACAACACCCTGTATGACCACTACAGCCTCGAGGCCGGCCTCTACCAGTACTTCGGCCTCGGCGTCGCCCCCGGTCTGGGCGCGACGGCGACTCCGCTTCCGATTCCGGGGCTCGGTGGCGACGTACCGACCAACCCCAGCGGCAACACCCAGCCCACCTTCAAGTTCAATGATCCCGACGCTTCTGCCTCGTTCCAGTGCAGCATCGACGGCTCGGCCTTCACCGGCTGCACCAGCCCCTACCAGACGCCGGTGCTGGGCGACGGTTCGCACACGTTCGCCGTGCGCTCGATCGACTCGGTTGGCAACGCCAGCGCTCCCACCAGCTACACGTGGACGGTGAACACGGCGCCGCCGACCGCGCCCACCATCGACACCAAGCCGTCCGATCCGAGCAACAACGCGCAGCCCTCGCTGGGCTTCTCCGACAGCGACAACAACGTCAGCTTCCAGTGCAACTTCGATGGCGGCAGCTTCTCCAGCTGCACCAGCCCGTTTACGACCGGCCCCCTGGCAGACGGATCGCACACCTTCGGGGTGCGATCCGTCAACTCGCTCGGGACGGCGAGCGCCCCGACCACCTACGCCTGGACGGTCGACACGACGCCGCCTCCGGCGCCGTCTCTGACCAGCACACCGCCCGCCAACGACACCAGCACCAGCGCAAGCTTCAGCTTCGGCGACGACGAGGCGGGCGTCACGTTCGAGTGCCAGCTGGACGCCGGCAGCTTCTCGACCTGCACCAGCCCGGCCACCTACTCCGGACTGGCTGACGGGTCGCACACCTTTGCGGTGCGGGCACGCGACGGCGCGGGCAACCCGAGCGCGGCGACCAGCTACACCTGGTCGTTGCAGGCTCCGCGGCCGCCGGCGCCGTCGATCGACGCCAAGCCCTCGAGCCCCAGCAACGTGAAGCAGGCGGTGTTCGCCTTCTCCGACACCGTGGCCACGGCCAGCTTCCAGTGCAGCCTGGACGGCGCCGCCTACAGCGCCTGCACCAGCCCGTCCACGACCGCCGCGCTGGCCGACGGCTCCCACACGTTCGCGGTCGAGGCGGTCGACGCCTCGAACCGCACCAGCAATCCCACGCAGTACAGCTGGACGATCGACACGGTGGCACCCCCGGCACCGACGATCACCAGCAAGCCGGCTGCGACCGTCGCCAGCGGCAGCGCCAGCTTCGGCTTCAGCGATACCGAGGCGGGCGCCGCCTTCGAGTGCCAGCTGGACGGGGCCGCATTCGCGTCCTGCACCAGCCCGGCCGCCTACAGTGGCCTTGCCACCGGCCAGCACACCTTCGCGGTGCGGGCGCGCGACGCCGCCGGCAACGCCAGCGCGGCCACCAGCTACAGCTGGCGAATCGACATCACCCCGCCGGCCCAGCCGACCGGCCTCACCGCCAGCCTCACGTCGCAGGCCGTGACCCTGACCTGGTCGGCCAACCGGGAGACCGACCTGGCGGGCTACAACATCTACCGCAGCAGCTCTGCGAGCGGCCCGTTCACCAAGCTCAACCCGGCGCTGCTGACGACGCCTCGCTATCAGGACACGACGGCTCCGGCGGTCACGACCTCGTTCTACCAGGTGCAGGCAATCGACCAGCTGGGGAACGCCTCGACACCGGCGCAGCTGTCGGTCAAGCGCGGGATCGCCTGGCGCAGCGACACGGGCACAGGGGTGTTGCTCGGCACCTCGATCACGCTGACGAAGCCGAGCGGCACGGCCAGCGGCGATGTGCTGGTCGCGGCGATCGACATCGCCGGGACAACCACCGTGACTGCACCCAGCGGCTGGACGCTGGTGCGCTCCACCACCAGCGGCAGCTCGCTGACGCAGGCCACGTACGTGCACGTGGCGGGCACCTCGGAACCCTCGTCCTACCAGTGGCGGTTCTCGTCCCTGCGCATGGCGAGCGGCGTCATGGCGGCCTACGTGGGCGTCAACACCACCACCCCGGTCGACGTGTCCAGCGGCGGTAGCTCATCCAACTCGAGCTCCGACGTGGCGCCCTCGGTAACGACCGCGGCGGCGGGCGAGCTGCTGATCGGCGTGTTCGGCGAAACGGCGAACGCATCGGTGACGCCGCCGACCGGGATGCTCGAGCAGGTCGAGCAGCTGGCCGGACTCGGCAACACCCGCGTCGTCTCCGAGCTGTCCGACCAGCAGCTGGGCGCAGCCGGCGCGACCGGAAACCGTACCGCCACGCTCAGCAGGTCTGGGGCAAACGTGGGCCAGCTGATCACGCTGCGGCCGTCGCAGTAGCGGTATGACCAGGAGAGCCCCACAACCCAGGTGTGAAATGTCCTCAAGGCGGACGCCTCATCCGCCCTGTTCCGGATGCCCGACCTGGCTCCTACGCGGCGTCGGGCTCGTGGGACCGGGCGCCTAGCCCACCCGAAACTCTCCTCGGGCTAGGCGCCCGTGTCACCCCATAGGGACGGGAGGCCAGAAGCCTCAGCCCGTGGTTTGGAGATCGCCCAGCGTGCGCTCGAGCCACAGCGCAAACGAGCTCGGCGGGTGGTCTCCCCAGTCCCAGTCGCCACGCGCGAGGGCGGTCCGCACGGCCGTGCCGAGGCGGTCGAAGATCACCGCGAGGTCGTCCGTCAGTTCCGCCGGGTCGGTGTCCTTGCCGGAGTCGCGCCAGTCGCGGCGGATCTCCGCCGTGTACGCGGCCAGCGGCAGCGACGACAGGCTCACCGGCTGCGATTCGGCCAGGGCGGCCACGATCGTGGTGGCGCGCGTCTCGTTTCGCGCTATCACATGTGCGAGCTCCCAGGCCTGATCGTTCATCGGCGTCAGCCTACCGCCCAGGCGTGCGGTTGACCGCTCTAGAGGCATGTGATACACGTGACGCAACCTGGGGAATTCGTCGCGGACTAACTCCGCCTCGAAGGGAGGACAACCATGCTCCGCTCGCGCCACGCCATGTTCGCATGCGCTGCAGCCGTACTCGGTCTGCTGTGCCTGGCCCCGGCCGCATCGGCCACACCGCCGATACCGGCCCCGCTGAACGGGACGGTGAGCTACCCGGCCGGGGAGGTGTGCCCGTTCCCGGTGCGCATCGACCCGGGAGTCAACCGGGATCTTCTTCACATCCTGCGTAACGGCCAGTGGATCGTCACGGGCCACTTCATCCAAACGGCGACGAATCTTGCCACTGGTACGTCGCTTGCGATCAAGTCCGGCGGCCCGCTGCGCGTCGTCTTTCACGACGACGGTTCGCTCACCTTCATCAACCACGGCTCGATCCTGTGGTCGAACTTCCCGGAGGATGTGGACGGCCCGGGGCTGGTCGTGTACACAGGGCACGTCGTGATCGAGCTCGGTCCGGACGGGTTCGCGACATCCGTCAGCCGAGTTCCTCACCAGCGGGACATTTGCGCGGCGCTTGCCTGACGCGGCCCGAATGACATGACGCCGTCGCGGAGGGCAGGTGGCCTTCCGCGACGGCGTGTTGTGCCTCCGCCAGTGCGACACCGTCGGGGGTGCGCGCTCAGTGGTCATCGAGCCTCCCTTGGAAGTGCCTGGCGGTTGCGACGCAGGTGCAGGAACGATCGCGACTGGTGTGCTCGCAGGCCGGCGTCGTTTGCGATCTCGGCCGAGAGCGCGTGCTCCAGCTTGTCCCGCTGCGCCCGTTGCAGCAGTTCGGCCTGTCGTTGTCGGCCGAACTCGAGCCGCAGGTTGCTATCGATGTTAAAGCTCATGTGTGTCACCTCCTCTCCGAAACGTAACGTCGGGTTTGTGATGAGAGACATGCAGCGGCCTCCCCCTCTGGGATTTGGTAATACGAATATGCAACAACGCCGCCGACCTACCGGCAACGATGCGTGTGCTATGTGATCGGAGCCGGAGTGGCTACGCGATCGTGCACGAGGTGTGAGTCTGCGCCGCCCCGGCGCGAGACCGGAACCACGCCGAACCAGCGAGCATCGGAGAAACCATATTCATCAAGATGTCGCCTCCCTTCGGCTGTGTGGGCGCTGACTACACGAACGCCAAACATATCATGGTGTTCGGCGCACTGCAAGTACCGATTTTGAGACCGCTCAAGCGCGTCGTAGTACGTGTACCGGGCTCATCCCAACACCCGCTCCGCTGCGAGACGGTCGGCCAGGCGGGCGAGCGCGCGGCGCGTGCGGGTCTTGATCGTGCCGAGCGGCGCCCCCAGCCGTGCGGCCACTTCGCTCTGTGAGAGGCCGTGGAAGTAGGCCAACTCGATCACCTCGCGCTCGTGATCCGGCAGTCGGTCGACCGCTGCATGAACGTGGAAGGCCTCCTCGGCGGCCGAGGCCCGCTGGTCGGGGCCGGGGCCTTCATCCGGCAGGTCGGGTACCTGCCACTGGCCGGCGGCCGCGCGCAACCGCAACGCGTCGAAGGCGGCGTTGCGGGCGATCGTGTACAGCCAGCTCTTGGCCGGCCCCCGCTCGCGACGGTATCCCGAGGCCGCCCGCCAGACGTTGATGAACGCCTGCTGGACGACGTCCTCGCTGCCGGCACGGTCCGCGATCAGACTGACGACGAGCGTGTACACGGCCCTGCTGTAGCGTCCGTAGAGCTCGTCGAAGGCCGTCTCGTCGCGCCGCTGGGCCACGAGTTCGAGCAGATCCTCGTCGCTGCGCGAGGACGGTACGACCGCGAGCGGTGCTCGCCGGGGCTGTTGCTCGATGTGATGCTCGATCGCCGCGCCGGCCGTGGTGCGGCACGGCGCTCGGCGTGGTCCGATTTGTGGGTGAGTGCAAGCGTTGTGTCGAATCGGGGTGGTCATCCCGGATATCTCCCTTGATGAGCTGAGAGCGTGGTGGGTCGGCTTCATGGTGTGCCGATGCATCCTCGCCAGGCCGACGCCCGCCCGCATTGGGGTCGACCCCCCGAAGTACCCCCCAACCTGTCTAGGGGCCTGCGACGGCGAGCGCCTGGGCGATCTGGGTGCGCGATCCGATGTCGAGCTTTCGAAACACGCTTCGCAGGTGGTTCTCGATCGTCTTCTCGGTGACGAACAGCGCCTGGGCGACCTCGCGGTTCGTCATGCCCTCGGCGGCCATCCGGGCCACGCGTGATTCGCTGGCGGTGAGCTTGCTGCGGCTCTCGATGGGATCGCGCCGCGGCCGTGCGCCGGCCGCGATCAGCTCCTCGTGCGCGCGCCGCGCGACCGAATCGGCCTGGCAGGCAAGCGCCACTTCGAGCGCCTCGGCGAGCATCGGGCGGGCGTCCGCACGGCGACCGGCCCGGCGCTGCGCGCTTCCCAGAGCGAGCATCGCGTACGCCAGCTCCAGCCGGCCAGGCGACGTCTCCAGCACCGCAACCGCCTCCTGGAGCAGCGGGATCGATTCGTCACGCTCGTGCAGCAGGCTGGCTGCGCGGAGCGCAGCGCCGAGCGGCCGCGGCGCGCCGAAGGCCCGACAGCGACGGAGCTGTTCGTCGATCAGCGTCCCGGCCTCGTCCCGGCGGCCAGCCGCCAGCAGCAGGGGTACCGCGTCCGAGCGCCAGTCCGAGACGGCGGGCGTGAGGATGCCCCACTCGCGTTCCAGGCGGCCGCACATGGCGTACTCCTCCAGCGCCTGTGCCACGCGTCCGTATGCCGCATCGAGCCGACCCTTGGTCTCGTGGTGGCTGATCGCGCCGATGGTGATACCGCGATCGGCGTCGAGACCGGCGCTGCGCCACGTCGCGCCGGCCTCGTCGAGCTGGCCGCGCGCGATCTGGGCGTCGACCAGCGCCAGCGCACCGTAGGGGATGCCGCGGAGGGTGATCTCGGGCAGCGCATTCGCGGCATCCGCCTCTGCCTCGGCCAGCGCACCGCGAAGCCACCAGGTCATGGCACGCATGTGGCTCGCCACCGAATATGCCGGCGCGGCTCCGCGCCGGCGCGACCAGGCGATCACGTCGGTGAAGATGGCGGTGGCCTCCTCGAGCATCTCGCCCAGCATCAGCACCGTCGGCACCATCCAGAAGGACGCCGCGTCGGGCCCGGGGTCGTCGATCAGGCCGCCGTCGCCGAGGATCCGCAGCGCGATCAGGCGCACCTGCTGCTGCGTGCCGGTCATCGCGGCGTCGAGCGCGGCGTGAGCCAGGCCGATGCGGGCCCGCGGCGAGGTGAGCGGGCCATCGGTCGGGTCGAACGGCGTCGGCAGGGTGGGCAGGCTGCGCCATGCCTCGAGGCTGCTGGCCGCGGTGAAACAGCGTGTGCCCTGCAGGAACAGCCCCAGCTCACGCTCGGACGCGGGCAGCGCCTGGATTGCCTCGGTCAGCGCCCGCACGGCCTCGGCCGGTCGATCGGTGAGGGTGAGCGCCGTGCCCAGCTCGGCGGCCGCGGCCGCTCGTACCGTGACGCTCACCGGCATCCTGCCGGCGCCGGACAGGTGCTCGACCGCGGTATCGATGTCGCCGGCGGCGAGCGCGCTCGAGCCGAGCTCGAGCGTCAGCTCGGGCGTCAGGGTTGCGTCCGGCGGCTCTGCCAGCGCGCGCCGCAGGTACGTCGCGGCCACATCCGCCGCGCCACGCTGGCGGGCGGTCCGGGCCGCCAGCCGCAGCACGTCCACCGTCTGGGGCTCACCGCGCGGACCCGACGCGAGCAGGTGCACGGCCACCCGATCGGGCTCGGCGCCCGCCGCCAGCTGCACCGAAGCCGCGCGGCCGTGCCACTGCATGCGCTCGCCCGGACCCAGCTCCCCGTACACCGCCGCCCGTACCAGCGGATGTTCGAACACGAGCGGCAGCCCCGACTGCAGGATCGCCGCGGCGGCGAGGTCGTCGGCGGCTCGCTCCGCCACCTCGTCGTCCAGTTCGGCCAGCCGGGCGGCCATGCCCGGCTCCGCCCTTCCGCCGAGCACCGCGACGGCGCGAGCCAGCCAGGTGCACTCCTCGGGCAGGCTGCGCAGGCGGGCACGCACCGAGCGATCGACGCCGACCGATCGCAGCCCATCGGCGAGCGCGGCGTTGGCGGCGGTCGGCTCGATCTCGCGGCGCACCAGCTCGCCGACCAGCTCGTTGACCAGGAACCCGTTGCCACCGGTAGCGTCATAGCACGCGGCCAGGAACTCGGCATCGGCGCCGTGCAGCGTCTGCTCGACCATACGCCCGACCGCCGCCTCGGAAAGCGGAGCCGGCCGCACGGCGGACGCGCCGGCCAGCGTGCACAACTCGTCGATCGCCTCCTGGACACCGCCGGGCTCGTTCGAGCGCGAGGTCACCACCATCGCCAGCCTGAGGCCGTCGGCGCGGCGAGCGACGTACGGCAACCAGCGCAGGGACGGGCTGTCGCACCAGTGCGCGTCGTCGATCAACAGCAGGAGCGGCGGCCCGTGCGCGGCGGCGTTGGCCGTGAACCAGTAGAGGCCGTGCAGCGCCGTCAGCGGCGGCTCGAACGCGGCGTTGGTCTGGATCTGCGACAGCACCGGGCCGGCCAGCGCTCCCGCCCCCGCCAACAAGGCTTCGCGCTGTTCGTCGTCGGCGGCGGCGAGCAGCGGCTCCAGCAGCTGTCGCACGATCCCGAACGGGAATGCCTGCTCGAGGTCCGATCCGCGCGCCACCAGCACGCAGAAGTCGTCGGCCGCCTCCCGAGCCTCGATCAAGAGCCGTGACTTGCCGATGCCGGGCGGCCCTTCGATCACTAGCGCGCCGCCGCTTCCGGCCCGTGCGTTTGCAAGCAGACGGTCGAGCGCCTCTGATTCGCGCTCGCGCTCGATCAGCGGTGCGGCGCGCACGGCCACCGGGAGATCATAGGCGGTCGTGGCGCTTGTTGCTTGCTACCTGAATCCGGCGCTAGACGGCGTCGGCGAGCCGATCGGCCAGCTCGTCGTGCGCCGGACTCGAGGCGACCGCGGTGCGCGTCCCCCAGCGGTTGTCGGTGAGCGTGAGCAGCGCGCGGATCCGCACCGGGATCAGCAGGAACACGTGGATGAAGCCGTACAGCAGGAACATCACGAAGCGGGGGTCGCGGGTGCGGTAGATGGCGTAGCTGCAGCGAAGCAGGCCCATCATGGCGGTGACCGCGACGTAGCGCAGGCCGACGGCCGGGTGCAGCAGGATCGCGACCAGCGTGGAGCTGAGGATCAGCACGGTCAGAAGCAGCGGCAGCAGCACCTGCACCGACATCTCGAAGGCGATGTAGGCACCCAGCCGCGACAGGAACGGCAGCGTCCACAGCACCTCGCGGTAGAAGCTCTTGTTCCAGCGCAGCTGCTGCTTGAGGTAGCCGCGGATCGTCTCGGGGGCGTTGGTGCGGGCCCGCGCCTGGGGCAGGAACAGCGTCTGCGACCCCTTCGCGAGGATCAGGTTGGTGAGGTGGCGATCGTCGCCGTAGGTGCAGGGCGTGCCCTTGAAGGTCTGGGAGATGTAGGCCGGCCAGATCGCCATCAGGTCGGATCGGCGGTACGCGCTGAACGGACCCGAGCAGCACAGCACCGACCGGAAGTAGGACTGCGCGGCCCGCTCCTGGTTGAAGGCGACCCAGTAGCGCATGCCGATCAGGCGGGTGAGGATGTTGGCGGAGCGGTTGGTGACCGCGACGTCGCCGGTGACCGCTCCGATCCTTTGGTCGACGAAGGGGCGCACGATCTGGGTGACGCCGTCGGCTGCGATCTCGGTGTCGGAGTCGATCGTGACGACGATGTCTGAGCGGCAGTGGGCGAGCGCGGCGTCCTGGGCGTGGCGCTTGCCGCGGTTGGCCGCCGGCAGCAGCACGTGCCAGCCGTCCAGCGCGCCGTACTGGTCGTAGACGTGGCGCACCTGCTCGCGGTTGGGGGAGCCGTCGTCGACCACGAGGACGTGCAGCTCGCCCTGGTAGTCCTGGTCAAGCAGCGCGTCGAAACAGGCGGTCAGGTGCTCGGCGTCCTCGTTGTAGCAGGGCACGACCACGTCCACCGACGGCAGCGCCCCGGGGTCGGGGAAGCCCTGCTTGGAGCGGCGGTAGGCGCGGTGGGCGAAGAACACCTCGAGCACGAAGTGCAGCGCCACCAGCGCGATGTAGACGGCCAGCGTGGAGCGAAGCACGCCGTAGAGGAAGCTGAGGGAGACCTGGGTCATGCCGCGCCTTTCAGTCGTGCGTCGATGATCGACTCGGCCGCGCCGACCACCGACTTGGTCAGCGCCGGGTTGGGATCGTGGTTGGAGCCGGTGCCTCCCAGCAGGTTCAGGATCGAGTCGGCCCACAGGCTGTCGCCCTGCGGGCTGCGCGCCCCCACCGGCACGGTCAGGTTGGAGCTGGCCAGGATCACGATCCGCTCGTGGGAGACGTGCCCGGCGGCGGAGCTGACCGGCCACTCCCAGGTGAGCGCGTGCCAGATACCGCCACCGGTGGCCCGGTAGACGTAGTCGTGGCCGACCACGCCGTGGTCGAGCACCACCGAGGTGCTGGCCAGCACGTCCTCGCCGTGGAAGTTGTAGCAGCGCAGCACCGGGTGGGCCGCGAGCGCGGCCAGGTCGGGCGTGTCGATGGCGTCGACCCAGACCGTGAACGGGTGGCTGGTCGGCCGCGCCGGCGTCAGGTGGAAGCGCCGCCAGGTGGAGGCACCGCCGAAGTAGGTCGTGGCCCAGGTGATGGTGCGCACGTCGCCGACCTTCCAGTCTGCGCCGGCGCTGGGATGGCTGTCGAACGACGCGACGGCGGGGAGGCCGTCGTTGGCGAAGGCGGCGGCGATGCCCGACAGCTGTCCGTCGGCGACGCCCAGCCCGGCCGCGATCAGCCCGAACAAAAGCGCGCGGCGGCCGATCGCAAGCGGGGTGGCGCGCTCCGCCACCGGCACGCTGCGGCCGAGCGGCGTGTCCGACACGGCCGGCGCGAAGGGCGAGCGGTGACCGAGGCCGAAGCGTCCGCGCAGGCACCAGAGCGCGATCGCGACCAGGTTGATCACGATCAGCCCCAGCGCCGGGTGCAGCCAGTCAAACGCCGCGTGCTGGCCGAAGCTGCGCGCGACCAGCAGGATCGTGAGGATGCGAAGCACGTTTGCGATCCACACGGCGACCAGCCCGCAGAACAGCCACAATCCGCGGCGGACGATCGACCCCGTGACCAGGTAGAGCGCGGCCACGCCGATGATCAGGAAGCCGATCAGGCTCTCGACGCCCGAGCAGGCGGAGGCGACCGAGACGCTGAACGAATGCCCCTGGCGCTGGATTAGAAACAGGCCGTCGCCCTGGCTGTGGGCGATGCCGACGACGCCGTTGACGGCCTCGACCGACGCCACCGTGGCCGCCGTCAGCCGGCTGAGCGCGTTTTCCAAGAGCACCGAGTAGGGCAGCGGCCAGGCCAGCAGCAGGAAGCAGAGCGGAAAGATGAACGCGAACAGGGCGCGGGCACCGAAGAACAGCGCGACGCCGGCGGCGGCCACCAGCGGCAGCGTCAGCATGTCGGGCCGAAGCGTCCAGTAGTAGCTGGACGTGGTGACCGGCGCCACGATCAGCGCCAGCGCCGCGATCATGATGAAGAACCCGGCCAGGGCGAGGTCGATCTTTCCCAGCTTGACGGCGCCGACGTGGCGATGGCGAAACGCTGCCAGCACCAGCAGGGCGGCGGCGATCGGCGGTACCAGCGCCAGGTCGCCCTGGGTCGACTGGTAGGTGAAGCCGTCCAGCATCGTCGAGAGCGAGAACCGGAATGCGACGACGGTGGCGGCGACCACCAGCATCATGCGAAACGGCACGCTGGTGATGGCGCGGCTGACTGTGAGCGAGGGCGCGGGCAGGGACAACGAGGGCCTCCAGGTACCCGGCGCCCGGATCGTCGGATCCGGGCGCCGGATGGATGGACGGGGGTGGTTCTAGGCGGTGGTGGTCGGGTTTCGCCGGCGGCGGTAGGCGACCAGGCCGAGCAGGCC
Organism: Gaiellales bacterium; assembly: GCA_035553035.1. GTDB lineage: Bacteria > Actinomycetota > Thermoleophilia > Gaiellales > JAICJC01 > JAICYJ01. The sequence continues at coordinate 23,046 of DATNEO010000087.1, read as the reverse complement.
GAACGTGCCGACCACGCTCAGCGGCAGCAGGATCGGCCGCGATGCCTCGGGCACCTGCGCCGACGGGGCGCACGACGCCGCGTCGACGACCGGCGAGGACGTCCCACGCGCGGTGGCCTCGAAGGCGTCACCACCGAGCGCCGCCACGTTGAAGCTGAAGTCGTAGCTCCGGCTCGAGCTCTGCGACAGGACGAAGTGCTGCTTCATCCCCGATGGCGACCAGGCCTCCGACTGCTGCTGCAGCAGTCGCACGTCGAACCCGTCACCCTTGTAGCCGAGCGCGTTCACGGTGCCGGAGAGCACGTCGCCGGTGCACGATGCCGACACCGAGGCGACCCGCAGCGGGCGCACGACCCGCCAGCCATAGGCGCGGCGGACGGTGTTGCCGTTCTTCGTTACCTTAAGCCGAAACGACTGCAGGCCCAGCTTGAGATGCGAGTACTGACGCGCGTGGCCACACACAGTGAACGCGTGGCCGTTCAGCGAACACCGGCTCGTGGCGTGTCGTGGAGTCGTCCAAGAGAACTTGGCAGTGGAGCTCCGCGAGACGCGTGACGGATGGTTCGTGATGCTCACCCGCGCAAACGCCGGCGATGCCGCGAACCCGAGCAGTACAACAGCAAACAGCGTGGCCAACTGCAGCCGACCGATGCGACGCAGGCGTCGCCCATTAGACGTGCGAGACACGTAGCCCTCCTAGATAATGACATGTGTGCTACGTGCTATATGCACTCTGCACACACCAGACCCCACGGGACAAAACCTAACTCGCACATACATCGGGGATTGACCGGTTCTGCCTGCTCCCCCAGCAGGGGGAATGGAGCGCCGGAAAGGGTTAGCCGAAGGGGGAGTCGGGCTCGAAAAGCTATTTAGCGTGTCCGTTTTCTGACGGATTTCAAGTTACGTTTTATACAATCGCCTGCTGCAAAGCGTTAGCGGCCACCGCCCACGAGCATGCGGCGGCCGACGACGACTCTTGCGCGTCGAAGCAAGGAGCCTACTGGTGACGTCTACCCTCTAAACCAGGAGGAATCGTCGAACCGGATCGAGCGGGTGGTCCCTTTCACGCTCAGGAAACGACCCCGTCCCTCTTGAGGATGGCGAGCCGGTGACCCCTTCCATGATGGAGAAGTGGCCTTCCGGGGGTGCTTCGACGACGAGGAAGGAGTCGCAAGACCGAGCGAAGACTCATGCACTCATTGACCCCTTCCTCACTAGAGAGGAGCTGCCTACAAACGGCGCGAGCGTCTTTGTATCTCCCGGCCGGGCGCCACCATGCAGCCGCCAAGCGGTCGGGGGATCAAGCGGCGGGGACGGGGTTAGCGATCCTCGTCGCGCCAGTTGCTATAGCGCTCGGCAGTTTCCCCGGCGTCCTCGCCTAGAATCGGGTGAAGCGACAGGTCGGGTGAGTAGCGGCTGGCGGGCACGGTGCGGCCCAGAGCCTCGGCCATGGCGCGCACGTGGTGGGGGGCACCGCCACAGCAGATGCCGATGTAGCCGACACCCAGGTAGCGGGCAGCGGCGGCGAACTCGGCCATCTCAAAGCGGGTGCAGGTGAAAGGATCGAGCGCAAGCGGAAACACGCGTTGGCCATCGATGTCGCGAAGCGACTGGAAGGTGGGCTGCTCGACGGTGGTGTGGTAGGGCACCGGCTGGCCCGCTACCGGGCAAGAGACGGCACCCCTGACGCGCTGCAGCAGCGGCAGCATCGTGCGGGGACCGCTCGAGCAGTTCAGGCCGACCACGTCCGCGCCGGCCTGTTCCACCCGCGCGCAGGCGTCCTCAAAGGAGGCGCCGTCGATCGTGGTCTGCTCGGAGGAGGCGAACGTCACCACCGCCGGCAGGTCGAACGACTTGATCACCTCGACGCCGATCAGGGCCTCACCCAAGTAGTCATTCGTCTCGGCGATGATAAAGTCGGCGCCCTCCTCCACCGCCCAGGCCACCTGGTCGCGGTACATGCGGCGCACCCGCTCGCCGGATACGGCCGGCTCGGCCGGGTCATACGCCCAGGTGTTGCAGATGTTGCCGGCCACCAGCGCGTCGCCGCCGCGGGCGGCCTCGACAGCAAGCCTCACGGCCTGGCGGTTGAGTGCCTCAAGGTCGCCCTCACGGCCGATCATGCGCAGCTTCTCCTCGTGGCCGTAGTAGGTGAACGCGACCATCACCTCGGCTCCCGCATCCAGGAACTCGCGATGAAGCTCTGCCACCGCCTCCGGCCGATCCAGCACCACCTCGGGCACATACGGACCGCTCTTCAGGTAGCCACGTCGCTCCAGCTCGAACAGATACCCCTCGGCGCCCAGCACCACGCCCCGCGACAACCGCTCCATCAACCCAGCCACAACCGCCAGCCTACCCCACTCGATACAACCGCTACCACCGGCCCAGCACCACTGAGCAATGAGGCGTGACGTTGAGACCCTTGCTCGCTGAGGGAGCGGTCGCCAGGCCGCGCCGCGCCATCGCCCCTCACGGCTGCCGGCACCGGCCACCTCTATGACGGCTTCACCGTCGCGGACGAAGCCGAGATCTGCCTCGAGCACCCGTGAGACGACCTTTCCGACCCACACGTCGTCGTCACCAGCATCACGCCACCCCTGGCGCACGGTCGGCAAAGCGACTCTACAACGTGCCCGCCTCCGCGACCACGCGGGTCCTGTACTGTCGGCGTGATGGAGGAGTCGTTGCACGACCGCTACACGCGACGGCTGGGCACGCTGGCCGTGGAGGTTGGCGCGAACGTCGCCGCCGGCCAGGACGTGTTCGTGCTGGCGATGGATGTGCAGCAGGCGCCGATCGCGCGTGCGATCGCGGAATCCGCCTACCGGGCGGGAGCCCGCTACGTGACCGTGCTGTACTGGGATCAGCACGCAAAACGGGCACGGCTGCGACACGCGCCCGCCGACTCGCTCAATTTCGTCCCCGACTGGTACGAGCGGCTGATCGCCGACTGCGTGGAGCGGCGCAGCGCCGTGATCGTGGTCTGGGGCGACCCCGACCCCGCGCTGCTCACGGACGTCGACCCGGCCAGGGCGGGAGCAGACCACATGCCGCTGACGCCGTCGCTGTTCGCCGCGGTCGGCGGCGGCGAGGTGAACTGGACGTTCGTGCCCGGCCCGTGTGAGGGGATCGCCCAGCGCCTGCTGGGCACGCCCGATCTCGACCAGCTCTGGAGCCTGATCGCTCCCATCATCCGACTCGACCATGACGACCCCGTCCAAGCCTGGCGCGATCACCTGGCTCAGCTCGCGCTCCGCGCCGAACAGCTCGCGGAGCGGGGGTTCGACGCGCTGCACTTCGCCGGCCCCGACACCGACCTGACGGTCGGCCTGACGTCTCGGGCGCGCTGGATGTCGGGCGGCATCACCACCAGTTGGGGGCGAGCGACGGTGGCGAACATGCCCACCGAGGAGGTCTTCACCACGCCGGATGCGCGGCGCACCGAGGGCACCGTGCGCGCCACCCGGCCGGTGCAGCTGCTCGGCGGCGGGCTGGGAGAGGGGCTGCGGCTGCGGTTCGCCTCCGGCCGCGCCGTCGAGATCGACGCCGACACCGGCGCCGACCTGCTTCGCGCCAGCTTCGCCTCGGATGCGAGCGCCGCCCGGCTGGGCGAGGTGGCTTTGGTCGACGGTACCTCGCCCGTCGGTCGCAGCGGCCGCGTCTTCGGGGACGTGCTGTTCGACGAGAACGCGACCTGTCATATCGCGCTGGGAAGCGCCTACCCCTTCACCGTGCCCGATCTCCCCGACGGCGACGATGCGCAGGAGGCGATCGGCTTCAACCGCTCCGCGATCCACCAGGACATCATGATCGGCGGCCCCGAGGTCACGGTCTCCGGCATCGAGCCCGGCGGCGCGCGGGTGCCGATCATCCGAGACGACGTCTGGCAGCTGTCGTGAGCAACCGCCCCGGCGAGTCGTGTGAGCCCGGCTTCCGGCACGGCGTGTCGGGAAGGGGGATACTGCCGGCGTGATCATCCTGATGACCCATCACACCGGCCGCCGGTTGGCCGAGCTGGGGTTCCTGCTGGTGCTGTTCGCCGGTCTCTGGTTCGCCGCGGCAGAGATCCCCCAGTTCACGTTTGCGTCCGGCCGCCGCTCGATCGTCGCCGGGCTCGCGCTCGCGGTCGCGGGCCTGCTGCTGATCATCGCCGTCCATTGGGGAAAGTTCGGCTAACCGGCGCCTGGCGCCACGTCCGGAAACCCTCCCTGCCCGTGGAGCTCTGCGGCCGCGAGCGCGCGCAGCCTAGGCTGCCTCCATGGCCGACCGCGACGTCCTCGCCTTCGTGCGCGCGAACCTGCCACCACCCGCGTGTCGGGTGCTGGAGGTCGGCGCCGGCGAGGGTGAGCTCGCGGCGGCCCTGGCGGCGGCCGGCTACGTCGTCACCGCGATCGATCCCGAGCCGCGCGGCGGGGACGTCCACGGCGTCGCGCTTGCCGACCTCGAGGCCGAGCCGGGGACGTTCGAGGCCGCCGTCGCGATCCGGTCGCTGCACCATGTGCACCCGCTCGCTCAGTCGCTGGAACGGCTCGCCGGGGTGCTCCAGCCGGGCGCGCCGCTTGTTATCGACGAGATGGACGTCGTCGCGCTCGACTGGCGGGCGGCGGACTGGTGGCTGCGGCAGCAGGCAGTGCTCGGCCGGGCGCGGGATGTCAGCCCGCAGCAGCTTGTCGATGAGCACCGCGCGCACCTGCATCCGTTGGACGCCATCGTCGCGGCGCTCACCGCGTGGTTCGATCTCGGCGCGGCCGTGCGGGGCCCGTGGCTCTACCGGTGGGACCTCGGCGCCGCGTTTCGCGACGAGGAGGAGCGCCTGATCTCGGTGGGGCAGCTTCCGGCTGTGGGTGCGCGGCTGGTCGCAGTGCGGCGCTGAGGCGGTGGCTGCGTGGCTGTGGCAGCAGCTTCTACCGCGCGCAGTCGTCGAAGCCGAACCGTTGGGCCGCGCGCTGGATCTTGCGTTCCAGTGGCTCAGCGTTGGTGAACAGGCGATCAAGCTCGGCCTCGTCGCCCGCGTCGGCGGCGGGCTGCATCCGTGCGAAGGCGGCCACCTCCTGATCGAGGTCGCGGAACCAGGCGTCCAGCTCGTGATCGTGGCCGGCGGGACGATGGAGCGCCTTCAGGTCTGAAACCCCGCGGCTGAGCCCCTCCGTGGTTTCGCGAACGACGTCGGCCAGCGGCGTGTCGGTCGGGATGTGATTGTTCGCCCGGTCGCCCCGTGCGCAGATCGCGTCCGCCCGTGCGATGTAGGCCCGCTTGGTCACATGGTGATCCGTTAAGGAGCCGGCATCGCAGCCGCTGAGGAGCAGGGCGGCCAGGCCCAACGCAGACGGTTCCGAGTACGTGTCGCATGCCGCCACGATACGGACGGTCGCAGGCGAGCGCATCAGGGATGTCCCTCCCAGCATGCAACCGGGTTCCGGACGAGGGATCCGCCCGATGCGAACGGCCGGGGCGTGGCGTAGCCTCGCTCGTATGGATCATCACAATCCTCCCCAGCGCGAATCGCTGGCCGGCCTAGTCGTCGCCCTGGTCGCAACGCTACCGGTCGGCCTCTACCTGTTGCTGATCATGGCGCTGGGCGTCAGTTCCCAGGCGGAGATCGACAACCGCGATGTAAGCAGCGGCGAGTACGTCGCCGTCTTCGTCGTGCCGGTCGTCGGTGTGGTTGCGCTCGCGGCCGTCCTCATCATCTGCTGGTGGCGTGGGTGGAGAAACCTCTGGAAGGCGCCCATGATCGTCATGATCGGTGGGCTGTTCTGGCCGGCGCTGTTTCTGCTATGCAGTCGCTCGGTGCGCCGCGGCCTGCTGCCGGCCTCTCCCAGACAGGCAGCCGACGATGGATCGTGCTCGGCGTGCGGGGTCCCGCTACCGGCCGACGCGCGGTTCTGCCCGTCGTGCGGTCAGCCGCGGACTCGCCCGGCCGGGCAATGCGCGCTGTGCGGATACCACCTGCCTGCCGGCGCGAAGTGGTGCCCCGGGTGCGGCGCCGCCGTGCTGGGCGCGGCGCCCGCAGGCCCGAAACCTCGCCGGCTGGCGACGGCCGGCTACATCGTCGGCGGCTTCGCCGTGTTCGCGGCCTTCGTCTGGCTGGTGTCCTACCTGGTCGAGCTCGACCGCGTGAAGCTGCCCGTCTCCGAAGATTTCTCGGGGGAGTGCATCTGGCCGGTCGGATCCAACCATACGCCCCCGGCCAACTTCGACTACGCCTGCAGGGGAGGTGCCTACGTGCTCACGCTGCACAACACCGGCGCCTACCACATCACCCAGCCGGTCGGGGTCACGGCCGACGCCGTCAGGTACGAGGTCGACGCCTCTGTCACCAGCGGCAGGGGAACCCGCCCCCGGGTGTCCCCGCCCAGCGCCCTGCTCGGCATCGCCTGCATGCCGAGCGACAGTCGCGGCTATGCCGGCCTGGTGGGAACCAACGGGACGACCGAGATCGCACGCTGGTCGGGCGACTTCACCGGCGTCGCAGGACACACCGAGCCGGGTTCGGTCGCGGGCATGGACGGTACGGCGAACCCCGGTACCGTGCACCTGGGGATCGTGTGCGCCCGCCAGACGAATGGGACGTCGCTGGTCGGCCTCTACGTGAACGGCGTGCTGACCGATGCCTACCGCGACGCCACCGGGTATCGCTCGTTCCGGCAGGTCGCCGTGTACACGAACACCTATCCGGGCACGGTCTGGTTCGATTCGTTTCGTGCGAGCAAACCCGCACCGAGCGACCTCGACGCAATCAGCGCCCAGGCCGGGTGACGCCGCGCGAAGCGGAAGTCGCCCGCCTCAGCTGTAGGAGAGCGTGACGCGCCGCGCGCTCCCTCCTCACGCGCGGCGCGCCGTCGTCTCATCAGGCGAGCTGCCCGCAGGCGCTCTGCCGTGTGCGCCGCCCTCGGAGCCGTTCGAACCTGTCGGCGCACTCCGAGTTTCCGTGCCTCCGCGCCGGCGGTCAAGCCTCACGTCACCGATTACTGATCACCTCGCGGGTACCTGGTATCGTCGCCGTCATCGGCCGGCAAGGGGGAGTGTCATGACACGTGTGCTGCGGGCTCTGGTGGTGGTGGCGGCGGCGATGGCCTTAGTGGTGGTGCCGGCCGCAGGCGCATCGAGCGCGCCGCAGCGGTTGGGCTACTGCGGTGGCGACGACTGGGAGCCGGCCACCGCCGTGCAGGGCAGCCACGTGTACGTGGCGATCACCCACTACCTCGGCGATACCAGCTGCGATCCGGCGTCGGGCAGCCCCGCCGCCATCTACCTGCAGACCTCCACCAACCGCGGACAGACGTTCACCGCGCCGCATGCCGTGTGGACGCAAGCCGTGGGCGGCACCAGCTACCCCGAGCAGGCGGATCCCAGCGTCGCGGTCGACGCGGCCGGCAACGTCTACGTGTCGTTCCTGGGGCTGGGCGCAAACGGCGGCCACACCGACGTGGTCGTGGCCAAGTCGACCGACCACGGCGTTAGCTTCGGCTCCGCCGTCAAGGCCAACGCCAAGGACTGCAAGAACTGCGACCACCCCAAGCTGGTCGCCGATGGCGCCAACCTCTACATCGCCTACTCGCAGGCCCAGTACCACTTCATCGGCCTGTCCCACGACGCGGGTGCGACCTGGACGCAGACCACGGTCGATGCGACCGACGTGGTCGGCTTCGCCGAGGGCGGCGTGATCGACTCGGCCGGCAACGTCTACTACGCCTGGGCGGATTGCCAGTCGTCCAGCTGCGGCGGCGTGCCGGCCGCCGACTACCGCGTATCGAAGACGACCGCGGGCACGCTGCAGACGACGTTTACCAGCGTGGCAACGGGCGTGCAGGGGCCGGACTGCCCGTTCTCGAAGTGCGGCTTCTCATTCTGGGGGCCACAGGACGACATCGCCATCGACGCCGCCGGCAACCTGTACCTGGCCTGGCAGCAGGGGCAGGCGTCGACCACCCGCAAGAGCCCGCCGATCGTGAACCTGTCGCGCTCGACCGACGGCGGCGCCAGTTGGACGTTCATGGGCCGCGCCGACGACAAGACCGCGGCCGGCTGCGCAGCGTCGGCCTGCTATGCGCTGTACCCGACGATCGTGGGCGGCGCCGCGAACACGGTCTACCTGGCCTGGATGGACGACCGCAACGGCAGCCCGATCACCCACACCAACGGCTGGAACGTGTGGCTTCGCACGTCGGCCAGCGGCGGCGCCGGCTGGACCGGGCCGTCCCAGCAGCTGTCGGCCTATGACCCCAGCCAGTCGCAGTCGCAGCCGAACGGCTTCGGCTTCCCCTACGGCGACTACATGGGCGTGGCCATGAACAGCTGCGGCGCGCCCCTGATCACCTGGGGTGAGGGCCACACCTGGGTGGGCGGGCCGTCGGCGCCGGGCCATATCGAGTTCCGCAGCCTCTGCTGAGGACGAGGCCGCGGGTGTGACGGGGGCGGGTGCTAGTCGGGCCTGCCCCCCACCGCCTGGCGGATCTTCTCCACCTCGGCCGCCTCGGCCTGCTCGCCGCCCTTGGCGGCGGCCGCCACCGACTCGGCCACGTCCATCACCAGGATCCGGTAGTCGTCGAGGTCATCCGGCGCCTTCGTCTGCAGCAGCGTCACCGACGAGCGCAGGTAGTCGAGCGTCTTTGACTCGATCTCGTCGGGGTGGCTGCGCACCGAAAAGCCGGTACCGTGCTCGGCCGCCAGGTCGCGCACCAGCAGGCTGTCGCTGTGCTGGCGCGCGTCGTTCAGGTGCTTGGCGATCGCCCGCGCCTCCTTGAAGTTGTCGAAGAAGCTGCGGTCTGACAGCGACACCAAGAGCCCCGCCCCGGTCACGCCGTTGTGCAGCCCCTCCCACTCCGCTTCCGTGAAATCTGCCTTGGTTGCCATGTCCACTCCTCCTGGTCGCCGTGCCTTTAGAGCTCGCCGCTGGCCATCTTCACCAGCCGGTCGAATACCCGCTTTCCGTCCATGTATGCACCGTCGTGCTCATACTCGTTGGTGACCCACGCCCGCAGCCCCTTCACCGCCGCCGCCGTCTCCAGCGAGCCGGCCGCGTCCACGTACATGTCGTCGTGGTAGACCACCGCCGCCACCTTGGCCTGGCATTCCCCCAACCGCGTCGCGTCATACAACGCCGGCCAGTCCGACCGCGCCGCCACCAGCTCCGCCGCCGCCTGCAGCGGCTGCAGGCAGAACTGCTGCTCGAACATCCACGGGTAGATCATCTCGCCCGTGAACACGAACTCCGCGCTGGCCGGGTCGAACTGCGGGAACTCGTCGCGCACCCGCTGCGCCGCCCAGTTCGAGGCCGTGCCCTGGCAGTAGATCGGCTCGTGCAGGGCCGCGAACAGCGGCTCGCCGTGGAAGCTCGTGACCGCCTCCACGCCGTGCAGGAACCGCTCCGAGAACACCGGCCGCTCGGCGTCCTCGAAGAACGCCTCCTCGACCAGGTAGTGCACCCGCTCGAAGCCCTCGGCCATCCCGAACTCGATGCCCACCACCTGCAGCCGCTCCGGCGTCAGCCGGTCGCCGCCGGGCAGCCGCACCTTGGTCGTGGCCAGCTGCTCCACGATCTTGACCAGCCGCTCGCGGTCGCCGGGGTAGCGGTCGAAGTAGCGCCGGTTCTTGTCCAGCACGCGCGGATAGGTGGCCCGGTAGACCTCATCCGGCGTCCGTGAGATCGGGGGCAGCCCGCCGGTCACGAACGCCTGGCGCACGCCCTCCGGCGCGATCGAGAGGTAGGTGGTGATGCAGAAGCCGCCGTAGCTCTGCCCGACCAGGTCCCACTGCTCGTCCGGGCCCAGCAGCTCGTTGCGGATCAGCTCCGCGTCGCGCACGATGCTGTCGGCCCGGAAGTGGCCCAGGTACTCGGCCTGCGCCTCGGCCGAGTCGATCGCCGCCAGCGTGCGCCCGTTGATCGGCGAGGAGCGGGCGGTGCCGCGCTGGTCGAGCAGCAGCACCCGCCAGTCGGCGAGCGCCCGCTCCATCCACGAGCCACCGCGCCCGGTCGGCCGCGGCGCCCCGAACCCGGGCCCGCCCTGGAAGAACACCATCCAGGGCAGCTCGTCCCGCTCCCGCGTCGGCGTCACCAGCTCGCGCGCGAACAGCTCGATGGTGGCGCCGCCCGGCGCCTCGTGGTCGACCGGCACCGTGAACATGTGGTCGGTGACGACCAGTCCCGGTGGGCGGTGGGTGGCCAGGCGCATGCGGCGGAGCCTACAAGGGCCACGCGACTCTCGGTCGGGCACGCCGGTAGCAACAAAATCTTCAAACTTCGTGGCAGGCGGCGCTATATCGTTCGGGGATGTTGTCGGTCGTGGAGATAGTCGGCGTGATCGTCGCGGTCTGCCTGATCGCCGTCGGACTATGGCCGGGACCGTGGCGACTGAACACCGGTGCAGCGCCCGGCGACGAGGACCGGATCAACGCGATCAAGGAAGCGATCTACATCCTCCAGCAGGAGCTCGCCGACCTCGAGGCGATCGAGCACGAGGCACGCATGGAACGGCTGGTGCCTGCCCTGACGACGCCCTGACCGCTACGTGAACGCGTTCACGGCCCTCGCCACCACCAGCGCCACCACCGTCAGCGACAGCAGCGACTGCACCGACATCGCCAGCTTCGCCCAGCGCGCCATCGGCATCACGTCGGTGGGGCTGAACGCCGCGCTCGTGTTCAGCCCCAGCACCATGTAGTCGACGTACATCGGCCGCCAGCCCGGCGGCGCCAGCTCGGGGCTCATCTGCTGGGAGAAGGCGAAATCCGGGTAGCGGCGGGTGCCCCGTGAGCGCACCCAGGGCCCGCCGGTGTCGAAGATCCAGTAGAGGAGGCTGAACACCAGCGCGTTTCCGAGCCAGATCAGCGCGCCCGACGCCAGCAGCGAGCTGGCCGACTGCGTCACCTGGCTGCCGCTGATCAGGCCGTTGACCAGCACCGTGGTCGACCACAGCGCCGCCGCTCCCAGCGCGAAGATCAGCCCGATCGCGACCCGTCGCAGCCACCTGCGCCGCTCCTGGATGTGGGCCGGGTTGGCCGCCAGCAGCGCCAGCAGCATCGCGATCTCGAGCGTCGGCACCAGCCAGGCCGGGCCCACCGACTCGCGCTTGGGCTGCAGCACCCGCAGCGTGATCGTAATCGCGATGAAGCACAGGATCGTCAGCGCGATCGGCCAGCGCGGCTCGAGCGGTGCCGGCTGCTCGTCATCCTGAGACATGCCTGTCAGGTTCGCGATGCCGCGCGCCCGCCCTGCTACGCGGGACCGGACAGGCGCTTGTCCCAGGTCAGCAGCGTGTCGTCCACTTCGAGCGGCCCGGTACGGATCATCACCGTCCCCTGCACCCGTCGCGGCGGCATCCCCGCGTCGACGTAGCCGAGCCTGCGGTAGAGCGCCCGGGCGGCCGCGTTGTCGACGCTGACCGTGATCCTCAGCCGATCGAACCCGCGCTTCTGCGCCTCCGCCTCAGCGGCAGCCGTCAGCGCCGAACCCACACCCCGGCGCCGGTGGGGCGGCGACACCTCGACGTCCTGCAGCTCGGGCGGATCGGTCAGCGCCAGGTGGGCGTGTCCGGCCGGCTGGTCGCCGTCCCAGGCGACCAGATAGAAGCCGTCGCCCTGATCCAGACGCGCCAGTCCCAGCACCGCCGCCACCCGTTCAACCTGCTCCGGCGCAAGCGGCCTTATGTCCCACTCGACCTCGGTCAGGCGTGATTCCACTTGACCGAGAACGCGGTGCCGCCCGAGAGTACCGACGTGGTCGCCTTGGTGGTCGTGCCGGACACCATGTCGATCCGGTCGGGGTTGAAGCTGCCGATCGGCTGGCCGTTCACGGTCGCCGCGCTGAATCCGACGCTGCCGAAGTTGGCGAGCGGCAGCACGCCTCCCGAGCTGGGTGCCTCCGCGATCACCTCGGCCGAGCCTAGCTTGGCGTGCTTCAGCTTTTGGGTGGTGGTGAACGAGCCGCCGGTGGTCGTGTCCTTGATGGTCAGCGTGAAGGTGCCGTTGCCATCCGTCGTGACCTTGGCCGACACGGTGTCGCCGGGGTTGATCGTGAGCGACAGGTTGACCGGGAACTTGGGGTACATCTCATACCACGCGTAGTACACGGCCTTGCCGCCGCTGCAGTCGGCGTCGGTGCCGATCTGCTCCACGGTGTTGGTGCCGTCGCCGTCCAGACCCACCCAGAAGCTCGAGTAGGCGGTCGCAGATGTGCACGTCGCCGCCGGCTGCTTCCAGGTCGCCGATACGCTCGTGAACGTCCCGCCGGTGGCGCTGTAGCCGGCCCAGTTCGTGCTCGTGCTGCGGGTGATCCGGTGGTTCGGCGCACCATGGCGAACGATCGAGTGCGCTCCGGCCGTTGCCGGATAGGCGAACACCAGGAACAGGGCCAGAGCTGCGATGCGGCGGGGCATGGGCGTCCTCTCGGATCGGGTACACGGGCAGTGTGCCCCGAAACCGCGGTCTGTCAAGAGCCCGGACGCTTGCAACCGACGGCACAATCGGGGATCATCGCCCGATCCACTCACGGGGGGGTAAGCCATGCCGCGCGGAAAAGTCAGATTCTCGACGACGAAGTCGCCCAACGACCCCGACTGGCCACGCAAACCCGAGCAGGCGATGAGTAACATCGCGCAGCGCAACCAGGCGACGTACGTCCCGGGGTCGCTGGTGTTCGCTCCCGGCGGCAAGTACGCCGAGGCGCTGTTCGAGACGGTGGAGCCCGAGGATGACAGCCCGGCCACGAAGCTGCACCGGCTGGGGGTCGACCTCGACGCAACGATGGTCTGCCTCTACATCGACCCGAACCTGTGGGCAGAGTTGTACCCGGGGCTGGCCGCGCCCTGATCAGGCCGGGATCGCCATCAGTGCTTCCGCCTCGCTGAGATAGCGGGTCGCGGCCAGCCGCCGGAACGTCTCCAGCGCCAGACGCAGCTGGGCCTCGGCCGCCGCACGACCACCGGCCGCGAGCGCCGCCCGTGCCGCGAACAGCCGCGCCGTGGCCTCGTCCGGCAGGCAGCCGATCTCGGCGTACTTCTCGGCCGCACCGGCCGCGTCGCCGGCGGCCAGCGCCAGGCCGGCATCCAGCCAGCGGCTGGCCGCCGGCGCTGATCGGGCCGCCCTTGCCAGCGCGTCCGGCCGGTCGACCCGCCGCAGCGTGAAGGCCAGGTCGGACACCCAGTAGGAGGTCGGGCAGCGGTCGGGCCAGATCCCCAGCAGCTCGTCGGCCAGCTGCGATGCCTCCGCCCCATTCCCGGCCGCCTCCAGCACCCGCGCCTGCAGCGCCAGCGACGGCACCAGCATCTCCGGGTACCCGGCGTGGCGCCCAAGCTCCAGCGCCCGGGTCGAGTCGTCCAGCGCCGCCGGCTCCTGTCCGCGGCCGAGCCTGATCCGGGCCCGCACCAGCCGCGCGTCGTGCTCCGAGGCAGAGGGCGAGCCGGCGTCCACCTGCGCCACGATCTCGTCGGCCAGCCGCTGCGCCTCATCCCAGCGCCCGCGCCAGTAGCACTCGTACATCCGTTCCACCTCGAACCAGAGGATGCGGTCGACGTCGCCGAACCGCTGCGCGGCGTCGCGCCCCTGCTGGTAGACCTCGAACGCCCGCTCCAGGTCGCCGTACTCGACCATCGCGTTGCCCAGGTTGGCATAGCCGCGCACGCTCTCCAGCGAGTTGTGCGCCACCGCCAGCGCGATGCTCTGCTCGAGGTCGGCGATGCCGCGCTCGTCGCCGATGCGGGCGCGCGAGATACCGATGCTGTCCAGCGCGTGCGCGCGCAGCTCGTCCAGGCCCATCTGCTCGGCCATCGCCAGCGCCTCCTGGCCGATCTCGATCGACCGCAGGTTCTCGTCGGCGATCATGTGGAAGCGCGACAGGCTGCTCAGCACGTAGGCCTTCGAGTAGGACGGCGGCGTATCGCGCAGAAGCGCGCCCGCCTCGTCCAGGTGCCGGAAGGCGTCCGGGTCGCCGCGCATCCACAGCAGCTCGCCGATCAGCACCATGGCCTCGGCCGCCTTGCCCGGCTGACCCTCGGCGATGAAGGCATCACGGGCCTGCTCCAGCGGCAGGTCGCCCCCGCTCTCGGCGTGCACCCGTGCGCTGCCCAGCCGGAAGGCCACGTCGGCGCGGCCGGGCACGTCCTCGGGCCACAGCTGCAGCGCCTCGGCGAAGAAGTGGGCCGCCTCGGCGAACGCGTTCAGCGACATCGAGCGGTCGCCGGCATCGCAGAGCGCGCTGCGCGCCGCCTGCAGCAGCTGCGGGCTGACCGTGTCGCCCTGCGGCAGGTAGCGCAGCGCCCGCATGTAGTGGTGGGACAGCATCTCGGCCCGGTCCTCGGTGCGCTCGGGCGACAGCGACTCGATCCAGCCGGCCGTTCGCCAGTGCTTGCGCGAGCGCCGCGCGCGCGGGATCTGCTCGTAGGCGACGTCGCGCACCAGCGCGTGGGAGAAGGCGTACTGCGGCTCGCTCAGCACGATCGAGTCGCGCTCCCGGCGCAGCAGCTGCTTTCGCTCCAGTTCGTGCAGCATGTGCTCCACCGACCAGCGCTGGCGCTCTCCCACCTCGGCCAGCGCGCCCAGCCAGAACGCGCGGCCGACCACCGCCGCGTCCTGCAACAGCAGCTTCTCGTCCGACGGCAGCGCGTCCAGGCGGGCGGCGATGATCGACTGCACCGATTCCGGCAGCGGCAGGTCGGTGCCGGTCAGCTCCGGCGCCGAGCCCTCGCTGCGCAGCAGCCCGCGGTCAAGCAGCATCCGCACGTACTCCTCGGCGAATAGCGGGTTGCCGCCGGCCCGCGCCAGCAGCGCGGAGCGCAGCTCCGGCGGCAGCTCCGCCGCGTCCAGCAGGTTGGTGACCACGTCGGCCGTCTCCTGGTCCGACAACGGCTGCAGCTCGAGCATCGTGCTGCGGGCCGCGGCGGCCCACTGCGGCCGCCGGTCGAGCAGCTCCGGCCGGCTGGTGGTCACCACCAGCAGCGGCCCGGTGAAGCGGTCGCCGAGGTGGTCGGTGATGAACTCGAGCAGGCCGTCGTCGGCCCAGTGGATGTCCTCGAACACCAGCACCAGCGGGCCGCGCTCGGCGATCAGCTCCAGGAACCGGCGCCAGGCTGCGAACGCCTCGGTGCGGCGGTCGCCTCGCAGCTCGCGTGCGGAGGTGAGCCCGGCCAGCGGCGCCAGGTGCCCCTCGATCCAGCGCGCCTCGTTCGCGTCGGTGACAGCGTACTCGACGGCGATGCGGAGCTTCTCCTCGACGTTGGCCGCCGGGTCGGTGGCGAGGATGCCGGCATTGGCCTTCACGATCTCGCCCAGCGCCCAGAAGGTGACGCCATCGCCGTAGGGCAGCGAGCGGCCCTGCCGCCAGAACACCAGATCGGTCTGCCCCTCCAGGTGCCGGAGCAGCTGCCAGACCTGGCGCGACTTGCCGATCCCGGGCGGCCCCACCAGCGTCACGATCTGCGGCTCGCCGCTGGCCACTGCGCGGCCGAGCGCGTCGATCAGCACCTGCGTCTCGTGCTCGCGGCCGACCAGCGGCCGCTGCAGGCGGGCCGGGTCGGCGCCGGTGCGCGCGCGGGGCTGCACAACCGACCACACCGGCACCGGCTCGGCCTTGCCCTTCGCCAGCAGCAGCGGCTCCTGCCGGAAGTCGATCTGGAAGCGGGTCGCCCGGTAGGTGCGCTCGTCCACCAGGATGCCGTCGGCCGGCGCGCCCGTCTGCAGCCGCGACGCGGTGTTGACGACGTCGCCGTGGGCGGTGGCATCGCCCTCCTGCGGCCGCGCGTGCACGTCCACCACCGCCTCGCCGGTGGCGATCCCGATCCGCACCCGCAGCGCGCCGGCGGCGGCGTCGGCCGGCAGCCGCCGCACCGCCTGCAGCACGGCGTAGCCGGCCCGCACCGCCCGCTCCGCGTCGTCCTCGTGGGCGACCGGCGCGCCGAACAGCGCCATCACCGCGTCGCCGATGAACTTCTCGACGGTGCCGCCGTAGCCCTCCAGCTCCTCGCGCACGCGCTGGTAGTAGGGGCCCAGCAGGCGCCGCACCTCCTCCGGGTCGAGCACCTCCGACATCGCGGTGAAGCCGACCAGGTCGACGAACACGACGCTCACGATCTTGCGCTCCAGCAGCACGCCCGGCCGCGCCAGCTCGGTGCCGCAGGCGGTGCAGAAGGCGATGCCGGCGGGCAGCGGCCCGGCGCCGCAGGACGGGCAGATGATCCCCAGCGCCACGCCGCAGCCTCCGCAGAATGCCGCCTCTCGGTCGTTCAGGACGCCGCATGCTGGACAGTGCACGCTCAAACCGGTCCCCCTTACCGGTTCGACCCTACCAGGTGCGAGAACGCCACCTGGATCGCAGCCGAGACGAGCTTGGCCGGCCTCCAGCACCGGACTGGTTCCAGCTGTTCGAGGCCACGGCCGCTTCGCCGCCTTAGCCCGGGGACCGCTGCTGGCTCCGTGCTCCTTTGGCGCTGGTTGTCACCCGCCACGAACGTCCGGCCGCCACGCTGCTGGCAGCGTCGTCCATCGTTCCTCGGCGGTCAGGCGCTGACCAATCATCCCGTGGGGTGGCTGGGCGTGGCGGCGCTGATCGCCTTCGGCTTGTCGATATTGGCTTGCCTTTGGGTGGTGCTGCCCAAGAACAACTTGATCTTCTCGCTGAGTGGGTCTGTGCTGTACGAGACCGAGCTGGAGGACGCCTGCGGGCATCGATGGAGACCCACCGCCGACTGGCCCACTGGCTCGAGGGCTACCGCACCGAGAACAACGTTACGATCCGATATCTGTTCTGGGGGTACCGGGCAGCGAGGTTCGGAGTGATCATCCAGGTCGGTGCCTGGGCCGTCCGGCTCGCTACAAATGTGACCATGGCCTCTAAGCCTCCACCGCCTCCACCGCCCGCCAAGCTCGGCATCCCCGAGACCAGGGACGGTAACGTCCCGGCACCGCCCAAGCGGCCCTCGTAACTCGCCCTGGGCGGAGTCGCCGCGGCGGGTTCCCGACGGCGGCCATGGCGTACTACGACTAGGCCTGAGGGAGCTTCTTCGCGCCGCGCTTGGTGACCGGGTTTGACGGCGGCGGCACCATCGGCCCGATGTCGCCGTCCGGTGCCTCGTCCAGGTCGACGATCACCGGCGCGTGGTCGCTCGGCCCCTTGCCCTTGCGCGCCTGCCGGTCGATCCAGGCCGCCTGCACGCGCGCGGCCACGGGATCGCCGGCCAGGATCAGGTCGATGCGCATGCCCAGGTCCTGGTGGAACATGCCGGCCCGGTAGTCCCAGTAGCTGAACACGCGCCGGCCGGGCCAGCGGTCGCGCACCACGTCGTGCAGCCCCACCGCCTGCAGCTCCGCCAGCGCCGCACGCTCGCGGGGCGTGACGTGGGTCTGGCCGATGTAAGCGTCGGGGTCGAACACGTCTGCGTCGGTGGGGGCGATGTTGACGTCGCCGCAGACGACCGCCGCCTCCGGCCCGGCCGCGACCACGTCGCGCAGCGCCGCCAGCCAGGCCAGCTTGTACTGGTAGTGGTCGGAGTCAGGCACGCGCCCGTTCGGCACGTACACCGAGTGCACCCGGATGCCGCCGCAGGTGGCGGCCACGGCACGCGCCTCGGGATGCGGGAACCCGGGCGCGCCGGCCAGGCCCGCCACCACCTCGTCCAGCCCGACCCGCGAGAGGATCGCAACCCCGTTCCACGCCACCTCGCCGTGGGCCGCCAGCTGGTAGCCGCGGCCGGCCAGCTCGTCACCGAACAGCTCGGCCAGCGCGTCGTCGGGGAGCTTCGTCTCCTGCAGGCAGACCACGTCCGGCCGCCGCTCGTCCAGCCAGGGCAGGAAGCGCGGCAGCCGCTGCTTCAGCGAGTTGACGTTCCAGGTGGCGATGCGCACCGAACCACGGTACCCGAGACCAGGCCGCGTCAAGTACAGTTTTCGGCATGACGCTCGCCGATCAGCCCCGGGTCGACCAGGACCTGCTGCGGCAGGCCAGGATCGACCTGGCAGCGGCGCTGCGCGCGGCCGCGCTGTACGGCTACAACGAGGGCATCGACAACCACTTCAGCTACGCCGTGCCCGGCAGCGACAACCTGTTCCTGCTGAACCCCTACGGGCCGGAGTGGTCGGAGCTGACCGCGTCCGATCTGCTGGTCGTCGACGGCGACGGCACGGTCGTGGAGGGCGACGGCGAGTGGGAGACGACCGCGTTCATGATCCACCGCGGCGCCCACCGCGCGCGCGCGTCGGCGCGCTGCGTGTTCCACACCCATATGCCGTTTGCGACCGCCGTCTCGACCACCAGGGGCGGCTTCGACACGACGCTCAGCCAGGCCGCGATGGGCTTCCACGGACGCGTGTCCACGCTCGCCTACGGCGGGCTGGCGCACGCCGCCGACGAGGGCGACCGGATCGCGTCGGCCGTCGACGAGCACACCAGCGTGGTGATGCTCGAAAACCACGGCGTGATCGTGATCGGAAACGACGCCGCCGAGGCCTGGTCGCGGCTGTACTTCCTGGAGCGGGCCTGCAAGGTGCAGATCCTGGCCCAGTCCACCGGGCAGGAGCTGATCGCGGTGCCCGACGAGATCGTGCAGCACACCGCCGAGCAGTCCACGCAGGACAACGTCGGGCCGGGGAAGCTGTTCGACGCCGTCAAGCGGCGGCTCGACCGCGAGAACCCCGGGTACGAGCGCTAAAGCCGCTCCGCCAGCTCGATGATGATGCCCTCCGGGCCGCGGATGTAGCAGAGCCGGTAGACGTTCTGGTAGCTCACCACCTCGCCGACCAGCTCGGCGCCGCGGGCTCGCAGGCGGGCAACCACGGCGTCGATGTCATCGACGGCGAACAAGATGTGGCGGATGCCCGGCGTGTTCGCCGGTGCCTGCCCGTCGCCGACCGGGTTCGCCGGCGAGTGGAACTTCGTCAGCTCGAGCCGTCCATTGCCGTCCGGAGTCTGCATGATCGCAAAGTCCGCCCGCACCCCATCGAGCCCCACGATGCGGTCCACCCAGCCACCTTCGACGGACCCCTCGCCCTGCACTCCCAATCCCAGCTCGACGAAGAACTTGATCGCAGCTGGCAAGTCCTCAACCACGATTCCAACATGCTCCATCCGCTGGACAGCCATCTGGGTCAGACCCTCCGCAGACCGTCCAGGCCCTCGCGCAGAGCGCGCTCGAACACCCAGACGTCGGCGTAGGCGAGCACCTGGAAGCCGCGCTGCCGCAGCGCCCGGCCCTCGGCGGGGGAGGAGACCAGCTGGCCCAGCGGCTTTCCGTGCCGACGGCAGACCGCGAGCAGGTGATCGACCGCCTCGGTGAACGCCGGTTGATCGAACTGACCGGGAATGCCCAGCGCCAGCGTCAGGTCGAACTGGCCCAGCCAGACGACGTCGACGCCGGGCAGGCCCACGATCGCGTCGGCGTACTCGATGCCGGCCGGCGACTCGATCTGGGCGATCACGACGGTGTCGCGGTTGGCGCGCTCGGTATAGGCGCCCGGGCCGTCGGCCAGCACGTCGCTGAACAGCACCCCGAAGCCGCGGCGGCCGAGCGGCGGGTATTTGGCCGACTCCACCAGCAGCTCGGCCTCGGCCCGCGACTCCAGCATCGGCGCCATCACCCCGCGCGACCCGGCATCGAGTGCCGATGCGATCAGCGGGTACTGGGCGCGGATCACGCGCGTGACGGTGTGCACGCCGGTCGAGCGACCGGCGGCGAACAGCGTGCGCAGCGTGCCGGCGTCCCAGGCCGTATGCTCGAGGTCGAAGATGGCGAAGTCGACGCCGGCGGCAGCCAGGATCCGCATCACGCCGGGCGTGTCGAACTCGAACAGCATCGCGCCGGCTGCGACGCCCCGCTCGGTGATCGCCTGCGCGATCCGGCTCTCCTGCACGTCCGCGCTACCGGTCCGCGAACAATCCCTCGGGGGCGGGGCCGGGCGTCGTCTCCGGCGCACCGACGTAGGCCTGCTTGCCGCTGGTGGCCGGCTCGCTGACGCCGGCGTCGTGGCGCAGCGCCACGTCGGAAACGGGGTAGCGGATCGCCTCCCCGGCGTTGCGGGCACCGACCGCGAGGAACACGCACGGGCCATCACCGCCGCCGACGAGGATGTGCTCCGTGCCGGGCGGGAAGTGCACGAAGTCCCAGGCCTTGACCGGCCGCTCCTCACCTTCGACCAGCAGCAGGCCCTCGCCGCCCAGGATCAGGAAGTCCTCCTGCCCGTCCTCGGAGTGGTAGTAGCCGTTCGGCTGCCCCGGCCACAAAACCTGGACGTTGATGCCGTAGTGCTGGAAGTACGGCGTGCCCTCAAAGGTGACGCCGGCGCCGAACTTGTCGTTGTGCATCCACGCGGCGTCGCGCGTGTTGACGATGAACCACCCCTCGCCGGCCGGCTTCTTGCCGCCGTCGCCGTCCTCCATCCGGGCCTCGGGCACCATGCCGTCTCCCCCTCGCTCGCCTCACACGAATGGGCGCAGTCTAGGGGCTGCCGATCAGACCGCAATGGTCACGCGCAGGAACGTGGCGGGGATGGTGGTGGCGCCCGGCTCCGTGCTGGCGTTCTGCTCGTTGAAGAGCGCCTCCAGCTCCGTATGCAGGTCGGCCTCACGGCCGGATGCGGCTGCCGCCGCGTACGCGTTCATGGTCGGCCCGTAGTAGTCCCGGAACAGTGCCAGCAGCTGGGACGGCGTGCCCGCGAAGTCGAAGGTGTAGGTATCGCGCTCCAGCGAGACGCTGTCGGCCGGCACCCCGGCGGCCGCGAACCGCTCGATCACGGTGTCGTCGATCCCCCAGGTGATGGGGCTGACGAATCCCTCCGGTGGCGGCGGAGAGTAGGCGGCGCTGATCCTGAGGATCTGGGCGACCAGGGTGGGATCGTTCGGGATCCAGTTGCCCATTACGATCCGGCCTCCCGGCCGTGTCACCCGCACGACCTCCCTGGCCACATCGGCCGGCCTGGGGGCGAACATCGCACCGAAGATGCTGACCACCAGGTCGAAGCTGTCGTCGGCCAGCTCGCTGAGCTGGGATGCATCGCCCACCTGGAACCGGATGTTGCTGAGGCCGAGGTCGCGTGCGCGGGCGTTGCCGGCCGCCACCAGGTTCTCGGCGATGTCGACGCCGAGCACGTTCGCGCCCAGCATCGCCTCCGGGATCGCGGTGGTCCCATCACCGCAGCCGAGATCGAGCACGTCGAGCCCCTCGCTGATCCCCAGCGAGCCGACCAGCGCCTCACCGCTGGCCCGCATGGTGGCCGCGATGCGCGTGAAGTCGCCCTTCTCCCACAGCGCCTTGTTGGCGTTGGCCGGCTGCGGCTGTCCGGTCGTTGACATGCGATACCTCCCGGTTGGTCGAGCATTGGATCATCTCAGACCTCGCGGCAAGGCCGGTGGTAAGGTGAGCGATTCGGCAGCGCACGCTGCCTTGACGAAGACCTCATGGGGGTGGGTTCTGTGAAGACACATGAAGCGCGGTACACCAAGCTTGCGTCAACCAGGCCGTTTCGGCGCGTGAGCGACCGCCGGGTGCGTCGGGAACTACGCCGGGCTGCCTTCCACGCCACGCTGGCTGCGCGCCGTGCGCGCAGCATCGGCCCCTCGCGGGCGAAGGGCGATCGACGGGTGACCCGAGGGATCCAGCAGTCGACCCGCCACGCCGCGCGCGCCCTGTCGTTCTCGATCAGTCCGCCGCCGTCGCACCGGATGCGAAACACGGTGCTGATCGTGACCGGCGCCGCCACCACGGTTGTGGCAGTGGTCGCGATCCGGTCGAAGCCCTGGCAGTCCGCCGACGAGACGGCGCCAGCTGCCGAGACTGCGGCACCGATGGCGGACGATGCCGTGGGCGAGGGAACGCCGGCTGCCGCGGTTCACACCGACACGGAGTAGGCCCGCTCAATCAGGCCGTGGAGTTCCGCCGCGATCGCCGCGCGCAGTTCGCCGTGGTCCGCGTCGGAATACGCACAGGCCGGATCGTTCCGCTCGGCCTGCGGGTAGCGCCATACCGGGCCGCCGACCATATCCGGCGGCTCCCAGTCATAGCGGGCATGCACGTGTCCGTGCAGCACCGGCAGCGAGTTGCCGAGCACCTCGTAGTTGATCCGGCGCAACCGGTTGTCACGGCAGGCACGCCCCACCGCCTCGCCGAGCAGCGACAGGTCGAACAGGAACTGCATGCGGCGCTCCCAGTCGAGATCGGTGAGGTGGTCGACGGAGGGATCGTCGGTCAAAAGCAGCGAGTAGCCGGGCAGGTGCTGGGTGTCCCCGATCACGGCGAAGCCACCGCGCATCCGCGCCATCACCAGTGGGTTCTCGCCGCGAAGCGCGGATCCGACCCGGTCATCACGCCAGTCGCTTGCCACGGCCGGACGGTAGCCAACGCCGCGTGAGAGAATCGCCGTGTGACTGATCGACCGTTCACGATCGACACGCGGGAAGGCACGATCGGGGCGTGGCGCGGCGAGAGCGCCGCCGGCCCGGTCGCGGTGCTCCTTCACGGCGGCCCCGGCATGTCCGCCACCTATCTGGACCCGTTGACGGACCTGCTCGCAGACGTGTTCTCCACTGTCAGCTACCAGCAACGGGGCCTTCCTCCGACCACCATCCGCGACCCCTACACCGTCGAGGCGAACGTCGCCGATGCGGTCGCGGTGATCGACCAGGTGGCCGGCGAGCGAGCGTGGATCGTCGGGCACTCCTGGGGTGGGCACCTCGCCCTGCACATGCTCGCGGCCTGCCCCGAGCGGCTCGAGGGCGCGATCATCCTCGACCCGCTCGGCGCGTATCTCGAGGTGTTCGAGGAGTTCGGAGAGAATATGACGGCGCCACTGTCTGACGCCGAGCGCGCACGCGCGGAAGAGATCGACGCCAAGGAGGAGCGGGGAGAGGCGACGCCGGAGGAATCGCGGGAGGCCTTCAGCCTGGTCTGGCCCTCCTACTTCGCCGATCCCGCCACCGCGCCGCCGGCTCCCGACCTCTCCTTCGACGTTGCCGCATTCGCCGGCACGATCGCATCTGTCAAGGAGCATGAGCAGGCCGGCACGCTCACACGCCGCCTGCCGCATGTGCCCAGCTCGATACCGGTGCTGTTCGTGCACGGC
>DATNEO010000086.1:0-9869 GCA_035553035.1 Gaiellales bacterium | reverse complement strand
CAGCGGCGCCAGCAGCGGGTGCTCGGGTGCGAGCTGCCACAGCCGCCGCAGCTCTGAGGGCACGCCCGGCAGCACCACCACCACCGAGCCGTCCACCGCCATCACCAGGCCGGGCGCGGTGCCGGCCATGCCCAGCACCTGGGCTCCGCGCGGGATCCGCGCCTGCTTGCGGTTGCCCGCATCGAAGCGGGCCCGGTCGAAGCCCATGCGCTCGGCCACCTCGTCCGTCCAGGTGGTGATCCTGGCCAGCACCGCCTCGTCCAACTCGAGCGGCAGGCCCCCCACCGCCGCCAGCGCCTCCACCGTGCGGTCGTCGTGGGTGGGGCCCAGTCCGCCGGAGGTGACGATCAGATCGTGGGCGCCGGCCAGCTCGCGGAAGCCCTGCTGGATGTCGGCCAGCGGGTCGCCCACCATCAGCGTGCGGCGCATCGAGAAGCCCAGCGACTCGAGCTGCTCGGCCAGGTACGCCGCGTTCCGGTCGGAGATGACACCGCGCAGGAGCTCGCTGCCCGTCAGCAGGATCGCGGCGGTGGGCCGGGTCACGCCTTGGCGATGCCCTGTTTGGTGATCTTGAAGCTGGAGATGCCGTGCGGCAGCGTCTGCGGATGCCCGGCCACGGTGATGGTGACGTTGCCGGGCGCCCCCAGGGAGACGACGACGGTGCCCTTGGCCTGGATCACGGCCTGCTCGCCCTGCTGCAGCAGGTACTCGGAGAGATCTGTGTGGTGGATCGTCTTCGCCGCGGGGCCGGCGGCCGAGCCCAGGTGCGCCGACAGGTAGGAGTCGCCGTTCGCGGCGGTGATGGTGATCTTGTACGTCTTGGCCGCAGGCTGCTTGTGCTTCTTCGAGCTCGTGGTGGACTGCGACGAGCCGCCTGATGACGCGGTCGAACCCTGGGCGGTCTTGGGGTTGTGCGTCGTCGAGGGCGTCGGCAGCGGAGTGTTCGGGGTGCCGCCGGAACCAGCGCCCAGGAACACCAGCGACGCGATCGCAACGATCGCCGCAAGCGCGATCAGGACGATGCTGGTCTCGCGCCGGTGGCGCGACGGCATACGGCGCGAGGGCGGATAGATCGGGCGGTCGTCGTCGTTGCGGGGGTCGTGGTAGCGCGAGTTGAACTCGTCGATGAACAGGTGCCCGTCCAGCCCCAGATAGTCGGCGTAGGCGCGCAGGAAGCCCTTGCTGTATGTGGCTCCGGGCAGCACGCCGAAGTCCTCGTCCTCGAGGGCGCGGATGTAGCGGGCCCGGATCTTGGTGCCCTCCTCGACCTGCGAGTAGGACAATCCTCTGCGCTCTCGGGCCTCGCGGAGTGCTGATCCAATTTCAAACATGGGTGGGTACGCCGCTTTACGGCGAACGCGCAGTCTACTGACTTACGCCCGTGGGAAGTAGCGATCGCGCAACAACCCGCTGACTCCGGCCCCGCTTCCGACCAGCAGCGCGACGAAGGTGTAGCTCGCGAACTGGTAGCTGCAGCCGTCGCTGCCGCAGCTCTCGTTGCCGACCAGGAAGCTGGATCCGATCACGGCGCCGAACAGGAGCAGCGGCGCCAGGGCGGCGATCAGGCCCATGCGCGCGCCGAACACCGCGCCCAGCACGATCGCCTGCACCAGCAGCATCAGGCCGGTGAAGTCCTGCGAGTGGCCCGACGACGTGGCCAGGATGATCAGGAACTCCGACAGGAAGCCGACCAGCAGCGGGAGCAAATACTCGCGGACCGACGGTCCCGGGGTGCCCACACCCAGCACCCGGCGGGCGACGGCCGCGTTAGCGGTGGCCAGCGCCTCCAGCGCCGAGCGGGTGAGGCCGGTCTGATGCATGGCCGCCTCCAGCCAGTCCTCGCCGCCGGCAACGCGCGCCGCCAGCCGGTTGCGACTGACGTCTCCCTCCATCTCCAGCACCCGCGAGATGCCGATGGTGGCGGCTCCGAGCTTGCGGTGCTCGTGATCGCTCTGGGCGGCCACCTCGAGCGGGAGTCCGTCCAGGTCGAACTCGGCGAAGACCGCGTCCTCCAGCGACAGCCTGCCCGGATACAGCGCGAACCCGTCGCCGCCGTACGTGCGCTCCAGCGTCCGTGCGAAGGCCGGCAGGTCGGTGGCGCGACAGACGATTTCGATCCGCGAGCCGGGCGCTGCCATGCCCAGCGGGTAGGCGCCGACGAGCACCGGTGCATACGGTGCCAGCGTGTCCAGCAGCCCGCTGGCCTGGAGCCGCGCGTACCAGTCGTCGGTCACGCCGGAACCCTAGACCTCGAAGGCCGCTAGAAGGTGAAGTCCTCGACCGGCTCGTCGATCGGCGCGGGCTGATCCTCGCCCAGGATGCGTGCCAGGTCGGTCTCGCTGATCAGAACGTTGCGGGCCTTGGAGCCCTCGTAGCCGGACACGATCCCGCGGCGCTCGAGCATGTCGATCAGCCGCCCCGCGCGGGTGTACCCGACCCGCAGCCGCCGCTGCAGCAGCGACACAGAGGCGGTCTGATGCTGTGCCACCAGCCGGATCGCGTCATTCAGCACGGGATCCTCGTCGGCGTCCAACTGCTCCGGCTCGACGTCGGCGGGCAGCTCCAGCAGTTCCTCCTCGAACGTGGGCTCGCCCTGTTTGCGGCAGGCCTCGACGATGCGCCTGGTCTCGTCCTCGGAGATGTAGGCGCCCTGCACGCGCAGCATCTTGGAGGTACCGAGCGGCTTGTAGAGCATGTCCCCTGCGCCGAGCAGCGCCTCGGCGCCGTTCACATCCAGGATCACACGCGAGTCCGTCTGCGAGGACACGGCGAAGGCGATCCGTGACGGCACGTTGGCCTTGATCATGCCGGTGATCACGTCCACGCGCGGGCTCTGAGTGGCCAGCACCAGGTGGATGCCGACGGCCCGCGACTTCTGCGCCAGGCGGATGATGGCGTCCTCGACGTCGGCCGGCGACACCATCATCAGGTCGGCCAGCTCGTCGATCACGACCAGGATGTGGGGCACCGTGTCCTGCCCGAGCTGCTGCCGCTTGCGGTTCCATTCCGCCAGGTTGCGGGCCTTGACGGCGCCCATCAGCTCGTAGCGGCTCTCCATCTCGCGGACGATGTTCTGCAGCACCAGCGCCGCGTTCTTCATGTTGGTGACGACGGGAGTGAGCAGGTGCGGGATAGACTCGTAGTGGTTGAGCTCGACGCGCTTGGGGTCGACCAGGATCATGCGCACCTCGTCGGGGGTGGCGCGCAGCAGGATCGAGCAGAGCACGGCGTTGATGCAGCCCGACTTGCCTGAGCCGGTGGTGCCGGCGATCAGCAGGTGCGGCATCTTGGCGAGGTCGCAGGCCACCCCGGCCCCGGAGATGTCCTTGCCGAGCCAGGCAGTGAGCGGGCTGGAACCGGCCGCCGGCTCGCCGAAGATGTCCCCGAGCGTGACGGTGTTGTGCGAGGTGTTCGGGACCTCGACGCCGACCGCCTGCTTGCCCGGGATCGGCGCCAGGATGCGGATCTCGGTGGTGGCGAGGGCGTACGCCAGGTCGTCGCGCAGCTGGGTCACGCGCGACACCTTGATGCCGGGTGCGAGCTGCAGCTCGTAGCGTGTCACGCGGGGCCCGGCCACCATGCCCACACAGCGCGCCTCGACGCCGAAGTTGGCGAGCGCCTCGACCAGCTTGCGCGCGACCTGCTTGTGATCCTCGCCGCCGCCGCGGCTGGCGGTGCTCTTCTTGAGGATACTGGCCGCCGGTAGGCGATACTCGGTCTTCGGCCGCGGCGATGCGTCCAGCTCCAGCGACGGTGCCACGACCTCAGCCGTGACGGCGTCCTCATCCGCGTCGGGCTGCACTGCGGCACGCTCCGGCTCCGGCTCGGGCTCGATCGTGGGCTCGGGTTCGGGCTGATCCGCCTCGGGCTCGAATTCGGGGGCGTCGCCGAACAGGTCGGCGTACTCCTGGCTGCCGTCCAGCGGTGCGTTGCGCCGCCGCTTTGGCTTGTCGGGATCAGGCACCGCCGCCAGCGTCGGGCGGGATGCGGGCCGCTCCCGGTACCGCCGGGCCACCTCGCCGCTGAGGCGGGCGCCGCTCTCGGCCGCGCGCGCGACGGTGCGCCCGGAGCTGCGCATCATCACGCCGATCGAGGCGCCGGTGATCAGGACGATCGCGGCTCCGATGCCCAGCACCACGAGGATCGAGACGCCGATGCCGCCGATCAGCCCCTCCAGGCCGGTGTGCAGGTATGCGCCGATCAGGCCGCCGTGGTGCTCGGGCCGCAGGGTGTTGTTCGACGCCAGCGCCAGCGTCACCGAGGTGAACAGGATGATCGCGCCCAGGCGCAGCGGCCGCAGATGCCGGGCCTTGCTGTCGACGAAGATCATCGCGCCGGCGATCACCAGGATCGGCGGCACCAGGGCGGTCGCCCTGCCGACCAGCAGCTGCAGGAGATGGTCGATCTTGAGGCCGATCACGCCGCCGTTCCAGCCCAGGAACTCGACGCAGCCGAGGAAGATTCCGGCTGCGATCAACCCACCACCGATCAGGTCACGACGCTGTGAAAGCGAAGTCCGACTCGACGCACGCCTCCGCTGGGGGGTCTGGGAGCGGATGGGGGACTTGCGCGTGCGCCGAGCCGGTCGTGAACCAGGAGCGCGATGGGTCCGTCGCGTAGTGGTCCTGGCCATTGGCGATGGTATTCACCGTATCGGACGGCGTTCCTTCCGGGACTTCGCCGCTCTCAGACCTCGACCACTACGGGCAGCACCATCGGCCGCTTGCCGGTCATCCTGTGCACCAGCGGTGCCAGTGCGTCGTGCAGCTCCTGCTGGACGAGGTTCACCTCCGTCATGCGGTTCGCCAGGCAGCGCTCGAGCACCTCGTCGACCGCGTCCCGAGCTCGGTCGAGCAGCTCCTGGCCCTCGCCGTCGGGCGTCTCGAACCCGCGCGCGATCACCTCCGGATCCACCACCACCTCGGCGCTTCCGGCGGCGATCGTGGCCACCACGATCAGCACACCGTCTGTCGCAAGCCGCCGGCGGTCGCGCAGCACCTCATCTCGCACGTCGCCCACCGAGTAGCCGTCCACCAGCGTCATGCCGGTCTCGATCTGCCCGGTCACGAACAGCCCGTCGGCGTCCAGCTCCAGGACGGTGCCGTTGTCGGCGATCCGCACGGCATGCGGCTCCACGCCGGTCCGCTCGGCGATGGCGGCGTGCGCCCGCAGCATGCGGTACTCGCCGTGAACGGGCACGAAGAACCGCGGCCGTACCAGCTCCAGCATCGTGCGCAGCTCGTCGGCCGAGCCGTGGCCCGAGACGTGTACGTAGGCGTTGTTCTCGGTCAGCACCGTGGCGCCCATCCGGTTCAGCCGGTTCACCGTCTCCCCCACGTTCACCTCGTTGCCCGGCACAGCCTTGGACGACATCACCACCGTGTCGGTCGGGTGCACCTGCAGTGCGGGATGGTCTCCGTGCGCCATCCGCGTCAGCGCGGAGCGTGGTTCGCCCTGACTGCCCGTGCACAACACAACCACCTCGTGCGGAAGCACGGAGTCCAGCGCCTTGGGCTTCAGCAACAGATCCTCGTCCACGTCGGCGTAGCCGAGGTTTCGCGAGATGTTCAGGTTCCGCACCATCGACCGGCCGATCACACAGACCTTGCGGTCGTTGGCGACGGCCGCGTCGATCACCTGCTGCAGGCGGTGGATCTGCGATGCGAACGACGTCACGATCACACGGCCGGGTGCCTTCGCGATGATCTCGCGCATGCTCGGCCCGACCGTCATCTCCGACGGGGTGGTGCCGGGGTTCTCGGCGTTGGTCGAGTCCGACATCAGCAGCGCCACGCCCTCGTCACCGAGCGAGCGCAGGCGACCGATGTCGACCGGCCGGCCGTCCACCGGCGTCATGTCCATCTTGAAGTCGCCGGTGTGCACGATCATGCCGTGCGCCGTGTGCAGCACCACCGCCACCGCATCGGGGATCGAGTGTGTGACGCGCACCGCCTCGGCCTGGAACGGCCCCACCGCGACGCGTGATCCGTCCGGAACCAGCTCCACCAGCTCCGTCTCGGCGCCCAGGCCGTGCTCGTCCAGCTTCGACTTGATCAGCCCCAGCGTCAGCCGCGTGCCGAACACGAGCGGATCCGTCCCGGTCTCGCGCAACAGGTAGGGCAGCGCACCGACGTGGTCCTCGTGGCCGTGGGTGAGCACGATCGCCTTCAGCCGGTCGGCGCGGTCGACCACGTAGGAGAAGTCGGGCAGCACCAGGTCGATGCCGTGCATCTCCGCCTTGGGGAAGGTGAGGCCGGCGTCGACCAGGATCAGGTCGCCCCCGGACTCGAACACGGTCATGTTCTTGCCAACCTCGCCCAGCCCGCCGAGCGGGATGATCTTGACGGGTTCGCGCATCGTCAACCGGCGGCGACCGGCAGGATTCCGGCCAGCTCGAGCGCGGCCTGGAGCGTCGCCGTCTGCGCCGCGTCGGCCTCGACAAGCGGCAGGCGCAGCCCTCCCACGTCGTGGCCGAGCAGATTCAGCGCGGCCTTCAGCGGGATCGGGTTGGTGGTGATCGAGAGCACGTCGTAGAGCGGCTGCAGCTCGCGGTCGATGGCGTCGGTGCGGTCGAGGTCGCCGGCTCTGGCGGCGGTGACCATCTCCCGCATCCGGCGTCCTGCGATGTGGGATGCGACGCAGATGCCGCCGGCACCGCCCAGCCGCAGGAACGGCGCCAGCAGGTCGTCGTTGCCGGCATAGAGCTCGAGACCGCCGTGATCGAGGATGCTGCGGGCCTGGTCGAGGTCGGCGGTGGCCTGCTTGACGGCGATCACGTTGTCGATCTCGCTGAGCCGTGCCAGCAGAGCCGGCTCGAGGTTCAGCACCACCCGCTGCGGGATGTTGTAGACGATCACAGGGCGGCCCTCGGCCGCCTCGGCGACAGCCTCGTAGTGGGCGACGATGCCGTCCACCGGTGGCTTGTTGTAGTACGGGGTCACCACCAGGAAACCGTCCACGCCGGCCGCAAGCGCGGACCGGGTCAGCGCCACCGAGTGGTGCGTGTCGTAGCTGCCCGTGTTCGCGACCACGCTGGCGCTGGGGCCGACCTCGGAGACGACCGTCTCGAGCAGCTCCAGCTTCTCGCGGTCGTTGACGGTCGGGCCCTCGCCGGTGGTGCCGCAGACGACGATGCCGTCGGAGCCGGTATCGGCCAGGTGCCGCGCCATGCGGCGGGCCGACTCGTGGTTGACGGTGCCGTCATCCGCAAAGGGGGTGACCATCGCGGTCAGTAGCTCGCCGAGCACGGGGCGCGTCATACGATCGATTCTACTCCTCCGCGCTCTAAACTCCTGCGGCAGTGGCTGGATCCGTCGAGCAGATCTTCATCGTTCCGCGCAGCGGCGGGACGCCGATCGCGGTGGGGTCGGTTCAGGCCCACGCCGGCCGCGGCCTGGAGGGCGACCGTAACTTCAGCCCGCCCGACCGCTGGATCCCGACCGGCTGTGCGATCACGCTGATCGAGGCCGAGGTGATCGAGGCGGTGCTGGACGAGCACGGCCTCGACATCGCCGAGGGCCGCTCGCGTCGCCAGGTCGTGACCCGGGGTGTGCGGCTGAACGACCTGGTCGGCAAGGAGTTCCGGGTGGGGCCGCTGCGCTGCCGCGCCGCCGAGCTGTGCGAGCCCTGCCTCGACCTGCAGAAGTACCTGGGTGACCCGCGCACGATCAAGGTGCTGGTGCACCGCGGCGGCGTGCGCGGCGACATCCTGGACGGCGGCGAGCTGCGCGTCGGCGATCCGGTCGGGGCCGCCTGATGGCGGAGCAGACCTTCCACGAGTCGATCATCGAGGAGTTCCGGGCAAACGGCGGCGTGGTCACGCGCCCTTATCCCGACTCGACGCTGGTGCTGGTGACCATGCGCGGCGCCCGCACCGGACGGCGGATGACGCGGCCGCTCGAGTATCTCGAGCTGGACGGTGTTCTGCACGTCTTCGCCACCGCCAGCGGCGCACCGGACAACCCCGCCTGGTACCACAACCTGGTCGCCAACCCGGAGGTCACCGTGGAGTACGGCACCGAGACGTTCACGGCGGTTGCGCGCGAGCTCCCGCCCGACGAGCGCGACCGCGTCTGGCGGACGCTGGTCGGTCGCAAGCCGCGCTTCGGGGAGTACGAGCAGAAGACCGACCGCGTGATTCCGGTGTTTGCGCTCGATCGGTAGATGGTTGATCGATATCTGCGTGGGGTCCTGGACGGCGAGAATCGAGTCTCGCAGGTGCAAGTCGGAACGACTTGCACCGGTCATGAGCGATCTGCGATCACGCAGATCGCGAATGGCAGGGAGCGTCAATCCTGGACCGTATTGGCGCGACTGAGGACGCCGCGAGACGACGGTTCGCAGCCGTAGCCACCCGGGCCACCGCTGGCCTCAAACCGGTCGCAGCGGCCAGGCTCGCGAGAGATATCGATCAACCATCTCAACTAGAGCAGGGCCTCGAGGCCTGACGTCAACCCGGGCGGCAGCTCGCGGATGCGCTTGACCGCGAGTAAGACGCCGGGCGCGAAGGCGGCACGTGAGCTGGTGTCGTGGCGGATCGTGAGCGTCTCGCCGGCGCCGCCCAGGATCACCTCCTGATGGGCCACCAGCCCCGGCAGCCGCACGCTGTGGATGGGGACGTCGCCGGCCATGCGGGCGGCCGTTGCCATCGACGTGCCGGACGGCGCGTCCTTCTTGGTGTCGGCGTGCAGCTCCACGATCTCGGCTGCGGGCAGGTGGCGGCTGGCCTGCTCGGCGAACTGCATCATCAGCACCGCCCCGATCGCGAAGTTGGCGGCGTGGAACAGCTGCACGCGGGCCGCGGCCGCCTGCGCGCCCAGCTCCTCCAGCCGCTCGGGAGCCAGTCCGGTGGTGCCCAGCACCAGCGGCACGCGCGCGTCGATGCACAGCCGGCAGGCGGGCTCGGCGAACTCGGGCGCGGTGAAGTCGACAACGACATCGCCCTGGCCGGCGGACAGCGCATCGGCCAGACCGATGCCGAGCGAGGGCGCGGTCGCGGCCGCCACTCTCAGATCGGCGTCGGCCTCGATCGCGGACACCAGCGCCCGGCCGACCTGGCCGGAGGCGCCTGACAGGATCACGCGGATCATCGCGAGATCGTACTCGTCAGGCGAGCGCGGGGTTCAGCGCGGCAACGGCCTCGCGGAAGCGATCCTCGTCCGGCCCCACGCCGGACACCGACAGCCGGTCGGGTGCGAACAGCTGGCGGGCCAGCGACGCCACCGCCTCCGGCTCGACCGAGTCGATCTCGGCGCAGATGCGGTCGAGCGACAGCAGCTCGGTGTCGGTCAGCACCGACTTGCCCAGCCGGCTGGCCCGGTTCGAGGTCGACTCCATCGACAGCATGATCCGCCCCTTCAGGTTCTCCTTGGAGCGCTGCAGCTCGTCGTCGGCGAACTCCCCCTGCCCCATCCGCACCAGCTGGTCGGCGGTGATGCGCATGCACTCGGCCAGGTTGTCCTCGCGGGTGCCGACGTAGACGCCGACCATGCCGGTGTCGGCGTACTGGGAGCCGAATGTGTAGACCGAGTAGGCCATGCCGCGCCGCTCCCGGATCTCCTGAAACAGACGCGACGAGGCCGATCCGCCAAGCATCGAGTCGAGCAGCGAGGCGGCGAAGCGGCGCCGGTCCGAGCGCTGCAATCCGAGGCCGGCGAGGCAGACGTGGTACTGCTCGCTGGCCTTGGCCTGGAACACGGTCTGCGGACTCGACTCGCCCACCCACACCGGCCGCACGCCGGCCGACGGGTCGGGCACCTTGCTGTAGGCCTCGAAACGCTGCTGGATCGCGTGCACCAGCGGCTCGTGCTCGAGGTTCCCGGCAGCGGCGATCACGATGTTCGGCCCAACGTAGCGGTTCGCGTGGTAGT
>DATNEO010000085.1:0-20524 GCA_035553035.1 Gaiellales bacterium | reverse complement strand
CCACGATGATCGCGACGATCCCAACCTTGATGGCAGACAAGCAACTCTCCCTGTGCCGCTCGCCCCGGGAGCGGGGCGCTGCGGGCGCATTCTAGGGAAGTGGCGGGACGAGGGCAAAGGCAACCGATCGCCGTGTGAGCTTCGACCCGTGGCATCATGCATGGTGGCGTCGTGAGTTTCATCCTCACCCACCTCCCGCACATCATCGCCCCGCTGCTGGGGCTGGCCTTCCTGGCACGCTTCGCGCTGTACGTGCGGCGGCTGCCGCCGTCCGACCTGTCGGACGATGAGCTCGCCGAGTGGCACGCCCAGCGCGCGGGCAAGTCGCAGGCGCGGTCAGAGGGCGCGGAGCAGCCACTGCGCCGCTAGGGCGTCGGGTCCGGCTTCACTCCCACACCGGCGGGCCCGACCGCAGCCGCAGCTCCGTCCCGATCCCCAGCCGCACCGCGTTGTCGAGCACGTGCTTGGCGGCGGTGATGTCGTCCATGGCCAGGCCGACCGGAGAGACGACGATCCGCTGCTGCGGCGACGTGCGCCCGGGGTGGCGTCCGGCCACCACGTCTGACAGCTCGACCGCCTGAGAGCCGTCGGCCGGGGCCAGGCCACCGCGTACCAGCCGCTCCGCGTAGCGTCCGTCGTGGGTCGACTCGTGCACCCAGTCGTCGACCACCAGCAGGTCGCTGGCCGCGTGCAGAGAGACCGGCCCGTCCAGGCTCGAGACCAGCACCACCGTCACGCCCTCGTCCAGCCAGTCCGGATCGAAGGTCGGCTGCACCGCCATCGTGGCCGGCACCACCACCTGGGCGCCGCGCACCGCCGCCTCGGCCGTATCCGCCGACCGCATGTCAAGGCCGGTCGCGTCGGCCTGGCGGCTGCAGAAGCGCTGCGCCCGCTCGCGGTCGGGGTCATACACGTCCACCCGCTCGAGCGCGGGCATCACCACCCGCAGCGCATCCAGCTGCGTGTGCGCCAGCACGCCCGCGCCCAGCAGGCAGGCTCGCCGCTCGCCGCCGGCGGCCAGGTGCCGCACGGCGACGCCTGTGACCGCTCCCGTGCGCATCGCCGAGACGACCGTGCCGTCCATCACCGCCAGCGGCAGCCCGGTCTCGCGGTCGGACAGGAGCACCAGCGCGTTGGCTCGCGGCAGCCCGCGCCGGGCCGGATTGTCCGGCACGCTCGGGATCCACTTCAGCCCGGCCACGTCGAACTCTCCGCCGACGTAGGCCGGCATGGCCATGATGCGACCGTGCTTCTCCTCGGTGCCGGGCTCATCCGACCAGGTGATCATCACCTTCGGAGGCATGAACACCCGCCCCTCGGCCTTGACCCGGAAGGCGCGCTCGATCACGTCCACGATCGCTCCCATGTCCAGCCCACCGGCCGCCACCACATCCTCCTGCGAGAGATAGCGAAAGGCGGTTCCGGCCATGACGCGGCATCATACGCAGGCGATGCGCGCCATCATCCTGCATACCCACGGCGGCCCCGAGCAGCTGGTCCCGGCCGAGATCTCCGACCCCACGCCGCTCCCGGACGAGGTGGTGGTCGACCTCACAGCCGCGGCGCTCAACCGCCGCGACGTGTGGCAGCGCGCGGCGCCCGGCAACGACGGCGCCGTGCTGGGATCCGACGGCGCGGGCCGCGTGTCGGCGTTGGGCAGCGACGTCACCGGGGTCGAAATCGGTGACGAGGTGGTGATCAACCCCAGCGTCGGCTGGGGCGACGCGGAGGACGCGCCGGCCGAGGGCTGGGCGATCCTGGGCATCCCCCGCCAGGGCACCTACGCCGAGCGAATCGCGATTCCGGCCGCCGACGTGCGGCCGCGGCCGCATGAGCTGACGTGGCACGAGTCCGCGGCGCTGCCACTGGCGGGGCTGACCGCCTGGCGGGCGCTGGTCACGCGCGGACGCGTCCAACCCGGCATGCGCGTGCTGGTGACCGGCGCCGGCGGCGGCGCCGCCACCTTCCTGGTGCAGATCGCCCGCGCCCACGGCGCCGAGGTGACCGTCACCTCGTCCAGCGACCAGAAGATCGCGCGCTCGATCGAGCTGGGCGCCGCCCACGGCGTCCGCTATACCGACCCCGGCTGGCCGGCGCAGGTGGGCGAGGTCGACCTGGTCGTGGACAGCGCCGGCGCGCCCGCGTGGCCGGGCGCGCTCGACTGCCTGCGCCGGGGCGGCACCCTGGTCAGCTTCGGGCGCACCGGCGGCGTGTCCACGGAGCTCGAGATTCCGCGGCTGTTCTACGGCCAGTGGAACCTGCTGGGCACGACCATGGGCAGCCCTCGCGAGTTCGACCAGCTGCTGGCGCACGTGCGGCAGGCCCGGTGGCGCCCGGTCGTGGACAGCGTGTACCCGCTGGACGACGCGGCGGCAGCGCACGCGCGGCTGGAGCAGCCGGACCGGTTCGGCAAGGTGGTGCTGGAATGTCGCTCCACCTGACCCAGATCCGCCTCTCCTTCGGCGGCGACGAGGTGCTGAGCGACGTGTCCGCGATCGTGCGGCCGCGCGACCGCGTGGCGCTGGTGGGGCGAAACGGCGCCGGCAAGACCTCGCTGCTTCGGATCATTGCCGGCGAGCTGGAGCCGGAGGGCGGCACCATGTCGCTGACCGGCGGCACCCGCGTGGCGCTGCACGACCAGCGGCCGCCGCTGCGGCGGGGCATCACGCTGGGCGACTACGTGGGGGAGGGAGCCGCCGCCGCGGCCGAGCTCGAGGCTGATCTGCGACGGATCGAGCGGCGGATGGCCGAGGGCGACTCAGACGAGGCCACACTGCGCGACTACGGGGCCGCCCAGGCGGCCTTCGAGCGGGCCGGCGGCTACGCCTGGCGCTCGCGCCTGGAGGGGATCGCGCGTGGCCTCGGCTTCTCACCGCAGGACCTCGAGCGGCAGTTGGACACCTTCTCCGGCGGCGAGCTGACCCGGGCCTCGCTGACACGGGCGCTGGCCGGGGAGCCCGACCTGCTGCTGCTGGACGAGCCCACCAACCACCTCGACGTCGACTCGATCGAGTGGCTGGAGGAGTACCTGGACGGGCTCGACGCGTCGCTGATCTTCGTCTCGCACGATCGCTGGTTCCTGGAGTCGGTGGCCACCAGCGTGCTGGAGCTGGAGCGCGGCAAGGGGCGCATGACCAAGGGCAGCTACTCGCACTGGCGGCTGGAGCGGGCCGCGCGGATGGCGGCACAGGCCGACCAGTACGAGCGCCAGCAGCAGGAGCTGGCGCACCTGCAGCGGTTCGTCGACCGCTTTCGCTACGGCACCAAGTCGCGCCAGGCGCAGAGCAAGCTGAAGGTGATGGCGCGGATCGAGCGGGTCGAGCGCCCGCGCGAACGACGGTCGCTACGGTTCGACTTCCCGCCCCCGGCACGCAGCGGGCGGGTGGTGATGGAGGCGGAGGGCCTGTCGGTGTCCGTGGCCGGCCGCGAGCTGGTGCACGACGCCAGCTTCCACATCGAGCGCGGCCAGCGGGTGGCGCTGATCGGCCGCAACGGCGCCGGCAAGACCACGCTGCTGGAGACGCTGCTGGGCCGCCGGCCGGCGGAGCACGGCCGCGCCAAGCGCGGCCACGGCGTGTCCCTGGCCTACTACTCGCAGCAGTCGCTGGAGCTGCCGGAGCAGGCGCGGCTGGTGGACGCCGTCGGGCACGGCACCAAGCTGACAGGGCCGCAGGCACGGATGCTGCTGGGGCGCTTCCTGTTCTCCGGTGACCAGGTCGAAAAGCCGGTCAGCGTGCTCTCCGGCGGCGAGCGGCGGCGGCTGGCGCTGGCCCGGATCGTGGTCTCGGGCGCCAACCTGCTGGTGCTGGACGAGCCCACCAACCACCTCGACATCGAGAGCCGCGAGGCGCTCGAAGACGCCCTCGACAGCTTCCCCGGCACGATCCTGTTCGTGTCCCACGACCGCGCACTGATCGAGGCGCTGGCGACGCGCACGATCGCGATCGAGGATGGGCGCCTGCGGCTGCGGGACGGCGCCTTCGGCGAGTACGCGCGCGACCACGAGCCGGTCGTCGCCAAGGATCCGCCCAGGCCGGCACCGCCGAAGACGAAGCAGCAGCGGCCGGCCCCGGCCAAGGCGGCCGCGCCGAAGTCGGCCCGCAGCGGCCGCTCGCTGCGCGAGGCGCGGGAGCTGGAGTCGCAGATCGAGCGGCTCGAGGAGGAGCTGGGAGCCGTCTCGGCGCGGCTCTCGCAGCCCGACGCCTACCAGGACCACACCGCTGTGGCCGAGGATGGTCACCGCCACCAGCAGCTGCAGGTGGAGCTGGCCCACCTGTACCGCGAGTGGGAACGGCGGGTGGGCTGACCGTTGACCATCCGCAAAACGGGATGGAGAATCGATCATGACCCGCAGCGCGCCACGCCGACGTCTGCGATCGACGCGACCCCGCCTGGCGCTGCTGGTGGGGCTGACGCCGATGATGATGCGCGCGCTGGAGGGACCGCTGAGCCTGCGCATGGACGTGGCAGCGGTTGCCTTTCCCGGCGACGCCTTCGAGGCGGCCGCCTCCGAGCTGCAGCCGTGCCTGGTGGTGGTCGACGTCACCTACCTGGACGAGGCGCGCGTGCGGCCGCTGATGATCGACCGCTTCTCGCGGAAGGGGCCGGTGCTGGTGTTCGTGTCCGAGAGCGGCCGGGCGTGGAGCGATGATCTCGAATCGGGCTGCTCCGGGCCGATGGAGACGTTCACGGTGGCGGCGCTGCTGGCGCTGGTGGCACGACCGGCGCTGACGCTGGTGTCGGCCCACCCGGCCTGACCGGGGGAGCTTTCCTCACCCCCCGCATCGGCCAAACCGCGTATTGCGAGCTGGCCCGAACGACCGGAACATTGCAGGATGTTGGGGCAGAGGCGACCACGGAGTGCCCGCCGTCGGGGACGGCGGCTGCTGCTGGTAGGCCCCACCCTCCCGACAACGCGCGCGCTCGAGGCACCGCTGAGCGCACTCGGCGAGCTGCTGGTCGTACCCTTCCCAGGCCCGGCCTTCGATCGGGCCGTCGCGGGATACGCGGCGGATCTCGTCGTCGTCGACGTGACCTATCTGGACGAGGCGCGGGTGCGCCCGCTGATCCTGCACCGGTTCGAGACGATCCGGCCGATGGTGGTGTTCGTCAGCGAGACCGGGGAGGGATGGTGGGACGACCTCCGCGCCGGAACCTCGGGCCCGATGATGGCAACCGATCCGGAGGCAATCTGCGCCCTGATGACAGAACCGACGTTGCGGGTTGCAGGATCATGAGCGCCCAGCCACTGTTCGTGATCGCGTACATGAGCGGGGCGGCCGCGATCGCGGCGTGGGTCGACATGCGACTCGCCGGGCGGCGACCGTCCAGCTGGCGCGCGGTGGGCCTGCTGGTCGCCGCCTCGATGCTGATCGATGCGAACATCGGCCTCGTGCTGCACCTGACCGCCCCGATCGTGAGCGTGATGGTGTTCGGGCTCGCCGCGCTCGTGTTCTCGCTCCTGGTGTGCCTGTGGACGCTTCGGATGCTCCGCTCCGCCATGCCCGCCTGACGTCTCCGATCGGCGGCCCGCTTGAGCCGGCCACCCGATTTGCCGATCCGCCCGGTATGCTGCACGGGCGGAAAGGAGCGAGGCGATGGACTTGGTGGTGTTCAGCGTTGCCTTCGTGGCCGGCGCCGGATCGCTGGCGCTGTGGGTCGACGCGCGGTTCCCGGGCATTCGCCCGCGCGACATGCGCGGTGCGCTCATCCATCTGGCCGTGGCGTTCCTTGTCAGCCGCGTCGCCTCCGGACTGTTCGGTGACATGCTCGTTTCGTCCGGCGTGCCCGGAGGGCGCCTGTGCGCCTCGATAGGGATCGTGCTGCCCGGGCTCGCCTACGCGTGCCTCGCCGTGCTGTGGCTGGTGAGGTCGATCCAGGGAGCCATGCGAGGCAGCCTGCCGTAGGCGCGCCTCCATCGCGCCGGCAGACCGCGACGGTTGCTGCGTGCTTCGCCGCCGCCGCGTTCACGGGCGTCGCGCTGACGACGGCACGGCTGCTCACGCCCGACGCCTATCTCGACCTGTACGCCGGACGCTGGATCGCAGCCCACGGGCTGCCCCGTCACGATCCCTTCACGGTGGAAGGTCACGGCCGCGCCTGGATCGACCAGCAGTGGCTCGCGCACCTCGTCTACTACCGGATGTGGCAACTCGGCGGCTACCCGCTGGTGGGCGCGCTGTCGGCGCTGCTGGTGGCGATTGCGGTCGGCATGGCCGCCTGGCTGATCGTGCGGCGCACCGATTCTCCCGGCATCACCCTGGCCGTGCTGATTCCCGCCTACCTGCTGATGCTGACCCACACGCAGATCTGGGCCGAGAGCTTCGCCATCCCGCTGTTCACGCTGCTGGTGGCGTTGATCTACGACGACCAGCGTCAGCCCGATACCCGCACCCGGGTGCTGTTGGCGATACCCCTGATCGCGCTCTGGGCGAACCTGCATGGAACCGTGCTGATGGGCGCGGCGATCGCCGCCGCCTACGGGATGTGGGGGCTCGTGACCGGCCGCTCGCGATGGCGATGTCTCACCCTGGTCCTGCTGAGCCCGCTCGCCGCCGTGGCGACCCCGTACGGCGCGGACATCGGCGGGTACTACCGCTCGGTGCTCGGGAACGCCGCGATTCGCCAGAACGTCAATATCTGGGGTCCGTGGTCGCCGCACAGCTTCTTCAGCATCCACTTCGCGGCGACGGCGTTGCTGGCAGCGGCAGCGGTCGTCTGGGCGGTGCGCCGCGGATACCGGCCGGATACCGTGCCCGCCGCGCTCGCCGCCGGGGCGTTCCTCGCCGGCGTGTACGCAATCCGCTACCAGGTCTGGTTCGCAATCCCGGTTGCGATCGTCGCCGCGGAGGCCCTCGCCTTCACCTCCGGCGGCGCGCCCACGCTGTTCGGACAGACCACGCGACGAGCGGCCGGCGCTGTCCCACTCGCGGCGGCGGCCATCTCCGCGGTCGTGCTCGCGGGCACCTCGATCGGAACCTTCCAGCGCGTCGTTCCGGCGGCGACGGTGACAGCGGTCTCCCACACCATGCGGCACACGCCCTGCGCCCGCGTCCTGGCCGACTACGCAGTCGCGCCTGCCCTGCTCTGGCAGCATCCGGAACTCGCGGGCCGGATCGGGTTCGACACCCGCTTCGAGATCTATCCCCAGTCCCGGATCGTCGGCTGGTTTCGCTTCAACGACGGCGCGCCGGGATGGGACGCGGCGACCGCGGGCTACGACCTGCTGGCCATCAGCTCCAGCCGCCACCCGCAGCTCGCAGCCAGGATCCGGTCAGCGCAGGACTGGCGAGTCAGCCAGTCGGACGGCCAGGGCTTAGTCGCCTCTCGGCCTAGTTTCCGTGCAAGGTGTGAATGACGCTCAGCAAGCCCGGGCCGGCGGCGACGATCAGGATCGCCGGGAACAGGCATGCGGCCAGCGGGAACACCATCTTGATCGGCGCCTTCTGGGCTTGCTCCTCCGCAACGGCCTTCTTGCGAGCCCTCGACTCGACCGCCAGCGCCTTCAGGATCTGGCTGATCGAGACGCCCATCGACTCACTCTGAGCGATCGAGCGCGAGAACGACCTGATCGTCGGCGTGTCGACGCGCTCCGACAGCCGCCGCAGCGCCTCCTGCCGGCTCTGGCCGACCCGGATCTCGTTCAGCATCAGCCGCACCTCGTCAGCGAGTGGACCCGACAGCCGCTCCGAGGTGACGCGCAGCGCCTGATCGAGACCGAGACCGGCATGGACGGTGATGGCGAGCAGGTCGATCATGTCGGCCCCGTCCCGCTCGATCTGCCTCTGGCGGCGCGAGATGCGGCTGGACAGCAGCGTATCGGGGAGCATCCATCCCAGGTAGGGCGCGATCACGATCTCGGCGATGGCCAGGAAGTGGTTGGAGGTTGACGAGGCGCGCAGCAACCCGACCGAGGCGAAAGCGAGCAACGACATCAGTCGCAGCATGAGGAAGCGCGACGGCCGCGTCCCGTACATGCCCGCCTGCAGCAGGCGCAGCTTCAGGCGCTGCTCGTAGTCCTCCCGGCTGAGCCGCCCGGCGATCCTGGCAAGCGACTTCTCGAGCGTGAGGTTCTGGGGCCTGGGTGACTCGAACACCACCGGCGCCGCCGGCGCGTCGTAGCCGTAGCGGCTGACCGCGCTGAGCGACCGTGCGGTCGACTGACGGCCGATCCGGACGGCGCGGGCGACCACGTAGCCCGCGGCGCCGACCATGGCCGCCATGAGAACGATCAGTACCAGCTGCATGTGCTCACACCTCGATTTCGACGATTCGTTTCAGCCAGAGCGACCCGATCACGATCAGCACCGCGGAGCCGGCCAGCAGCGCCTGCCCGACCGGGTCGTGCAGGAACGAGACGATGTACGTCGGGGACTGCAGGAACAGCATCACTCCGATCGCCAGCGGCGCGAACGTGAGAATCCAGCGGGTCATGCGGCCCTGTGCCGTCAGCGTGTGCAGGGCCTCGCGGAGTCGCTGCCGCTGTCGCACCGTGTCGGCGACGATGTCGAACATCTCGGCCATGTTGCCGCCGACCTGGTGCTGCACGCGGGCCACCAGCGCGATCCACTGCAGATCGCGATTCCCGACCCGCACCACCATCTCGTCCAGCGCATCCTCCACCGAGACGCCGAGGCGGGTACGCCTCACGACCTCGTTCCACTCGCGGGCGCTCTTCTCGTCCGCCTCCTCCGCCACGTGGGCGACCGCCTGCAGCAGCGAGTGGCCGGCCCGCAGCGACGATGCGAGCACCAGCAGCGAGTCCGCGAGGGCAGCGTCGAAGGTCGTGTGCCAGGCCGCGGCCCGCCGGCCGACGTAGACCCAAGCAGCCACGATCCCAAGCGGGGGGCCCGCCAGGACGATCAGCGGGTATCCGGTGGCAAGCCCGACCACTCCCAGCACGACCGCACCACCCACCATGCCGGCGACGAGCACCCGCATCGGGGTGACGTCGATCTCCCCGCGGTCGATGTCGGCCACGAACCTGGCCCACCAGCGGTTGCCGTTCGAGGCGCCGGGGCGAGGCCGTTGCGGCAGCACATCCGGCAGCGAGACCTTGTCGGCGGCACCCTTCTGGCCGTACCGCAGCAGCCGCCGCCGGGCGCTGACCGGCACCGGCCGCAGTGCCAGATAGGCGGAGACGAGGATCACCAGTCCGACCGCGAGCGCGATTCCGACCAGCGCGCCGTTGCCGGTCCACCAGGCGGACGGCGCGGTGACCACGGCGGTGGCGGTGGCCGGGATCGTGTAGTGCTGCTCGGCGCTGACGCCGTCGACGTCCAGGCGCACGGTCACCTGCTTGCCGACACCCCGCAGCTGCGACTCGTAGCTCAGCTGGTACTGCTGCTTGAGCCTGGTCGCCAGACCCGCGTAGACCGACTTGAGGTCGGCGAGCGAGGAGACGCGGATGAAATCTCCGCCGGTCCCATCGACCATCGACTGGACGTCGGTCGCCTCGGAGCGGACGCCCGGCAGCCCGACTGCGTACACGTGTGCGCCGACGGAGCGGGCGACGGCGGTCGCCGATGCGGCCGTGGCGGTGCTCGAGATGTCGGCGCCGTCGGTCAGGACGACGATCGCCTTGGAGCTGCCGGTGCGGCCGCGCAGCTCCTGGCTGGCGTAGGTGACGGCATCCCACAGCGCCGTTCCATGGGTGACGCTGACCGAGGTCAGCGACGCCTGGAAGGCGGAGCGGTCGGTTGCCCACTGGTGGATCACGTAGGGATGCTCGGAAAACCCGTAGACGGCGACCTCCGACCGGCCCGACTTCTGGTCGATCAGGGTCTGGGCCGCGTCCAGCGCCGCCGTCAGCGGCTCGCCGCGCATGCTGTTGCTGGTGTCGAGCAGCACCACCAGGCTGACCGGCACGGCCTTGGTGTTCAGCGAGACCAGGTGCGGGATCACCGGCACGCCGTTCTCGCTGATGTGCGCGTCGTAGGGATGGGCGCCGTCGGGCAGCGTCACGACGAACTGCCTGTGCGGGAACTGGGCCCCCGGCTGCAGCGAGATGCGGGCGCTGCCGGCGTCCGCGGACGCGCTGGAGACGAACACCGCCAGCATCACCATGAAGAGCGCGAGCAGGCGCTTGATCATCGGAGTGCGAACAGGTCGGCCGGCAGCTCGATGCCGCGGCGGTGGAAGTCTTCCTTGAACGTGGGATGCAGGCCGGTCGACTCCAGCGCCCCGGCGATGCTGCCCGAGGAGGACTCGCCGTGCACGTTGAACACGAACAGGTCCTGGAGCGTCACCTGCTCGCCCTCCATCCTCTGCACCTCGGTGATGCGCACCACCTTGCGGGAGCCGTCGTGGAGCCGCTCGGTGTGCACGATCAGGTGCAGCGCCGAGGCGACCTGCTCGCGGATCGCCCGGACCGGCAGGTCGAACCCGGCCATCAGCACCATCGTCTCCAGGCGCGACACCGCATCGCGCGGCGAGTTGCAGTGCACCGTCGAGAGCGACCCGTCGTGGCCGGTGTTCATCGCCTGCAGCATGTCCAGGGCCTCGGGCCCGCGCACCTCGCCGACCACGATCCGGTCGGGCCGCATGCGCAGGGCGTTGCGCAGCAGGTCACGGATGCCGACCTGTCCCTGGCCCTCCACGTTGGCGGGTCGCGACTCGAGTCGCAGCCAGTGGCGCTGGTCGAGCTTCAGCTCGGCGGCGTCCTCGATCGTGACGATCCGCTCCTCCTCCGGGATGTAGCTCGACAGGATGTTCAGCATCGTGGTCTTTCCGCTGCCGGTACCGCCGGTGACCAGGATGTTGAGCCGCGCGCGAACGCACAGGCCGATGAAGTCACCCATCTCCTCGGACAGGGTGCCGAGGCCGACCAGGTCGGCCATGCTGAGCCGCCGCGTGGCGAACTTGCGGATGGTCATCGCCGGCCCGTTCAGCGACAGCGGCGGGATGATGGCGTTCACGCGCGAGCCGTCGGGCAGCCTGGCGTCGACCATCGCCGAGGACTCGTCGATCCGGCGGCCGACCTGCGCCACGATCTTGTCGAGAGTTCGGCGCAGATGCGAATCGTCCGCGAAATGAGCGTCGGTCGGGAAGATGCGACCGCCCCGCTCGATGTAGATCTCGCGATGGTTGTTGACCATGATCTCGGTCACGGTCTCGTCCTTCAGGAATCGCTGAAGCGGGCCATACCCGAGGATCTCGTCCGCGATCTCACGGGCGAGGGCCTCGCGGTCGGGTCGCGACAGCGGCACCTCTTCGGCCTCCAGCGCCTGGTCGACCACGAGGCTAAGCCGCGGAAGCAGCGAGCTCTCGTCGACGTCGGCCGACAGCATGGCGGTGCCCAGCGTCTCGATCACGACCTGGTGGACGCGGTTTCGCACCTCCACCATCTCGTCGTTCTGGTCAGAGGCACCCAGGCCGTTGGTTGGAAACGACAGGCGTTCGGTGAGCGACATGCTCTCACGCATCCTTCGGTTGCAGGACGGCAGCGACGACGCGATCACCAAGATCGCGAAGCGACTTCGCGGGGGCGGACTTCGGCTCGGACGCGAGAAGCGGCCGTGCGGCGTTCAGGCTGCGAGGCAGCATGCGATCGGAGGGCACCGCCACGTCGTGCCCGCGGGACAGCACACCCTTCACGTCAGCGTGGGTAAGCCCGACCTTCGAGTCCGCACGGTTGAGAACCACCAGCACGCGGTCCCGCGGCCTTCCCATCAGCTCGAGCGTCTCCAGCCCGATCTTCATGTTCTTGGTTCCCGACAGGTCGAGCGTTCCCACCATGATGGCCTGGTCGGCCCGGTCGATGGCCAGGATCGACGTCGGCGTGAACGCCGGCGGAGTGTCGGCGATCACGACGTCGAACTCGGCGCGCGCGGCCT
Source organism: Gaiellales bacterium (assembly GCA_035553035.1). GTDB lineage: Bacteria > Actinomycetota > Thermoleophilia > Gaiellales > JAICJC01 > JAICYJ01. The sequence goes on along the minus strand of DATNEO010000085.1, from coordinate 8,690 downwards.
GGAGCACCTCTTCCAGCAGCTCCGGGGTCACCGACTCGGCCTGGTCGGGCCGCACCGGTGCGAGCAGCACGTGCACGCCGTCGGCGGACTCGCCCAGGAAGGCCCGCAGGCGCTCTCCGTCGAGATGCCCGGGCGCCGACACGAGATCCCAGATCGTCCGCTCCGGCTCGACGCCCATCGCGATGCCGACGTCGCCGAACTGCAGGTCGAGATCGATGATCAGCGTGCTGTGGCCGCGGCTGGCCAGGTCGACGGCCAGGTTCGTGGCCACGGTGGTCTTGCCCACGCCACCCTTCGGGCCCAGCACGACCACCAGCGGAGCCTGGTCGGTGACGACGCGTGGGGTCTCGGCCTCCTGGGTGACACGAGCGAGTGCCTTGTGAACGGCCGCCGTGACGACGGCCGATTCGGCCGGAAGCAGCACGATCTCGTGCGCGCCCGCCTTCAGCGCCTCGCCGATCGAGCCGTTTCCGGGCCCCGGCAGCGCCACGATCAGCGCCATCTCCGGCCGTGTCTGATGGCTCGCGACGAGCAGGTCCTCGACGTCACCCACCGTGGGCGTGAACATCAGCAGTGCCTGGCTGTTGTCGCGGTCGGCCGCCATCAGCGCCCGGCCGAAGTCGCTCATGCCGGAGGCGACAAGCAGCCCGCTCTCGCCGTTGGGGATCGCCCCGTCCAGGAGCTGCCCGGGGAACTCGCGGTGAGCCGCGATGCTTAGTCGTGTGCTGCTCACCGTCCAGCTCCCGTCAGGCGAAGCACCGGGCCGGGAGCGGCACCGCTGCCACGAAGCACGGCACCGACGTCGAGCACACTCGGCTTGACGTTCTCAGCCGAGCCCGGGGGCCGCAGCGCGAACCAGATGGTGCCCTTCTCCTGGGCGAACAATGCGCGCTGCACGTCGTTCACGTCGATCGCCAGCGTCAGCACCGGGTTGGAGCGGACGTCGGTGCTGCTCGAAGCCGCCGGCGCATTGAGCACCAGGGCGTCGGACACGATCGTCTTGGTCAGCGCGATCGGCTGGGCACCACTCAGGGGCAGGCCGTTGGCACCGATCGGCGTCACGTCGAAGGTTGCGACCACGTCGACGCGGTCGCCGGCCTGCACCTGACCGACGAGTCCGGAGGCGGCGTCGACCGGGAAACCGACGGCGCGCTGACTGGGAGTCAGCTTGACGGTCGGGCTGGTCGTGCTCGACTTGACGAACTGGTTGGTCGTCAGCTGCTCGCCGGGATAGATGTCGCTGCGCGCCACCAGCCCCTTGAGCTGGTCCGGATTCGAGACGGCACCGTCGACCGCGGCGTCCGCCGGCACCTGCCGGGTGCTGAACATCGATCCGTCCACCACCTGGCTGCCGGGGGTGTACTGGTCGATGGCGCGGTTGGCGACCAGGACGCTGACCTCGCCGTTCGCACTGTCGACGCTGGACCGGTAGTTGTGCGCATAGACGAGCACGATCCCAACGGCAGCCACGGCCAGCAGCGCGGCGACCGCAAGAGCGCCAAATCGCGTGGAGAGCAAACGGGTCATCTCAGATCAGTCCTTTCAATGGTGTGAAACGGCTTCAGCCGTCCCAGGGCATCAGCGCAACGGATGCGAGGCAGATGTTCTCGGGGTCGTTGCATGTGGTCGTGTATTGATTGATCAGCACCGGCCGGTCCCAGAAGATGCCTTTCACCTCGCCCTGCTTGAGGGTGCTGCCCTGCTGGCCGGAGTACTCGGTGATGTAGAAGCTGCCGAAACCGACGACCTGCGTCGTGCAGTTTCCGTTGCAGTTGGAGAAGGTGATCGGCGGCACCAGAATCAGGCTCATCCAGCGGGGGTCGCCCGGAGGCGGCGGGTTGGCTGTGGTTGTCCAGTTGTCCGGGGAGTTGCCGATGCGGGCGGTGAGGCCGTTGTTGACCTGGCCGGCGAAATTGCCAGTCTGCGTGTTCACCGGGTCGCCGATCGAGTAGGGCGTGCAGGCGCCGTACTGCACCTCTTCCGCAGCATTGGGGGTGCCGGAGGTGTCGCCGTGGCAGGCGCCGGAGCCGTTGGTCGTATCGAGGTCGAGGCCGCCGTAGTTGCCGGAGTTGCCCTGGGCGCCGCCGCCGCCGAGCTTCAGCGTGATCTCCCGGCCCTTGACCAGCACGGTAAACGCGACGTTGAAGGTGACGAACCGCTGCGGCGAGTTGGCGGGCAGCGATGGGTCGATGTAGTGGCGGTCCTGCACCCACTGCTGCACGATGTCGCCATCGTCGCGCGCATACTGGTGCTGCGCTGGCGCCACGGTCTTCAGTGCGCTCTTGCCTGAGCCAATGGTGACGGTGACATTCTGGCCGGTGCCCGCCTCAGTTGTCGCACTTGTAAACAGCTTGTTGCTGGGCAGGTGCCACGTACAGTCGGTGCCGGTGCACGACTGCAGTACCGCGCTGTTGGTCTTGCCGTTGAACGTGAATGACACGTTCGCGTTGCTGGCGACGTTGCTGGTGTGCGCAAGGACGTCGAACGTCTTAGGCGCCGAGGTCGACGTGTAGTAGAGATAGGGATCCGTCAGCGGGGACAACACCACGTCCTTGACGCAGGGTTGGCCAGCTGTGCAGGCCGTCGCAGTCGCGCCGGCGGTGGGGGCCTGGTCGGAGCCGACGTAGCCCAGGTTGCTCCAGTCGATCACCTTGTTGGTGTTGTCGACCACCTCCAGCGAAACCGTCGATCCGCCGGCCGGAAGCCCGGTGATGGCGTTCCCCCCGGCGTTGCACCAATAGGGAAAGCCCTCCGGAGTCTGGCTCCCGCACAAGGCCAGCGGGATCCGCTGCCCGGTCTTGTCGACGATGGCGGTCACCGACTTCGGGCGCAGATCCTCCACGCCGAACGGCAGCAGCCCGGTCGACCGGGTCAGGTACACGACCCGGGCGCGTGCGCGCGCGTCGATCGTGGTGCTCGCGAATCCCAGCACACGGCCGAAGATGTACGGGACGCTGGACTCCACCGGCTTCACCCGCACCGAACTGCCGATGATCTCGCAGTAGCTGGTGCTGAGGTTGCCGTTGACGACCATGTTCTTGCCGTCAGTGAGATTCGAGTTCTGCCGCTCGATCGTGTTCGCGCGTGCGCAGGAGTTGGAGCCGTCGCTGAACGGAGGCAGCTGCAGCGCCCCCGCGAGCGCTCCCGCGTCGGCGGCGGTCTGCAGCTGCCGGCGGTGAGCGCGGAACTGGCCGAGGTCGGCGACCAGAGCGGCCATGCCCAGGAGCACGGTCAGCGACACCGCCACCAGCAGCAGGACCGCACCGTCTTGTGCACGCGGCGTCCGCATCAGCAGAAGTTCGTCGGCGGACCCTCGAGGGTCATGGTCGCGTTGGACGAGAGATTGATGGTGCTGCCGAGGATCGTGCTGATCAGGGGCGTCACGAAGCTGTGCACGTAGGTCACGTGCGCGGTGATCTTGTCGCCGACGTTGAATGAGCCCTGGGGGTTGCCGCTGTTGGGATCCGTCGCGCACGTGAACGTGAGGCTGCTGCCGGCGGGGGCATCTCCCAGCAGGGTCTTTCCGGACGCATCGTTGACCGCCGCCAGGCGTGCCGCCTCACGCGCATCGTTCACGACGGTGACCTTGTCGAACATGACGAGCCCCAGCTCCAGGATTCCGAACAGGATCAGCAGCAGTGGGCCCAGCACGAGTACGAACTCGACGAGGCTCTGACCGCTCTCCGATCCGGCGCGGCGCGCCGGGGAGCGGCCGAACCTCGCCGGCCCATGCGGAGAGCCGGTCACATCAGACCGGCCACCGCGGTGATGGCGCCGCCGATCGCGGTCGAGAGTGCACCGATCGCAACGACGATCACCGCAGCGATCACGCCCAGGATCACGGCGTACTCCGCCATGGTCTGACCGTTCTCGCTTGAGCGAAACCTGGACATCACAGCCTCCCTTGGTGATATGCACGCCGGGAGGAGGCGGCACAACCGCCTCCTCCCGGCCAGTTCGCCGGCCTACATGTAGCCAGCGACCGTGGTAATCGCGCCCGAGATCGCACCGGACAAGAACGTCAGCGCGGTCACGATCGCAAGACCGATGACGCCCAGGATCACGGCGTACTCCGCCATGGTCTGACCGTCCTCGCGAGTCGCGAAGAGCTTGGAAATCAGCTCCATCATGTGGTTTCCCCCCCTTCTTCATGTCGCAGAGAGCGTCCTCAGCAACGCTGGGCCGCAGGTCATCGTGCGCCGTTCCCATCACCGCTCCGCCACCAGCGTCAGAGGGGAGCCTGATGCCAGCGCCACCAGACCGGCGATGCTCGAATCCTCGAGCGCGACGGTCGTCTGTTCCCGGAGGTCATCCACGAACGCCCCGCGGTCTGAGAGATAGACCACCGTCGGCTTACTCCGAAGGACGCGACGGGTGATTTCGGGGCGGACGGCATGCTCGTCCAGGTAGGTGACGTCGACCACGACCAGGTCGGGGTCGAACTCCTCCGCTGCCCGCTCGAACGGCGCGCCGGGGAACGGCACGCACAGCACCTCGGAGACCGACGAGAACGCCGGCTCGAGGCCACCAAGCATTAGCGGAGGAAAGCCGACCAGCAGAACCCGCTTGGTACGGCGGGACTCGGCCAGTCGGACGCGACGCACGTTCATGGCCCGAGTGTCAGGGTCAGGCGGCGGCGCCGACATCGCTCAATCGTCCGATTGTGCGGGGGAGAGATCGTCACCCGCTGGGCGGGGCTGACCGCCGGGTCCGGGCGGTGTGAGGGGGAGTGGCCCCGCCGTTCCGGCCTACGAAAGGCCGCACGGGTTTGCGCCGAACCATGCTACGAACACGGCGATCGGCAATATCGTCACGCTAGCCAGCAGCAGACAGATCATTGATAGCCGCGTGCCGCCGGACGTGAAGATGATGCCGACACCGGCGGCCCCGATGGTGACCAACCAGGCCACGGCGGAGACGATGGCCAAGGACGCGCGGCGATCGACCGCTGCATCCCATGCTGGGTCCACGCCGTTGGAACACCCGTTCATGGGTGGGATTGGCAGGACGTTGGCGAGGAAAGCCGCTCCCAGCGTCACGGCGAACAACGAGAAACAGGCAATCGGAAGATAGGAGCGGCCCATCAACCCAACGTACAGCCCCAGGCGGCGGCGTCAATCGAGGGCCGGTCGTGACCGGGCGCCGGGTTACGCGGGGGCGTCGTCCGTCGCGTGGTCTAGCGACCCGATGGTGGGCGGAATGGCGCTACTGGGCCGAGCGCAGCTGGTGGTACTTCGCCGCCGCGGCCGAGCGGTTGGGCGTCTCCAGCTTGGCAAGGATGTTCGATACGTGCGTTCTCACCGTCTCCATCGAGATGCTGAGCTGCGCCGCGACGCGCCGGTTCGTGTAGCCCTCGGCGATGCATGACAGCACCTCCCACTCCCGCTTGGTGAGGCGGCGGTTGGACGGCAGGTACTCGAGGATGGCCGCCGGCGGCCCGAGTGACCGGAACTCCTCCACAAGGCAAGCCGTCATGGCGCGTGAAAGTGGCGCCTCGCCGCGGAGCGCGGCCCTGATCGCCTCCACCCATGACCGCGCGGGGAGGTCCTTCGTGATGTACCCGCACGCGCCGGCGCGCAGGGCCGCGAAGGCGTTTGCGGGATCGGCGGCCACGCCGATCGCGATCACCGGCAGGCCGGCCAGTACGGCGCTTCGTATCACCTCACCGAACGGCTGCATCGAGCTGTCGACCAGCACGACGTTGGCCAGTCCGCTGCCGATCAGCGAGAAGGCGGCGACCGGTTCAAGCGCGGTGCCGGCAACCTCCACCCCCTGCTTCGACAGGGAGTGAGCGATGCCGACGACCGATATCTCGCTCGGATCGCAGACCGCGACACGGGCGATGGGAGCCTTTCGTTCCATCCGTTGGAGCGACCGCTTTCAAGGGGGGTAAACCTGCTACTTCGTCTCCAACGTACGTGCATCATGCGAATTGTCAACATGATACGAGGACCGTGTCAATCGCCGAACGCCGCCAGAATCGCCTCGGCCACGTCGCGCAGCGGCCTACCCGTCTGCTGGCTGGCACCGCGCAGGCGCGCGAACGCCTCCCCCTCGCTGAGCCCGTCCTTCTCCATCAGCAGGCCCTTCGCGCGCTCGATCAGCTTGCGCGCCTCAAGCGCGTCGCGCAGCGATCCGGCCTCGTCGCGCAGGGCCTGCAGCTCGGCGTGCCGGGCCCGCGCCGCCTCGATCGCCGGCAGCAGGTCGCTCTCGCGGAACGGCTTCACCAGGTAGCCGAACACGCCGGCGTCGACGGCACGGCCGACCAGCGCCGCCTCCGAGAACGCGGTCAGCATCACGATCGGGATCTGCCGCTGCTCGAGCATCTGGCGGGCGGCCTCGATGCCGTCCAGCTCGGGCATCTTGACGTCCATCACCGCCAGGTCGGGCCGATGCTCCGCGGCCAGCGCGACGGCCTCGCGCCCGTCGCGGGCCTCGGCCACCACCTCGAACCCGGCCCGCTCCAGCATCGCCCGCACGTCCAGCCGGATGATGGTCTCGTCCTCCGCGATCAGGACACGGCCGGAAATCGCACCACCGCCTTCCCTCGCAGGTCGATGCGCCCGCGCAGCTCCTCGCGCACCAGCGCCGCTGCGATCGTCAGGCCCAGCCCCTGGCGCGGGCCCGGCGGCGGCCCCTGACCCTCGTCGCCGACGCTCATCACGATGCTGCCGCCGTCGCGCACCAGCTCCACCGAGATGCGGCCGCGGCCGTGCTCGAGCGCGTTCTGGAACAGCTCGCAGAACACCAGCGCCACGGCCGTCGCCCGCTGGCCGGGAAGCACCACCGGCTGCAGCCGGCTGACCACCTCGCGCCCACCCAGGCCCTGCCCCAGCATCGCCTCCAGCCGCCCGATCAGCCCGGCGCAGTCGACGTCGTCGTGGTGTGAGGTGGTCAGCAGGTCATGCACGGCCGCGATCGACAGGATCCGGTGCACGCTCTCCTCGAGCGCCCGCTCGGCGGCCGGGTCGTCGATCGCGCGCGCCTGCAGGCGCAGCAGCGACGCCACCGTCTGCAGGTTGTTCTTGACCCGGTGGTGGATCTCCTGGACGGCCAGCGACTCCAGCTCCGACACCCGCGCCCGCGTCTGCTCGTACAGCTTCGCGTTCTCGATGGCCTGTCCGACCTGCCCTGCGATCGCGGTCAGCAGCGCCACCTCGTCCTCGCCGAAGGCACGCGGCAGCCGCGTGCGCACGTTCAGCGCCCCCTCCAGCCGGTCGCGCGCGTGCACCGGCACGGCCAGGATCGACTCGTACTCGTCCTCGGGCAGGTTCGGGAAGCCGACGAAGCGCGCGTCGAGGTGCGCCGCCTCGGCGATCATGACCGGACGGCCCTCGGCCGCCGACGTCCCGGTGATGCCCTCGCCCAGGTGCATGCGCGGGCGGTGGCTGGGATCGCCGAAGCGCCCGTCGTGCGTCGCGCGCAGTTCCAGCACGTCGTCGGTCTCGTCGTACAGGTAGACGAAGCAGGCGTCCGCCTCGAGCGCGGAGGTGACCTTGGCGGCGATCCGCTCGAACACGACGTCGAGGTCGAGCGAGGAGTTGACCGCGGCGATCGTGTCGGTGAGCAGCTCGAGGTGGCGACCCGTACGGTCGGTGGCGGCCATAGGTGAGTGTAGATGCGCGGGTTCGCTGATATGCGAGAGTGCCGTCATGACACTCCCGCTGAAGCCACCGATCAAGCCCCAGCTCGCAAAGCCCCAGGACGAGCTGCCCGAGGGCGAGGGCTGGTGCTACGAGCCCAAGCTGGACGGATTCCGGACGATCGTCTTCGTCGACGGCGACTCGCACATGCTGCAGTCGCGGAACGGCCGGCCGATGGACCGCTACTTCCCGGAGCTGCGCTTCCCGCCCGGCCGCTACGTGCTGGACGGCGAGCTGATCATCCCCGACGGCGAGGCCGAGGACTTCGAGGCGCTCCAGAACCGCATCCACCCGGCCGCCTCGCGCGTCCAGATGCTGGCCGAGCAGACGCCGGCGCGCTTCGTCGCGTTCGACCTGCTCGCGCACGACGACACCGTCACGCTCGACCGGGAGCTGGCCGCCCGGCGGGTGCTGCTGGAGCAGGTGGTGGCCGACCCGGTGATCCTGATCGACCAGACCGCCGACCGGAAGCGCGCGGCGCGCTGGCTGCAGGAGCGCGAGGGTGTCGTCGCCAAGGTGGACGACGCTCCCTACCGCCCGGGTGAGCGTGTGGGCATGGTGAAGGTGCGCCGGCAGCGCACGATCGACGCGGTCGCGATCGGCTGGCGCGAACGCAAGGCCGGCGGCGCCGTCGCCTCCCTGATCCTGGCCCTCTACGACAAGGACGGCGAGCTGCGCCACGTCGGGCACACGTCCGGCTTCACCGCCAAGCGCGCGCGTGAGCTGCTCGACGTGGTCAGGCCGCTCGAGACCGGCGAGCACGGCGAGCCCGGGCCCAACCGCTGGACCGGCGAACGCGAAACCGCCTGGCACAGCCTGCGGCCGGAGCTGGTCTGCGAGGTACAGATCGAGCACACCAGCGGCGGGCGCATCCGCCATGGCGCGAAGCTGCTGCGCTTCCGGGACGACAAGCTTCCCTCGGAGTGCCTGGTCGACCAGATCGACCGATGAGCTCGCCCGAGCCGCCCGATCACCCTCGCGCACCTGTCCGACCTGCACTTCGGCACCGAGGACTGGACGATGGCGGCGCGGCTGCTGGACGAGGTC
>DATNEO010000084.1:0-14665 GCA_035553035.1 Gaiellales bacterium | reverse complement strand
ACGGCCACGCCCCGGGCGTGCTCGGCCGTCGGCTGCAGGCGTACGCCGCCGCCGGGATCGGATCGGACCACGAGGCGACGACGCAGCAGGAGGGCCGCGAGCGGCTGCGGGCGGGCATGTGGCTGCTGATCCGCGAGGCGTCGGGCGCCCGGAACCTGGACGCGCTGCTGCCGCTGGTGCACGAGTTCGGCCCCGGTCGGATCGCGTTTTGCACCGATGACCGCGAGCCCGGGCACATCGCCCGCGAGGGACATGTCAACTCGATGGTGCGCCGGGCGGTGGAGTCGGGGGTCGATGCCCGCGACGCGCTGGCGATGGCCTCCTGCAACGCCGCCGCCTGGCACGGGCTGGGCGACCGCGGCGCGATCGCGCCGGGGCGGCGAGCCGACCTGCTGGTGCTGCCCGACCTCGCGCGGTTCCGGCCCGACGTGGTGCTCAAGGACGGGGCGGTGCCGGCGCCCCCGGTCGCGCCGCCGGTGCCGGAGTGGGCGCGGCGCACCGTGCGGATCCAGCCGATCTCGCCCAACGATCTGCACACGCCGGACGGCGGCGGCGCGATCCGCGTGATCGGCCTGGTGCCGGGCCAGATCGTGACCGAAGCGCTGGCGCTGCCGGCCACCGTCCGGGACGGGCTGACCGTCGCCGACCCGGCCCGCAACCTGGCCAAGATCGCGGTCGCGGAGCGGCACCTGGGCACCGGCCGGGTCGGGCTCGGATTCGTTCAGGGCTTCGGGCTGCAGCGCGGCGCGATCGCGAGTACCGTCGCCCACGACGCGCACAACATCGTTTGCGCGGGCGTCGACGACGGCGACATGGCGCGCGCAATCGGCCGCCTGGCCGAGCTGGGCGGAGGCATGGTGGCCGTCGAGGGCCGCGGTGTGCGGGCCGAGCTGCCGCTGCCGGTGGCGGGGCTGCTCAGCGACCAGCCGCTGGACGTGGTATTGGCGCAGAGCGAGGCGCTGTCAGACGCGGCTGCGGCGCTCGGCTGCACCGTCGAGGCGCCGTTCCACGCCATGAGCTTCCTGGCGCTGTCGGTGATCCCGTCGCTCAAGATCACCGACCAGGGGCTGGTGGACGTGGACCAGTTCAGGCTGGTGAGCCTGGCCGCGGGAGACTAGCGGGACCAAAGATTCGCCGCCCCGGCTTGCCTTTCGTCCACCGACCGAACGAACTTTCGAGTCGCCTCTACGATCCGTCCGACCGGGTTCAACCTACTCGGCTGCCCTGAGCGGCGCAGAAGGAAACCTATGGCACAGCCGGGTGGTGTGCAAGCGGATAATTCTCGCATTTTGCGAGTATTCGAGGGTGGCAACAGGGCTTTGCCGCGGAGCTAGCCGTGCGCGGTGGGCTCGTAGTACGGGTTCGTGCCCGATGCGTGGTCGGTCACATCCACCACGCGCGTGATCTCGGGCACCCCGGCCCGGATCGCCGACTCGACGCCCTGCTTCAGCGTCACCGCCACCATGCCGCAGCCGACGCAACCGCCGCCCAGCCGCAGAAAGGCGCTGTCACCCTCGACCGCCACCAGCTCGGCGTGGCCGCCGTGCGACGCGATCGCCGGGTTCACCTGCAACTCCAGCACCTGGCGCACGCGGGCCGCCGCATCGCCGTGCAGCTCGGGCAGCTCCGGCAGCCGCAGGGCCGGGCTGGTCTGTGCCGGCAGCTTGGGATTCTCGATCACGAGCCCTCCGCCCAGCCGCTCGTCGATCGCGATCGTGGCCTCGTCCAGGGCCGGCGCATCCAGCCGCGGCACCACGACCTGCAGCCCGCCGCTGGTCACCACCACGTCGGTCTCGTCGATCTCGTCGTGGCGCAGGAACGACATGTCGTACTGGTAGGCGGCACCCGCCACGCCCACGATCTCGACCCACAGCGCCAGCCCCTCGGGCTCGTGCTCGCGGGCGCGCACATCGAGCACCCGCTCGAGCGCGGCATCGGTGATCGTGATCGGCATACCCGAAGGATAGTCAGGCGGCGTCGCGCATGGCGTTGTGCAGCGCCACGATCTCGTCTGCAGGCACGGCTTTGGAGAACAGGAAGCCCTGGCCCAGCTGGCAGCCGTTCTCGACCAGGAACGTGCGCTGCTCCTCGGTCTCGATGCCCTCCGCCAGCGGATGCAGGCCGAGGTTGTGGGCGAGCTGGATGATGGTCGCCACGAGCACGGCCGCGCTGGGATCGCTTGGCAGGTCGGCGATGAACGACCGGTCGATCTTGAGGGTGGTGACCAGCATCTGGTTCAGTCGCGCCAACGAGGAGTGGCCGGTACCGAAGTCGTCGATCGCCAGCCGCAGACCGCGCTCGTGCAGCTCGGCGATGATCGGCTCCGAGCGCAGCGCGTCGGCCATCACGGTCGACTCCGTGATCTCGACCATCATGCGGTCGGCGGACAGGCCGAACCGCTCGATCGTGGCCAGCACCTGCCGCATGGCGGTCGGCTGCCAGAACACCGCCGGCAGGTTCACCGACACGTACAGGTCGAGCCCCATCGAGCGCCACTCGGCGCTCTGGCGGCAGGCCTCCTCGATCACCCACTCCGAGATCGGGCCGATCAGCCCGGTGCGCTCTGCCAGCGGGATGAAGTCGCCCGGCATCACCAGGCCGTTCTGATCGTCCTGCCAGCGCAGCAGCGCCTCCGCTCCGACGTACTCTCCGGTCGCCAGCGACACCAGCGGCTGGTAGTGCAGCAACAGCTGGCCACGCTCGACCGCGCGACGCAGCCGACCGGCCATCGATAGCTGGGCGCGTGGATCGTGACCTGTTGAGGAGAACAGCTGGTAGCCGTCGCGGCCGGACTCCTTGGCCTTGTACATCGCGATGTCGGCGTGCTTGAGCAGGCTCTCCGCGTCGGGCGCATCGGCCGGGTAGAGGCTGATCCCGAGGCTTGCGCTGGTGTAGATCTCGGTGTCGGCCAGGATCAGCGGCCGCTGCAGCGCCGCGCGCACCTGCTCGGCGACGCGGCGCGCGACGTCCCCCACGTCGACGACGTCACCGCTCTCGTTGGTCTCGACGTCGGCGATCAGGATCAGGAACTCGTCGCCGCCCTGGCGCGCAACCACGTCGGAGGCGCGGGTCGACCCGCTCAGTCGCGCCGCCACCTCGCACAGCAGCTCGTCACCGGCGTTGTGGCCGAAGCTGTCATTCACCAACTTGAAGTCGTCCAGGTCGACGTACAGCACCGCAACGCCGCAGCCCGCCCGCTGTGCCCGCGCCAGCGCCACGTCGAGGTGCTCGTGGAACAGGATCCGGTTCGGCAGGCCGGTCAGCGGGTCGTGGAAGGCGAGCCGCTCCAGCTCGTGCTCCGCGCGCCGGCGATCGGTGATGTCCTCGCCCACCGACGCCTGGCCGACCACCTCGCCGTTGGCGTCGCGGAGCAGGGTGTTGTTCCAGGAGAACAGCCGCCGCTCGCCGGTGCGGGTCAGGATCGAGCTTTCGTAGTGGGCGATCACGCTCCCGCGCTCGATCCCGCGCTGGGCGCGCTGCTCCATCTCCAGCTCGTCCGGTGGGGTGAACGTCTCCGACCAGATGCGGCCCAGCAGCTCGTCTTCCCACCAGCCGGAAAGCTCGGCGAGGTACTCGTTGCAGAACGTGATGCGGCCCTCGAGGTCGGTGACGACCGCGGCCAGGCGCACGTTCTCGAGCATCTCGCGGAAGCGCGCCTCGGAGGCCTGGAGCGCGCCCTCGGCCTCCTTCTGCTTGGTCACGTCGAAGATCACGCCCTGGATGAACCGTGGAGCGCCGGTCTCGTCGCGCACGGCGGCGGCGTCGTCGCGGAACCAGCGCATGCGGCCGTCCAGTCCCTGCATCCGGTAGGAGGCGGAGTAGGGCTCGCCGGTCTCGACGGTGCGCCTGTACTCGGCGATGGTGTGGCGGTCGTCGGGGTGCATCCTCCGCTCCCAGCCGTTGAATCCGTCCAGCCACTCGACGGCGGGGATGCCCATCAGCTCGTCGATCTGAGGGCTGACGTAGAGCGGATCGCCGCTGCCGGCCAGGTCGACGTAGGTGATCGCGGGCAGGTTCTCGACCAGCACCCGGTAGCGCTCCTGGGCCTCGCGGAACTCATCGTGCAGCACAGCGTTGTGCACCGCGGCCGCGACCACGTCGGTGAGCGCGCCGAAGAACTCCATCTCCGCGTCCCAGGAGCGATCGGTGACGTCGGCGAACTCCATCAGTCCGATCGTCTCGCCGCGCGACACCAGCGGCAGCATCAGCATCGTCTCGTAGCCCTCTTTGAGCAGGACGCTGCGCTCGTGGGGGTCGCACTCGGGGTCGGAGGCGCGAACCACGACCGCGATCCGCTCCTCCATCACCTGGCGCGAGAGCGGGAAGTCGGCCAGGGCGTACTCGACATCGGCCTCGGCGATCTGGCCGACGATGTGGTTCTCGTAATCGGTGAGTGTGATCAGCACATCCCGGTCCCGCTCCCACAGCGAGACCGCGGTCGCCGCCGCGCCGTTCACGGCCGTCGCGTGTGCCGTGAAACACCGCAGCACGTCCTCCAGATCCAGGCTGGAAGAGAGCGCCCGGGACAGGTCGACAAGCGCACGGAGACGATCGGCAGAAGCCATCGCTAGGACATCGGCCGGGCACGCCCTGCGCTTGAGCCGTTCCCGCAGACGCGGCAGCGACTATCGGGGTGCAATCATCCCGACGATTACACCCCGCACATGGCACCGGTGTTCGGCCACGGGCTATAGCCGATGTGTGCGACCGCTCGGCTTGCCACGGCGAGCTGGTCGGCGACCGACCAGTACCGGGCATCGCGGCCGTGGTACTTGTGCAGCTTGTCCGCGCCCCAGTGCTGCATGAACGAGGCGTCCATCTGGAACCCGCCGTAGTAGCCGGCGGGGCTGTAGGCGGACCAGCTGCCCTCGTAGTGGTGGATGCACATCAGGTGGGGAAACCGCTGGCGGATGATCCTGCGGAAATGGTTGCCGCGGAGGCGGTAGTGGCGCGTCAGGCGCTGCAGGCGGACGATCCGGTTCATGTGGATCTCGGCCCGGCGGGGGCGGTAGTGAACGCCCAGGCGGCGGGCCAGGTGGCGGGCCTGGTTGCGGCGGAAGCGGGCCTTATGGCGCCAGGTATGAACGGCCTTCTGGTGGGCGGCGCTGGCCGTCACGGCGGCGCTGGCACGGTGCGCGGATGCTGTCAGGGCGATGGCCGCCAGCATCAAAACGGCAACAAACAGTGGTTTCCTCAGGATCGGGACCTCCTACTCGGGGACAGAGCTGCGCCCACGCGAAGCTGTCACCTACGCGAGCAGATCGAGCGCATTCGGGGTACGGACCCACCGACCCCGGTGTTGGAGCACGCCGGGCATGGTAGCGACACCGTTTGCCCCCGCGCGCAATACCTCGTGCCGTTGATTGCTATGGTATTGGAGTCGCTGCAATGCAATCGGCAGGGAGGTGCGGACCATGAGGGTGAAATCGGTAATCCAACGTGCACGTCCCCGCCTGCCCCGACAGCGCTGATCGACCGCGCTTCGCGGCCTCCGGGGATCCCATCAACCCTGGAGAGATATCCACGTGAGTGACATTTCCTGGTGGCCCGACGACGGGCCGCCCGAATCTGAGCGTTTGCAGCAGCTGGGCTGGGATCAGGCCCGGGACGAGGAGTTCGCGCAGCTGGGCGAGCAGGACACCGTGCCCGGGCGCATCGCGCGCGTCGACCGCGGCATCTGCACGGTGTTCGCCGCGCAGGCCGTGCACCGGGCGGTGGTGCCGCCACGGTTCGACACGCCGGCCGTGGGCGACTGGGCGGCGGTGAGGCCGGCCGTCCCGGGCGGCGACGACGCCGTCTTGCGGGCGCTGATGGAACGTCGCACCGCCTTCACGCGGCAGGCTTCTGGCGAGGAGACGATCGGGCAAGTCGTGGCCGCCAACATCGACGTCGTGTTCCTGGTCAACTCGCTCGACCAGCGGTTCAGCTTGCGCCGGCTGGAGCGCTACCTGACGCTGGGCTGGCAGAGCGGCGCGCAGCCGGTGATCCTGCTGACCAAGACCGACCTCTGCGACGATACCGAGCGGTTCGTGCTGGAGGCCGAGTCGATCGCGTTCGGCACCGATGTGCTCGCGATCAGCGCCGCCACCGGCGATGGGCTCGAGGCGCTCGACGCGCACATCAGGGACAACCGCACGGTGGCGCTGCTGGGGCTGTCGGGTGCGGGCAAGTCCACGCTGATCAACCGGCTGGTGGGCGAGGAGCGCCTGCGCACGCAGGACGTGCGGCCGGACGGCCGCGGCCGGCACACGACGTCGCACCGCGAGCTGATCCCGCTGCCGTCGGGCGGAGTGTTGATCGACACGCCGGGCATGCGGTCGGTGAGCATGTGGGACGGCGACGGGGAGGGCCTCGAGCAGACCTTCGCGGACGTGCACGAGCTGGCGGCAGGCTGCCGGTTCAGCGACTGCAAGCACGAGGGCGAGCCGGGCTGTGCCGTGACCGCGGCGATCACGGCCGGCACGCTCGCTCCCGACCGCCTGGAGAGCTACAACAAGCTGCTGCGGGAGCTGCGCTTCCAGGAGCTGAAGCAGGACAAGCGCGCGCGCTCGGAGCAGCGGCAGCAGTGGAAGACGCTGAGCAAGCAGATGCGAAACGCCTCGCGCCCCTCGCGGGACTGATGGGGACAGCGGCCGGCGACAGCGGCGTGGCCAGCGTGGCCGTGATCGGAGCCGGGTTCGCGGGGCTGGCGGCGGCCGCGGCGCTATCGGCGGCGGGCGTCGCGGTGACGGTGCTGGAGCGCGAGCAGCAGGTGGGCGGCCGGGTCTGGTCGCAGGCGCTGCCGGGCGGTGCGATCGTCGAGATGGGCGCGGAGTTCGTGACGGAGGGCTACAGGGTGCTCCCGGCGCTGGTCGGCCGGCTGGGTCTCGAGCTGGCGCCGATGGGGATGAGCTTCGCGCGGCGCGACCCGCGCGGCGGCATCGGCGTCGATGCGGCCGTGCTGGACGCGGGGCTGGCGGCGCTGGTCGGGGCCGTGGAGGCCGGCGCCGGCGAGGGGCTGACGGTCGCGGAGCTGCTTGAGCGGGTGCCGATGGACGCGGGTGCGCGCGAACTGATCGCGTGCAGGATCCAGGTCTCATACGCCCATCCGGTATCGCTGCTGGCGGCCGGCGCCGTGCGCCACGTCGGTGAGCTGTTCGACGACGTGGAGGCACGGCGGGTGGCGGGCGGAAACCAGCAGGTGGCGGAACGGCTGGCGGCTGGGTTGCGGGTCGAGCTGGGGACGCCGGCGGTGCGGGTGGCGCGGATCGGGGACGGCCTTCGGGTCAACGGCGACCTCGACGTGGACGCGGTGGTGATCTCGGTCCCGGCGCCGGCCACGAACGGGATCGCCTTCGACCCGCCGCTGCCCGCCTGGAAGGCCGACGCGCTGGCGCGGGTCGTCTACGGGCAGGCGGCCAAGCTGGCGGTGCCCCTGCTGGCGCGGGCGCGGGCCAGCTCGGTGCTGTCGGTGCCGGAGCACTTCTGGACGTGGACGGCGAAGGACGGCGACGGCGCCGTGGCGCCGCTGGTCACGGCGTTTGCGGGATCGGGGCCGGCCGTCGACGCGCTGCGGGTGGATACGGGGCCCGAGCGGTACCTCGAGCGGGTCGCCGCGCTGCGGGCCGACCTCGAGCTCGACGGCCCGGGTGCGGTGCTCTCGACCTGGCCGGACGGGGCCTACAGCGCACGCCAGCCCAACCGGCCGGCGGACCTCGACGATCGGCTGGAGGCCACGGTCGGGCGAATCGCCTTCGCCGGCGAGCACACCGAGCGACACTGGTACTCGACCATGGAGGGCGCACTGCGAAGCGGCGAGCGCGCCGCCCGCCAGCTGCTCGCAAGCGCCTGACCAAGCCCGCCACGAGGGCGAACGCGGCCTCAGAGCCCGCCTCGGCTCCCGTTGGCACCCCGTGACACCGATGCGACCAACATCACAGCAGCCGTGACAGCCAATCGGCCTGGTTGAGCCAAACGGCATCGAACAGGGCTCAGAGGCCGCATCGGCCCGCGCCGAGGGTTCGTGCGGACCCCATGACCGATCGTTGCGAAATCGGCGCTGGCTATATGGGCAGGTCGCGCACCGCGAACTGCACCGCTTCGCTGAACGTCGGGTAGGGCTGGATCGTCTCTCGCAGCAGCTCCACGGGCACCTGCGCGCGTACCGCCAGCGTCAGCTGGCCCAGCCACTCGCCCGCCTCGGGCCCCACGGCCACCGCACCCACCAGCACCCCTCGCTCCGGGTCGGCCATCACCTTCAGGAACCCCGGCCGCTTCGGCCGCTCATAGGTCGACGTGCGCGACACGCTGTCGATCTTGCGCTCGCCGGTCACCAGCCCATCGCCGCTCGTCCGCCCCACCGACGCCACCTGCGGGTCGGTGAACGTCACCGCCGGCACGGCGCTGTGGTCGGCCTTCGCCGGCTTGCCGGCCATGTCCGCCGCCGCCACGCGCGCCTGGTACTTGCCGACGTGCGTGAACATCGCGATCGCGTTCACGTCTCCGATCGCCCATGCCCCGTCTGCCGCGCGCATGCGCTCGTCAACCTCCACCGCTCCGCCCTTTCCGAGCGTCACCCCCAGCTGCTCGAGCCCGAAGCCATCCGAGTTCGGACGCCGCCCGGTTGCGACCAGCAACCGCTCACCCTCGACCACGGTGCCGCCCTTCAGCAGCAGCTTCACGCCCGGGTCGATCCGATCCACCCCCTGCCCCAAGTGCAGGGTGATGCCCTCGCCCGTGAGGAACTCGCCCAGCAGCTCACCCGCCTCGGGGTGATCGCGTGGCAACAGACGGTCGGCCGCGTCGACGATCGCGACTCGCGCCCCCATGCGGCTGAAGAACTGGGCCAGCTCGCATCCCACCGGCCCTGCCCCCAGCACGATCATGCTCGACGGGACCTCGCGCCGGCTGGTGGCCTCCCGGTTCGTCCAGTACTCGACGCCGTCCATGCCCGGAATCGGCGGGATCAGGGGACGCGAGCCGGTTGCGATCACCAGCCGCCCGTACTCGACCTCCCGCTCCCCTACCGCGATCACTCCAGGCCGCAGCACGCGGGCCTCGCCTCGCACCAGCTCCGCATCCTTGGACGCAAGCCATTTCGCCTGCGAGGAGTCGTCCCAGTCGTTGGTGATCGCCTCGCGGTGCCCGAACACGCCATCGGCGCTGACCGGGCCCGTCACCGCCTCCCTCGAACCGGGCACGTTGCGAGCCGCGGCGACGGCCTCCAGCGGCCGCAGCATCCCCTTCGTCGGCATGCACGCGTAGTACGAGCATTCGCCGCCGACCAGCCCTCGCTCCACCAGGGTGATCCGCGCGTCGGGCTCGAGCTCGCGGAGGGCGGAGACACAGGCCTCGCCCGTGCTCCCGCCTCCCAGAATCACCACGTCGCCGCCGGCCATTTCGCTCCTCCTGTTGTCAGTAGGGCGGAGAAGCGGGCCGAGGCCCCCGGGGGCTCCAACCCGAGGACCTCGGCAACAGTCACGCGAAGCGCTGCAACAAAGCCAGGAGTAGACCCCAGTTTCGCCCGCGCAACGTGGCTGCCGCGCACCCTTACGGTGCGCCACCCCAGATTTCAGCGCACCATCGAGTCTAGTGCGTCACCCTAAAGGGGGCCCGTCGCACATCCGTCGGGCGACCTGTTCGGCGTCCACGAGCGCACCGTAGTCGGCGTAATCGAAGATCCGAGCGCCTCTGTCGGTGTTGACCGCAACCACCGTGGCGCTCTCGGCCATCCCCACCAGATGCGGGATGGCACCCGAGATGCCGAAGGCCAGGTACACGTCCGGCGCGACCACCTGGGAGCTTGCCCCTACCAGGTCGGCCCGGGTTGCGTGGGCCGCCTCCACCTGTGGCCGCGACACGGCGAACCGCCCGCCGTAGCGCTCGGCCAGCCGCCGGTAGGGCTCCAGATCATCGCCCGCACCACGCCCCGCCGCCACCACCACCTCACCTCGCCCCCGCACCAGCTCGTCGATGCGCGCCGCCACCTCGTCCGCCGCTCCCTCGAGCAGCTCCACCCGACGCGGCCGCGGCCGCGCCCGCTCAGGCAGCGCCAGCGTCGGAGGCGGCTGAGCCGGGGCCGGCGGCGGATCCTGCATCGGCCGCTCCCGCAGGTAGGGCAGCGCCACGTCCGGATCCGGCTGGTCGATCTCCCGCGCCAGCCGGTGGCCCTCGAACACGACCTCGGCCAGGATTCGCGGTGCGACACAGTCTCCGATCCGGTGCACCCGCGGCAGCGTGCCTTCCAGCTCGTGGTAGAGCCGGTCACGGGAAACCCGCTGGGTGACCAGCACCACGGCGTCGGCTGCGATCGTGAACGGCTCGCCGAACTCGTTCTCGGCCTCCACGCGCCCCGGTTGGATCCCGGCCAGCGTGGTGGCGGAGCGCATCGCCACTCCCGCCTCGTGCAGCCGGCTGCGGGTCAGCACATCCTCCAGCGTCTCGGCCGCGAACGGCGCGACGGTGTCGTAGCCGGTCACCAGCTGCACCTCGTGGCCCTCCCCGGCCAGCAGCTCGGCCAGCCCGGCCGCCGCGAAGTACCCGTCGCCGTCGTACACCACGACCCGCCGGCCCGGCGGACGCTTGCCCTCCAGCAGCACCTGCTCCGGCGTCAGCACGTGCGGCAGGACGTCGTCGGCGCCCGCGATCGGCTCACGCGTGAAGCCGTTGAGCCCGTCGCCGGCCCAGCTCGAGCCGGTGGCGAGCACCACCACATCGGCGCCCCAGCCGCGGATCTCGTCTGCGTCCAGCTCGCGGCCGGTGGTCAGCTCGATCCCCGGCAGCCGCTTCAGCTGCACCGCCCGGTACGCCACCAGCCGGCCCCACTCCCCCATTCCCGGCAGGCGCGTGATCCAGCCCATCGAGCCGCCCACCATTCCGCCCCGGTCGACGAGGTCGACCCGCGCCCCGCGGCGCGCGAGCGTGATCGCGCACTCCAGGCCGCTCGGCCCGGCCCCGACCACCAGCGCGTGCAGGGGCTCCGCCAGCGGCGGCACGTGCTCCGGATGCCATCCTCGCCGGTGCTCCTCGCCGGCGGTCGGATTCTGGGTGCAGCCGATGTGGCGGCGGCTGTCGGCCTTGGAGATGCAGACGTTGCAGCCGATGCATTCGCGGATCTCGTCCACCCGGCCCTGGCGGATCTTCTCGGGCAGATACGGGTCGGCGATCGAGGGGCGGGCCGCACCGATCAGATCCCAGACGCCGCTTCGGATCACGCTCGCCATCAGGTCGGGATCCGTCATCCGGGCCACGCCGACGATCGGCTTTCGCGTCGCCTCGCGCACGCGGGCGGTGCTCTCCAGCTGCCAGCCCTCGCGGTAGAAGCGGGACGGCCCGGAGTCCAGCGACCACTCCCCGATCGAGCCGACCGTCACGTCCCAGAGGTCGACCAGGTGATCCGCCAGCGACACGAACTCGAGGCCCTCGTCGAGATCGACGCCCAGCGCGCCGCGGCGGTCGACCGCCACCCGGCAGGCCACCGCACAGTCGTCGCCGACCTCCTCGCGCACCATCTCCAGCGTCTCCAGCCAGAAGCGGGCCCGGTTCGCCAGCGATCCGCCGTACTCGTCGGTGCGGCGGTTGTAGTGGGGTGACAGGAACTGGCCGGGCAGGTAGGTGTGCGCGCCGTACACGTACACGATGTCAAAGCCGGCGGTGCGCGAGCGCCGCGCGGCCGCCACCCAGTCGTCCTGCACGCGGCGGATGTCGCGCCTGGTCATGGCCCGTGGCACCAGCCCGACCGCGAAGTCGCCGGCGATCTGTGACGGCGCCGCCGCCGGCAGCCGCGACTCGCTGTTCTCGCCGTGCGCCCCCGTGTGCGACAGCTCGATCCCGGCCAGCGCGCCCAGCTCGTGCGCCTGCTCGGCGGTCACCGCCAGCATCCGCAGGTCGTGGTCGTCCCACATCCGCGCGGCCACGTACGGCGTCTCGTCGGACTCGGCGCTGATGGTGCAGTACTCGGTGCAGACCGCGGCCCAGCCGCCCTGCGCCTTGACGGCCCGGTGCCGGGCCTGCGACCACGGCTTCTCGACGCCGAACCCGGTGCAGTGGGGCACCTGGTAGAAGCGGTTTCGGAGCGTCTTGGGGCCGATCCGGACCGGCTCGAACAGGATCTCGTGTCGGGGATCGCAGCCCATCTGAGCGAGCGATCCTAGTCGGCACGCCCGGGCTATGCTGACGGCCATGCGACCTCGCATCGAGCTTCTCTGGTGGCAGGGCTGCCCGTCCACCGAGCGCACCCTGGCCGATCTGCGCGCCGCGCTGATCGACCTCGGCCTCGACCCCGATGCGATCGAGATGCGCGAGATGGCGACCGAGCAGCAGGCCGTCGATGAGCGCTTTCCGGGGTCGCCCACCATCCGCATCGGGGGCGTCGACCCGTTCCCGGCCGACGACATGCCCGGCCTCACCTGCCGGATCTACCGCCGCGCCGACGGGCGCCCGTCGCCCACCCCCGATCCCGCGCGGCTGCGCGAGGCGCTGGCACAGGCGGTGGCCGCGTGATCGCCACCGCCCACGACTTCGCACTGCCCGACACCGACGGCCGCGTGCACCGGCTCTCGGAGCTGACCGCCACCGGGCCGGTGGTGGTCGTGTTCACCTGCAACCACTGCCCCTACGCGCTGGCCTGGCACGAGCGGCTGGCCGATGTCGCGCACGACTACGGGTTCCGCGGCGTCCGCACGCTGTTCGTGAACCCCAACGACGGTGAGCGCTACCCATCCGACTCGCTCGAGGCGATGCGGGCGCGAGTGGCCGACGAGGGCTGGTCGGTGCCATACCTCCACGACGAGGCACAGGACGTGGCACGTGCCTACGGCGCGCGCACCACGCCGGACGTGTTCGTGATCGACGGCGAGATGCGCATCCGCTACCGGGGCGCGCCCGACCAGGACTACGAGGACCCGGCGGCCAACGCGCTGTGGCTGCGCGAGGCGCTCGACGACGTGCTGTCGGGCGTCGAGCTACGACGGCCGGAGACGACGCCGGTCGGCTGCAGCATCAAGTGGAAGCCGTGAGCGCGGCCGGCCGCTGGTAGCGGGACAACGCGGGCAGCAGCAGCTGCATCAGCCCGGCGCCGGCGATGCAGATCAGCCCGCCGGAGACGACCGAGAACCGCACCGACGTGAGGCTGGCGACCACGCCGGACTCGACGTCGCCCAGCCGTGGCCCGCTGGTGACCACGGCGATGTGCAGCGACGCCATCCGGCCGCGCATCTGATCGGGGGTGACCTGCTGCATGATCGTGTTGCGGAACACGGCGGAGATCACGTCGGCGGCGCCGGCCACGGCCAGCAACGTAAGCGCCGCCCAGAACAGCGCATCCGGCATCAGCCCGAAGGCAGCGATCGACCCGCCCCACACCACAACCGACACCATCACCGCGGCGCCCTGCCGGCGCACGTGCAGCACCCAGCCGCTCGAAACCGCGGCCAGCAGCGCGCCTGCCGCCGGCGCCGCGTAGAGCAGGCCGAGGCCCTCCGGCCCGACGTGGAACGTGGTCGCCGCCAGCGCCGGGAACAGGGCCCGCGGCATGCCGAACACCATCGCGTTCAGGTCGACCAGGAAGGTACCCAACAACGCCGGCTGGCGACGGGCGAAGCGCAGTCCGTCCATCAGCGACGACCAGCCCGGCGCGACCGTGCCGCCGGCCGGCAGCAGCGTCGGCAGCCCCAGCGCCACCAGCACGGCGATCGCGAACCCGGCCGCCGCCGCGACGTAGGTGACCGTGATGCCGAACGCGGCCAGCAGCACCCCGGCCACGGCCGGCCCCGCGATCTGCGAGGTCTGGTCGACGATCTGGTTGAGCGCCGCGGTGCTGGGGACGCGCGCCAGCCCCACCAGGCTCGGGATCACGGCGTTTCGCACCGGCGACTCGACGCTCGAGGCGAAGGCAAGGAGCGCGGCCAGCAGGTACAGAACAGCCAGCGGCGTGTGGCCGGACGCGGTCAGGAAGGCCAGCAGCACGCAGCCCGCGGACGAGGTGGACTGGCTGGCCAGCAGCAGCCGCTTGCGGTCGAACGCGTCTGCGATCACCCCGGATGCGAGCGCCCCGACCAGCAGCGGCCCCAGGGCGGCCAGCCCGATCAGGCCCACCTGCAGCGACGACCCGGTCTGGCGGTAGACCTGGTAGGGAAGCGCAACGGCCGCGAACTGCGAGCCGCCCGACGCCACCAGGTCGCCGACCCAGAGCCTGCGGTATGCGGGGTACTCGCGCAGCGGCGAGATGTCCACCCAGAGGCGGGTAAGGCGCGAGCGCGGGGCGGGCATGTCCCGAGACTAGATGATTGATTCCACGAGCTGCCCGCGGCAGACGGCGGCTAGCAGCCGGCCGGGTCGAGCAGCGGCCACGCCGCCGCCACCACCCGCTCGGGCCAGGCGTCGTCGAGCGTGCCGCCCGTCAGCACGCGCTGGATGCCGGCCCCGAACAGCATCGTCACCACCATCTCGACGTCGATGCCCTTGCGCACGTGGCCGGCTGCCGCGGCCGCCTCGAGCACGGAGCGCATCCGCTCCATGCGCGGCTCAACCACCGCGCGGCGGAACTCCTCCAGCATCTCCGGATGCTGCTCGCGGTTGAGGTAGAGCGAGCTGCAGATGGCGACCCCGTCGCACGCCTGGATCCCCGCACGGAACACCGCCATCAGCGTGACCAGGTAGGCCCGCACGTCGGCGAGATCGCCCACGC
>DATNEO010000083.1:0-4806 GCA_035553035.1 Gaiellales bacterium | reverse complement strand
GGCCGAGCGCGTCCGCGTCGTGCAGAGGGTGTTGTCGCCCGACGCAGAGGTGGCCGCACGCGGTCTGACGCTGGCGGCCGGGGTGGCCATGCTGCTCGTGGCGAGCTCGCTGGCGCGCCGCAAGCACCGAGCCTGGCTGCTGGCCGTCGTGGTGGTGGCCGCCAGCGCCGTGCTGCACATCGCCAAGGGCCTCGACCTCGAGGAGTCGATTGCGAACGTGGCGCTGCTGGTGCTGCTGATCCGCTCGCGGCGCTGGTTCGACGCGCCCGGCGATCCCGCCTCGTTGCGGCTGTTGGCGGCGGGGGGTGCCGTGCTGGCGTGGCTGGTGGTGGCGGTGCTGCTGGTGCCCTCTGGGCATGGCATGGACGAGATCAGGATCCTGCACGTGGGCGTGCTGGCGCTGACGGTGATGACGGCGGTCTGGCTCGTGCACCTGTGGCTGCGGCCCTGGCGGGAGCCGGATGCGCAGAGCGAGGACGACCATCGCCGGGCGCGCCGGATCGTGCTCGAGTGGGGCGACGACAGCCTCTCCTTCTTCGCGCTGCGGCGCGACCGCCGCTACGCCTTCTCGCAGCGAGACGACGCACTGCTCGCCTACCGCGTCGTGGCCGGTTGCGCGCTCGTGTCGGGCGACCCGGTCGGGAACCCGGAGTCGATCCCCGGCATGGTGCGCGCGTTCGCGTCACTCGCACACCAGCGCGGCTGGCGGCTGGTTGTGCTGCACTGCTCCGAGGAATGGGTCGGCCTGTTCCGGGAGATCGGCATGCGGGCGCTGCCGATCGGCGACGAGGCGGTGCTGTGCCCGCACACGTTCACGCTGGAAGGGCGCGCGATCCGCAAGGTGCGCCAGTCGGTGAACCGCCTGGCGCGGATGGGCTACACGGTCACCGTCGCATCTCCCGCCGACCTCACGGACGCCGACCGCGCGGCGGTCGAGCAGGTCTCACAGGAGTGGCTGAACGGCTGGCCCGACCGCGGTTTCTCGATGGCGATGGACGATCTCTATGCACACCCGCAGGCGCGGTTCGCTCTCGCCCGCGACGGCGAGGGACGGCTCGACGGCTTCCTGCACCTGGTCCCCTCACGGCGCGGCTATTCGCTGTCCTCCATGCGACGGCTGCGCACCAGCCCCAACGGGCTGATCGAGTACCTGATCGCCGAGACGGCGGTCTGGGCGCGCGGTGAGCACGCCGACGAGATCTCTCTCAACTTCTCGGTCTTCGCCGACGTGCTGCGCGCCGACGGCACCGCGTCGTGGCCGCTGCGGGCGACCCGCTGGTCGCTGCTGCGGCTCGATCGCCTGTTCCAGCTGGAGCGGTTGTTCAGCTTCAACCGCAAGTTCTTCCCGCAGTGGCGGCGTCGGTACATCTGCTTCGAACGGCACCGCGACGTGCCGGTGCTCGGCCTCGCCACGCTGCACGTGGAGCGGCTGCTGGCGCCGCCGCGCCAGGCCTGGTACCGCGGCGGGCCGGCCGCGCGCGACGCGCGGCGGTAGTTCGCATATCGTTCGCGCATGAGCTGGGTCGACCCCGCACAGGAGCTGGCGGCAATCCGCCGCTGGTTCGACGCCCGTGATTTGGAACTGGAGCTGTTCGAGCGCAGCGACGGGCGCTGGCGTGCCATGGTCACGGCGGCCGGCGAATCACATGGCAGCAGCGAGTACGTCGAGGCCGGCGACGAGCTCGAGGCGGCGCGTGCCGCCCAGCGCCGCCACTCGACCAGGCAACTGCGGGCGGCTCTGTCGGGGCTGTCGCAGGTCGCCCAGAGCGAGGTGGTGCAGCTGCTGGCGGCCGAGATGCTGATCTCCCGGATACCGGGTGGCCGCAGCAAAGCGGGCCGGCGGGCGGCCCTGGCCTCGGCGGTCTGGATGCTCGACCCGAAGCGGCGCACGGCCACGCGCACCGCCGGCCGCATGGCCGGGGAGTGGGCCAGGCTGAGGATCGAGAGGCGCACGAGTGACGGCTCGCTGCCCCGTCCGGAGGCGCTGCTGCCCGCGGCGCTGGGCGCCACCGAGCGCAAGCTCGACCAGCTGCGGCTGCGGCTGCGGCAGAAGGAGTGAGCCTGCAGCCGGCATCCACGCCGCAGCAGCGGGCCGGCCAGGTGCTTGGGCGGGTGGCCGGGCTGTTCGAGATCGGTCGCCAGGCCGGCACCAACCGGTCGGGGCTCGGCGGGGGCGAGCAGCGTGCGCACGACCTGGTTGCCGCCTGGATGGCAGAGGCAGGCCTCGCGGTGGAGGTCGACCGGGCCGGAAACCTGATCGGCCGGCTGCCGGGGTCGGATCCGTCACTGATGGAGGTGTGGAACGGATCGCACCTGGACACGCCGCCCGACGGCGGCATGTTCGACGGGGCGCTGGGCGTGGTGGCTGGACTGGATGCGTCCGCCGCGATCGGAGCCGGGTCGGTGCGCCGCACGATCGCCGTGGTCGCCTTCCGCCTGGAGGAGGGCTGCCGGTTCGGCCGCGGGGTGTTCGGCAGCCGCGCGATGGTGGGCGACATCGAGCCGGACGAGGGCGATCTGCTGGACGTGGACGGCGTCTCCGTAGCGCAGGCCTTCGCGGAGCTGGGCCTGGGCCGGCTGCCGACCAGGGGCTGGGCAGACCCGCCCCCAGCCTGCTTCCTCGAGCACGAGATCGCCCGCTCGATCACGGGAGCGGTCGCCACCATCGGCCGGCTCGTCACGCTCCCGGGCGCGACCAACACGATCCCGGGCCGTGCGGAGCTGTTCGTCGATCTGAGCGCGTCCGACGCAGCCGGCCTGGACGCGTTGGTGTATCGCGCCACCGCTGCCGCCGCGGAGGCCGTGCGCCGGGCGGTGACCGGCCTCGGCCTCGACGCGGTCGACCTGCCGTCGGGCGCCGGACACGACGCTGCGATCATGGCCACCGCCGGGATCCCGAGTGCGATGCTGTTCGCCCGCAGCGTCGCCGGAGGCGTCAGCCACGCCCCTGAGGAGTCCACCGGAGCGGACGCGATCGTCCTGTGTGCGCAGGCGCTGGAGTCGGCGCTCCGGGAGCTGGCGGCATGACCGACTGGGAGGCGCTGGCGCGGCCGTCGCTGCAGGGCCTGGAGCGCTACGACCCCGGACCCAGCCGTGACCAGATGAAGGAGCGCCACGGCCTCGCCGAGCTGGAGCCGTTGAACTGGAACGAGGATCTGTTCGGGCCGCCGCCCGAGGCGCTGGAGGCCGCGGCAGCCGAGCTGGGGAAGGTCGCCTACTACCCAGAGCGGGCCTACGCCGACTTCCGCGACGCGGTGGCGGCGCACCTGGGGCTGCCCGCGGCGTCGATCATTCCAGCCCACGGGGTGCAGTCGCTGATCGGCACGATCGCGACAGCATTCGTGGACGCGGGCACGACCGTTGTCACACCGACCCCCACCTATGGCCTCTATGCGCAGGTGTCCGCCGCCGCGGGCGCGGAGGTGGTGCGCGTCCCGGGAGGCGGGCTCGACATCGATCTGGACGCGGTCGCCGAGGCGGCGCGCTCGCACCGCGCCAGGGTGGTCTGGCTCTCCGATCCCAACAACCCCACCGGCGGCGTTGTCTCGCCGGGCGACTGGTCGCAGTTCCTGGATCGGCTGCCGCCCGCGTGCGCGGTCGTCGCCGACGAGGCCTATATGGACTTCGCCGATCCGGCCCTTCGCGCCGATCGCATCCAAGATGTGGTGGATGGCCGCCCGGTGATCATGCTGCGGTCGTTCTCGAAGACCTACGGGCTGGCCGGGCTGCGGCTGGGATTCGCCATTGCCGATCCCGAGGTGGCGCGGCTGCTGGACATCGTCCAGGAGCCGTTCAACGTGAACCGGGTGGCGCTGGCCGCCGGCCGCGCCGCGGTCGCGCTGACCGGCTTCGTGGAAACGCGACGGGCGGAGGTGGCGGCGGCGCGCGAACTGCTGGGCGAGCTGCTGACCGAGCGCGGGCTGTCCACGCATCCCTCGCAGGCCAACTTTCTGCTGGTCGACCTGGGCATGGACGACGGCCCGGTCTGCGAGCGGCTGCTGCGAGAGGGCGTCCTGATCCGCGGTGGAACCGAGTTCGGGCTGCCCGGCTTCGCCCGCATCACGGTGGCGCGAGAGCCGGTCATGCGGCGCGCGGCGGAGTTGGTTGTCGAAGCCGTGCAGGAGCTGAAGTGAGCAGGTCGAGGGAGCGTCCGCCGCGCAGGCCCACGTCCATGATCGCGTCCCAGTCCTCGGGCTCAGTCTCCAGCAGGCCGTTCGAGTGGCGGCCGGCGACGATCGCGTTGTTCACCATCACGTCCAGCCGGCCGCGCCGCTGGACGGCGGTCGTGACCAGCCGGTCGATGTCGGCCCAGCGCGAGGCGTCGGCCGCGACGAAGACGCCGCTGCCGCCGGCCCGTTCGATCGGATCGACGGTCGGATCGCCGCCCTCGCGGGTCCGGCCGCACATCGCCGACCACCACGTCGGCGCCCTCGGCGGCGAAGGCCAGGGCCATCGCCCGGCTTAGGCCGGAGGCGGCGCCGGTGATGACGATCGACTTGCCCTGCAGTCGCCCCGCGCTCATCTCGCATCCCCTTTCGTGGACGCCTCCGAGCATAGCGACGGCCGTGCGCGGGCTCGGGCCGGACCGTGCCAGAATGCCGGTCACCGAACGAACGCCGACCAAGGGGGACCGGATGGACGATGATCGCGCACGAGCTGCTGGCTGAGGAGCGGCGACGGATCGAGCAGGCGCTGGCGACGAGCACCGTTGTCACCACCGACGACGAGTCCACCGCAGACGACGCCGACAACGCCACCGACACGTACCAGAACGAGTTCGACGAGGGCAGGAGCGACGACCTGAAC
>DATNEO010000082.1:0-10291 GCA_035553035.1 Gaiellales bacterium | reverse complement strand
GGCGTGTCGAGCGCGATCACGCGGCTCTCGTCCATGATCGCGACCCGGTCGCAGAGCGTCTCGGCCTCCTCCAGGTAGTGGGTGGTCAGCACCACCGTCTTGCCGCCGTCGGCGTGGATCGCCCGGATCACGTCCCACAGGTTGCGCCGCGCCTGTGGGTCGAGGCCGGTCGTGGGCTCGTCCAGGAACACCACGTCGGGGTCGTGCACCAGTGCCAGCGCGATCGCCAGGCGCTGCTGCTGGCCGCCCGACATGTCGTCGGCGTAGGCGTCGGCCTTGCTCACCAGGCCGACCTGCTCCAGCACCAGCTGCGCCCGCTCGGTGCCGTCGGTGCGGTTGTAGAAGCGCGCGAACAGCTCCAGCAGCTCGCGCGACGTGAGCCTGTCGAACAGGGTGGTGGACTGCAGCTGCACCCCGATCAGCGACTGCACCGAGCGGGGGTCGGGCCAGACCGGCCGGCCGAGCACGTGCACCTGCCCGGAATCCGGCTTGCGCAGCCCCTCGATCATCTCCAGAGTGGTGGTCTTGCCGGCGCCGTTGGGGCCGAGGATGCCGAAGGCCTCGCCCTGTTCGACCTGGAAGCTGATGCCGTCGACGGCGACGTGCTCGCCGTAGCGCTTGGTGAGGCTGTCGACCTGGATGGCGACCATCGCGGGGCCAGATGATAGACAGGCGGCGCTCCGCTCCCGCCCGGCAGGTGTTTAGCACTAGATGTCGCAGGACTCGCCCGGTGCCAGCTGCACCACGCGCACGCCGGGCGAAAGCTCGGCGACGCGGGCGGCAAACTCGCGCGCCGGCCCCTCGCCGGAGTCGGCCATCCCCACCGGGCTGACGGTCCCCCAGTGGATCGGGATCGCGATCCGCGGTCGCAGCCGTGCCGCGGCCTCGGCCGCCGCCCGCGGGTCCATGTGCCCGGGCCCCAGCGTCGGTCCCCATCCGGCCACCGGCAGCAGCGCCACGTCCAGGCCCAGGTCACCGATCTCGCGCATGCCATCGAACAGATCGGTGTCGCCGGCGAAGTAGACGCTGCCGCCCGGCGCGGTCAGCACGTAGCCGAGCGCATCCGTCGCCTGCCCCAGCGGTGTCCGCCGCGTGGGGTGGTCGGCCGGCACCGCCAGCACCTGGAAGGCGCCCAGGCGCAGCTCGCCGCCCTCCTCGATCGGCAGCGGCTGCAGCCGCGTGCGGCGCATCGCCGACACGCCCGATGCCGGTATCACGGCCGGCGTGCCGTCGGCGATCCGCTTCAGCGACGGCGTGTCCAGGTGGTCGCGGTGCAGGTGCGAGATCAGCACGCCGTCCAGCTGCGGGAGCGGCGCGGGCAGCTCGCCCTGCCGGCGCAGGTGCCCCACGCGCCGGCGCAGCAGCGGGTCGGTCACGATCGCGCTGCCCGAATCCTCGATCAGGACGGTGGCGTGCCCGACGTATGTGACGCGCATGGCGGCAACCCTAGATGGTCGATCGGTATCTCCGTGATGTCCTGGACGGCGAGAACCGAGTCTCGCAAGGACGCAGGGAGCGTCAATACGGGATCGTATTGGCGCGACCGAGGACCAGGTGCAAGGCCAACAGCCTTGCACCGATCGGGAGTGATCTGCGATTACGCAGATCGCGGACGGAGGCGATGGTTCGCAGCCGTAGCCACCCCGGCCGCTGCTGAGTTTAATCCGGTCGCAGCGGCCAGGCTCGCGAGAGATACCGATCGACCATCTCGCGGCCGGGCGGCTACCAGCCGGGCGCCGCGTAGACCGTCTCGCCGGCCGACAACGTCAGCCGCACCTTGGCCTCGAGGTAGCCGGCCGGCGGCAGCCCGAACAGGTCGCGGTCGAGCACCACCAGGTCGGCCAGCTTGCCGGGCTCGATCGAGCCCGTCGTGTCGTCCAGGAACGAGGCGTGCGCGGCGCCGATCGTCTGCGCGGCGATCGCGCTGCCCAGGTCGAGCCGCTCGTCGGGCAGCAGCGGCTCGTCGCTGCTGGTCTCGGGGTCGGTGCGGGCGACGGCGGTGGCCAGCTGGTGCAGCGGGTCGGGTGTCGAGACCGGCCAGTCGCTGCCGAACGCGAGCGCGCCGCCGGCTCGTAGGATGCTGCCGAAGGGGTAGATCATGGCGGCGGCGGCCGGCGAGATGAACGGGATCGTGAGCTCGGCGATGTAGGACTCGAGCCGGGCCCAGAGCGGCGTCACGTTCGCGACCACGCCCAGGCTGCGGAAGCGGGGGATGTCGTCCGGGTGGGTGAACTGGACGTGCGCCAGCTGGTGCCGCGCGTCCCGGCGTCCGTTGGCGGCGGCGGCCTCCTCCAGCACGTCCAGCGACTCGCGCACCGCGCGGTCGCCGATGGCGTGGATATGGATGCCGAACCCGGCGGCGTCGCAGCGGACGACGTGGCGGGCCAGGTCCTCCAGCCGGTACTGATCGATGCCGTACTCGCCGGTGGCAGCGCCGGCCGCGTCCAGGTAGGGATCGAGCATGGCGGCGGTGCGGTTCTCGACCACGCCGTCGTGGAAGAACTTGACGTTGCCGCAGGTGAGCCGCCCGACGGTGCCGCTGAGCCGGCGCTCGATCAGCTGGTCGAGTTGCTCGTCACCGAGGGCCGGGTTCCAGGACAGGTTGCCGCGCACGCGCAGGGTCAGCTCGCCGGACCGTGCCAGCCGCTCGTAGGTCTCCTGGTAGTCCGGCTCGACGGTCGCGTCCTGGCAGGCGGTGATCCCCAGCCGGTGGTAGTACTCCTGCGCCGTGCGCAGCCCGGCGGCGCGCTGTTCGGCGTCCGGCTTCGGCGCCAGGTCGAGCACCAGGCCCATCGCCGACTCCTGCAGCATGCCCACCGGCTCGCCGTCCTGGTCGCGCTCGATCCGGCCGCCGAACGGGTCGGGGCTGCCGCGGCCGATCCCGGCCAGCTCCAGCGCCCGCGTGTTGGCCCAGGCGCCGTGGTAGTCGCTGTTGGGCAGGATCACGGGCCGGTCGGCGACGACCGCGTCCAGCTGCTGGCGGGTGGGGATGCCGCCCGGGAAGTCGCTCATCGACCAGCCGCCGCCCAGGATCCATTCGCGGTCGGGGTTGGCTGCCGCGTACTCGCGGATGCGCCGCAGGTGCTCCTCCGCCCCGCGGCTCTCGGACAGATCGCAGAGCGTGCGCTCGTACCCGCCCATCGCCAGGTGACAGTGCGCATCCTGGAAGCCGGGCAGCAGCATGCCGCCCTCCACGTCGACCGTCCGCGTCGCCGGCCCGGCCAGCTCCGCGACCTCCGATGCGCTGCCAACCGCGACGACGCGGCCGGCCGCGACCGCCACCGCCTCCCGCACGCTGCGGGCAGCGTCGACCGTGTGGACGACCCCGTTGGTGAGGATCAGGTCGGCCGCCATCAGCCGGTGGGGCGCCGCGGCACGAGCACCTTGCGGCGGAACTCGCAGACCACCTCGCCGCGCTGGTTGGTGCCGATCGATTCCACCGTGACCACCCCGCGGTCGGGCTTGCTCTTCGACTCGACCACGTCCAGCACCGTCGTCTGCGCGTAGATGGTGTCGCCGTGGAAGGTCGGCTTCGCGTGCTTCAGCGACTCGACCTCGAGGTTGGCGATGGCCTTGCCGGAGACGTCGGGGACGCTCATGCCCAGCACCAGCGAGTAGACCAGGTTGCCGACCACCACGTTCCTGCCGAACTGCGTCTCGGTCTCGGCGTAGTGGGCGTCGGTGTGCAGCGGGTGGTGGTTCATCGTGATCATGCAGAACAGGTGGTCGTCGGCCTCGGTGATGGTCTTGCCCGGCCAGTGCTTGTAGACGTCGCCAACCTGGAAGTCCTCGAGGTAGCGGCCGAAACGGGTCTCGCGGGCGTCGAACTCGCGGCCGCTCACAGCGGGTACCTCGCCAGCATGCCGCGGGCCACGATCAGCTTCTGGATCTCGCTGGTGCCCTCGCCGACCAGCAGCAACGGCGCGTCGCGGTACAGCCGTTCGATCTCGTACTCCTTGGAGTAGCCGTATCCGCCGTGGATGCGGAAGCTGTCCTCGACCACCTCATGGCAGATCTCGGATGCGTACAGCTTGGCCATGCCGGCCTCGACGTCGGAGCGCTCGCCGGCGTCCTTCTTGCGCGCCGCCGACAGCATCAGCAGCCGTGAGGCCTCGATCTTGGTGGCCATCTCGGCCAGCTTGAACTGGATGCCCTGGTGCTTTGCGATCGGCTTGCCGAACGCCTCCCGCTCCTGGGCGTAGCGGATCGCCAGCTCGAAGGCCCGCTGGGCCACGCCCACGCCGCGCGCGGCCACGTTCACCCGGCCCACCTCGATGCCCGACATCATCTGCTGGAAGCCGTGGCCCTCGCCATCGCCCAGCAGGTTGGCGGCGGGCACCCGGTGGTCCTGGAACACCAGCTCCGTGGTCTCGACGCCCTTGTAGCCGAGCTTGCCCAGCTGCGGCGGGATCGTCAGGCCGCCGTCCTGCGCGGCGCCGGGTGGCTTCTCCACCAGCAGGCAGCTCATGCCCCTGTGCGCGGGCTTGGCGTCCGGGTCGGTCTTCACCAGCAGCGCCACCAGCCCCGAGCGCAGGCCGTTCGTGACCCACATCTTCTGCCCGTTCACGACGTAGTCGTCGCCGTCGCGGACGGCCCGCGTGCGGATCGCCTGCACGTCGGAGCCGGCCTCCGGCTCGGTCATCGAGAATCCACAACGCATCTCGCCGGTCGCCATCTGAGGCAGGAACCGCTGCTTCTGCTCCTCCGTGCCGTCGCGCATGATCATGTCGGCCACGATGAAGTGGGTGTTGATGATCCCCGACACGCTCATCCACCCGCGCGACAGCTCGATCACACACAGCGCGTAGGTGGTCAGATCGAGGCCGAGGCCGCCGTACTGCTCCGGGATCGTGAAGCCGAACAGGCCCAGCTCCTTGAGCCCGGCCACGATCTGGTCGGGGAAGATGTCGTCGCGCTCGAGGTCGGAGGCGACCGGGATGATCTGCTCGTCCGTGAACTGCCGCACCAGCGAGACCACCTCGCGCTGCTCCTCGGTCAGGCCATCCAGCGTGATGCTCATGGCGTTGCCTCTCCGTCGCTCATGCCGGCCGCAACGCCCCGTGCGACGACCGCCTCGGCGATCTTGCGGGACGCCTCGTCGATCATCTGGCCCTCGTGCATGACGGCCCCCTTCCGCTCCACCTGGGTGGCGTGCTCGTAGGCCGCGAGCAGCCGGCGGGCGTCGTCGAAGTCGTTCTGGCTGGGCGCGAATACCTGGTTGGCGATGCCCACCTGGTCGGGGTGCAGCACCCACTTGCCGTCGTAGCCGACCTGCCGTGCACGCAGGCACAGGCGGCGGTACTCGTCGGTGTTCTTGATGTCGGTGTACGGGCCGTCGATCGCCTGCAGCCCGTAGCCGCGAGCCGCGGTCACGATCAGCGACAGGATGAAGTGCCACTGGTCGCCCGGGTAGTCGGGATCGATCGATCCGATCACGAGCGAGCCCACGCCCATGCTGGCGGCGTAATCGCCGGGGCCGAAGATCAGCGTCTCCAGGCGCGACGAGGCCTGCGCGATCTCGCGGATGTTCATGGCGCCGCGGCCGTTTTCGATCTGCGCCTCGATGCCGATGCGGTGCTCGATGCCGTGCTCGATCTCGAGCTGGGTCAGCACGTGGTGGACGAAGTGCAGCTGTGCGGGGTCCTCCACCTTGGGCACCATCACGCAGTCCAGGTTCGCGCCGGCGCCGGCCACGACGGCCGTCAGGTCGCCCAGGCACCACTGGGTAGTGACGCCGTTCACCCGCACCACGCGGGTCTTGCCGGAGTAGTCATGGCCGTTCAGCGCGTCGATCACGTTCTGGCGCGCCGGCACCTTCTCCAGCGGTGACACGGCATCCTCGAGGTCGAGGAAGATCTGGTCGGCGGGCAGCACCGCCGCCTTGGACAGCATCTTGGGGGATGAGCCCGGCACGGCCAGGCAGGATCGGCGCAACCGCAACGTTTTCCGCTCCGCGTCGGGGTTTGACTGTGCAGTCAGTCTACCCAGCGGCGGCCGCCTGGGCGGCAACGGCCGGGCGCCCGGGAGGCTACAGCAGGCCGATCCGGTCGAGCGGCCAGTAGCGCACGCGGGCGATGCCGATCATGTCGCCGCGAGGCTCACAGCCCCACATCCGCGAGTCGTCGGACTGGCCGCGGTTGTCGCCCATCATGAAGTAGCACTTCTGCGGTATCACCGTGTGGGGAAAGCTGGCCGTACGCCGCCCGTGCAGGTAGGGCTCGGACAATCGGTGCACCCGCTGGCCGGGGCTCTTCACCCAGACCGACCCGTGCCTGGCCCAGATCGTCTCGCCGGGAAGCCCGATCACGCGCTTGATGAACGTCTGCGACGAGGCGCCGGCGCGGAGCGACAGGTCGTTCGTGTCGCAGGCGCCTTCGCTGTTGTGGTCGCCCCGGCAGATGGGTGGATGGAAGACGATGATCTCGCCACGAGCGGGGTCGCGGAAGTCGAGGGTGAGGCGGTCGGCGATCACCCGGTCGCCGGGCTGGAGCGTCGGGATCATGCTGCCCGTGGGCACGCGATAGGGCTTGACGATGTACGCCTGCGCGATGAACGCGATGGCAGCGGCCACGACCAGGGTCAGGACGATCTCGGCGATGGCGCGCAGCGGGGGCGGGAGCAGGGCGATCGGGTTCATGGGTTCCGGCAGGTTATCGACGACACCCCGGAGCGGCTGAAGTGGTGATAGAACACACTTCCGGCGGCCACTCGGTTGAGAGTTCGTGGTGCGCTGCCGATGGAACACACCATGATTCGCCGCACTCTCCTGGTCACCGCCGCCCTGGGCGCCTCGCTGCTCGGCCCGGGCGTCGCCTCCGGCGCGACGCTGTTCACGCTGAACGGCCACGGCTGGGGGCACGGCATCGGCATGTCCCAGTACGGCGCGCTCGGCTATGCCCAGCACGGCTGGACGCACCAGCAGATCCTCCAGCACTACTTCACGGGCACCACCATCGGCCAGCTGCCGTCCGGCACCAAGGAGCGGGTGCTGCTGATCTCCAGCCGTCCCTCGATCCACCTGTCGTTCACGCGGGCGGCGACGGGGAGCGATCAGGCAGGCACCAGCCGCTCGCTGCCGGCCGGCTCTTACCGCGTCGACCCGGGCACCGTCGCCGGTCATCTGCGCCTGTGGAGCAAGGCGAGCGGCAAGTACGTCTGGAAGGGCATCGTCAGCCCGTTCCAGGTGGCGCCGCACGGTGGCCCGCTGCAGCTGGACGATTCCGTGAACGGCTTCATCCACGACCACTGGTGGGGCGACTTCCGCATCGACCGCAGCGGCGGCTCGCTGTCGCTGGTCGACGTGGTCGGGATGGAGCGGTACGTCGCCGGCGTCGTGCCGTGCGAGATGCCCGCGTCCTGGCTGCCGGAGGCCGTGCAGGCGCAGGCGGTGGCCGCGCGCTCCTACGCCGTCGCAACCGCCGGCGGCGGCACGTTCGACGCCTACGCGGACACCCGCAGCCAGATGTACTGCCCGGTCGAGCACCAGGTGGCAGCATCCGACGCGGCGGTCGCCGCCACCAAGCACCAGGTCGTGAAGTACGGGGGCCAGGTTGCCGCCACCTTCTTCTCGTCCAGCTCGGGCGGTCGTACCTCGTCCCTCGCCGCGTCCTGGGGCAGCTCCAACCTGCCCTACCTGGTGCCGGTGCGCGATCGCTACGACGGCGCGGACGGTCTCAACCCGAACCACACCTGGGCGCCGCGCGTGTTCTCGCCGTCCGCGCTGGGCCGGGCGTTGGGCGTGGGTGGCAGTGTCTCATCGCTTGACACCACCGTCGACGGCCCCTCGCAGCGGGTGCTGTCGGTGCTCGTCCACGGCGGTGGCGGCGACCATTCGCTGACGGCCGGCGATGTGTACTCGCGGCTGGGACTGCGCTCGACCTACTTCCGGATCCTGCAGGTGACGCTGGCGGCGCCGAAGTCCTCCACCGCGGGCGACGGGTACCACCTCAAGGGCCGGCTGTGGCCGCGCCCCAAGGGAGCCTTTCGGCTGGAATCGAAGGCGGGCGCCTCCGGCAGCTGGCGGCAGGTGACGGCACCGGTGGTGCTGGACTCGACCGGCCGCTTCTCGATCAAGCGCCGCCCGGTCGCCGACGCCAGCTACCGCCTGGTGCGCAAGGGCGCGTCATCGCCGACGGTGCGCGTGCGCGTGCACGCCGCGCTGACGTTGTCGAAGAAGGGCGGATTCCACGGCACCATGCTGCCGCGGCTGGCCGGCGCCACCGTCATCCTGGAGCGCCTCAACGGGGGACGCTGGGTCAGCGCCGGCAGCGACACCGTGGGCGCGAAGGGCGGCTACAGGTTCTCGACGGCGGTCACGCCGGGCAGCTGGCGGGCGCATTTCCGGCGTGACAGCGATCACAGCTCGGGGGTCTCGGCCACGCTGGTCGTTCCCAGCGCGAGGTACCCTTCGTTCCGTGGCGCACATCGCGATCGGTAAGCGAGACGGCAAGTGGTTCATCACGGCGCAGGGCTGTTGTGACTCCACCTCCGCCCGCGCGATGTACGAACGCGCCCATGCCGTGCAGGTGCTGGAGGAGGGTGGGCACCTGAACGCGTGGGATGCGGCCGGCTTCGAGCTGGAGGACCGGCGCGGTCGCCTGCACCGCTACCCCCGGTCGTGGCGGCCCTACCCCAGCAGCTCTTCGTCCGGCACCTGACGCAGTACCCGGGCCGGGCTGCCCACCACCAGCGTGCGCGGCGCCACGTCTCTGGTCACCACCGCCCCGGCGCCGACGAACGCCTCCTCGCCGATCTCGATCCCCGGCAGCAGCGTGGCACCGCCGCCGACGCGCGCGCCGCGGCGGATCACCGCGCCCTTGATCAGCGCGTGGCGCGCCTCGGTGCGCCCCATGAAGTTGTCGTTCGTGGTGACCACGCAGGGCGCGATGAACACGTGCTCCTCGAGCAGGCAGTGGGCGGTGATGTAGGCGTTCGACTGGATCTTCGTGAACGATCCGATGGTGGTGTCGTTCTCGACGCAGACGCCGCGGCCGATCACGACCTGCTCCCCGATCGAGCAGCGCTCCCGGACGGTGGCCAGGTCGCCGACCACGCATCCCGGCCCGAGCGTCGATCCGGCCGCCAGCACGGCACCGGCGGAGATCGCGCAGCCTGCCCCCAGCGTCAGCGGTCCCGGCTCCTGGCGGCGGGCGGTCGACCGGCTGGACAGCGTCGGTCGCTTGCCCAGCACGGCGTTGTCGCCGATCGTGCAGCCGTCGCCGATCACGGTGCCGGCATGGATGGTGACGTTGGCGCCGAAGCGCACCTCGCCGCCGATGGCCGCGCCGTCGGTCACGGTCAAACCCGGTGCCTGATCGGCCGGCCAGCTCACGCGCGCACGCCCTCGAGGGTGACCGGGGAGCCGCCCTGCTCCAGCGAGCGCTGCATCGCCTCGAGCACCTCGACGACGGCCACGCCCTCGGCTGCGTTCGCGGGGTGCCCGGGATCGCCCGAGCGAACCGCATCGAGGAAGGCCTGGCACTCGATCCGCAGCGGCTCCTCACGGGAGACGGCAGGGCTGGTGATGTCACCGGTGTGCGTCGAGATCTTGCCGGGCGCAATCAGCACCGGGCCCTTGTCGTAGACGGTCACCTTGCGGTCGGCCTCCATGTCGTCGAACACGGCCATCCGCTTGGACCCGACCACGGTCATCTTGCGCATCTTGTGGGGGTCGAGCCATGACAGGTGCAGGTGCCCGACCTGGCCGGAGGCCAGCTTCAGGTAGCCGAACACGACGTCCTCGACGCCGGGGCGGAGGTAGCACTCGCCCCGCGCCGACACCTCGACCGGGCGTCCGCCGAGCAGGTACAGCACCACCGAGATGTCGTGCACGCCCAGGCTCCAGAGTGCGTTTTCGTCCTCGCGGATCACGCCCAGGTTCTGGCGGTTGCCGTACACGTACAGCACGTCGCCGAGCTCGCCCGAATCGATCAGCTCACGCAGCTTGACCACGGCCGGGTGGAACCGCAGCAGGTGGCCGACCATCACGATCCGCGACCGCTCGGCGGCCAGGGCTTCGAGCTCCCGAGCCTCGGCGACCGTCCAGGCGAGCGGCTTCTCGACAAATACGTGCTTGCCGGCCAGCAGGGCGTGCCTGGCCAGGGCGTGGTGGGAGGGCACCGGTGTCGCCACGACCACCGCGTCCAGCGTCTCGTCCTCGATCAGGTCGTCGAATCGTCCCGTCATCCGGGTGTCGGGGAACTGCGCCGCGAACCGTCCCTGCCGCTCCTCGTCCGCGTCACAGCACCAGATCAGCTCGGCGCCGGGCAGCTGCGCGAAGTTGCGGGCCAGG
>DATNEO010000081.1:0-4491 GCA_035553035.1 Gaiellales bacterium | reverse complement strand
CGACGTCATCCGGCTCAGGGACCGCGCGGCCGCCGTCGCGAGCGCCGTGAACGCCAGGGGCAGGCGCGGGTTCACGTCCGCGGTCGCCGTCATCGCGGACCAGCGCACGCTGAAGGCCACGGCCGCCGAGGTCGGCCAGACGCTGACGCAGGGCAACGTGCCGGCCGGGGTGGTCGGCGGACTGGCCAATGACCCGAAGGGCGCGGAACTGCTGCGCGGCGAGTGGGGCGGCCGGCTCGACAAGACCCTGCTCATCCGCACGGCCAGAGAGGCCGCGCAGCAACTGGCGGCCTCGCTGCCCGCCGCTCGTGACGACGACAGCGGACCGCAGTCGATGCCATCGCCGCCTGCCCGCGGCCAGTCTGCCCGCACTCCGTCCGCCCAGCAGCCTCCTTATCCCCCCGCGGGCCAGCAGCAGTACCCGCCGACGGGACAGCAGCAGTACCCGCAGGGACCGGGACCCCAGGCCCCGCAGCAGTACCCGCCCCGGCAGCAGCAGCGCGGCGCGGGCGGCAGGCACTCGACGCTCGCACAGCCCGCCGGGGCCGCCCCCGAGGCAGGTGATGGCCGGTGGACCACACCCTAGTCAAGCGCTTGCGCGGTGACGTCGGTGACCGGCTCGCGCAGCAGCGGCGGCAGGATTCTGCCGGCGGTGTCTCGCCGATGTCACCGGAGGACGAGCGCCAGTTCGCGCGGGCGCTGATCTCCCAGGTGCTCGAAGAGCACGCGCGCACCGAGATCATGGCCGGGCACACGCCGCTCAATGCCCAGCAGGAGGAGGATCTCGCCGAGGCGATCCACGCCGCCTTGTTCGGCGTGGGCCGGCTCCAGCCGCTGCTCGAGAACCAGCAGATCGAGAACATCGACATCAACGGCTATGACCGGGTGTTTCTCAGCTTCGCCGACGGCCGGGAGACACTGGGCGAGCCGGTCGCGGAAAGCGACGAGGAGCTGATCGAGCTCATTCAGGTGCTCGCGGCCTACTCCGGGCTGTCGAGCCGCCCGTTCGACACCGCCAACCCGCAGCTCGACATGCGGCTTCCCGACGGCTCGCGACTGTCGGCGGTGATGGACGTCACCCTGCGCCCGGCGATCTCGATCAGGCGGGCCCGGATGGGCAAGGTCTTCCTCGCCGACCTCGTCGGCAACGGGACCATGAGCCCGGACCTGGCCAGCTTCCTCGCGGCGGCGATAGCGGCGCGGAAGAACATCATGATCGCCGGGGCGACGAACGCGGGCAAGACCACGCTGCTGCGCGCGCTGGCCAACCAGATCCCGGCGCACGAACGCCTCATCACCGTCGAGCGTGCCCTTGAGCTCGGGCTTGACCAGTTCCCCGAGCTGCACCCGAACGTGGTCGCGTTCGAGGAGCGGCTGCCGAACAGCGAGGGACAGGGCGCGATCAGCATGGCCGAGCTCGTGCGCCGCAGCCTGCGGATGAACCCGAGCCGGGTCATCGTGGGCGAGGTGCTCGGCGACGAGATCGTCACCATGCTGAACGCGATGACCCAGGGCAACGACGGGTCGCTGTCCACCATTCACGCGAATTCGTCGCTCGAGGTGTTCAACCGCATCTCCACCTACGCGATCCAGGC
Source organism: Gaiellales bacterium (assembly GCA_035553035.1). Lineage (GTDB taxonomy): Bacteria > Actinomycetota > Thermoleophilia > Gaiellales > JAICJC01 > JAICYJ01. The sequence goes on along the minus strand of DATNEO010000081.1, from coordinate 2,896 downwards.
GCAGGAACGGCTGCCCATCGAGGCGACCCACATGCTGATCTCCGGGGCCATCGATTTCGTCGTCTTCCAGGAAAAGCGCAATGAGTACTCTCGCGGCGGCCGGCTGCGCCGGTTCGTGAGCAGCGTGCGCGAGGTCACCGGCGTGGACGGCCGCGTGCTGTCAAGCGAGGTGTTCGCGGCGGGCCGGGACGGCCGCACAGTGCCGCACGCGCCGATCTCCTGCCTCGAGGAGCTTATGCAGTTCGGCTACGACCCGTCCCGGGGAGGCTGGCAGTGAGTTCTTCCCCGACCCAGCTGCTCGCGATCCTCATCGGCGGGCTGACCGGCGCCGCCCTTTTCCTAGCGATCGTCGCGCTCTACGGCCTGCCGTCCCGCCGCCCCGGCTCCGGGCCAAGCCGGCTTGACCGGCTGCGCCGCGACGTGCTCAGCGGGCGCGGCGCCGTCGCGGTCGTGATCGCCATCCTCATCCTCGTCTCGACGCGCTGGGTGGCGGCCAGCGTCGGCATCGGGCTGCTCGCCTACAACTGGCGCTCGCTGAGCGGCGCCGGCGCCGAGCGCCAGGCGGTCGCCCGGCTCGAGGGACTCGCCACGTGGACCGAGTCGCTGCGCGACACGATCGCTGGGGCGGTCGGGCTTGAACAGGCGATACCGTCTTCGACCAGGATCGCGGCCCCGTCGATCAGGGAGCCGCTGCTCAGGCTGGTCGACCGGCTGCACACCCGGATGCCGATGCCAGACGCGCTGCGCTTGTTCGCCGGCGACCTGGACGACCCGAGCGCCGACCTGATCATCGCGGCGCTGATCATCAACTCGCGGTTGCGCGGCCCCGGCCTGCGGGACCTGCTCGGCGCGCTGTCCCGGTCGGTTCGCGAGGAGCTTGACATGCGGCGCAAGGTCAGCGCGGAGCGCCGGTCGACCAGGCGCAGCGTGCAGATCGTGGTCTTGGTCTCGGTGGGCATGGCGATCGGGCTCGCCTTCATCGACCGTTCGTTCCTCGCCCCCTACAGCACGCCGGTCGGCCAACTCGTGCTCGCCCTCATCGCCGTGCTCTACGGGCTGGGGATCTGGTGGCTGCGCAGGCTCGCCAAGTTCGAGACGCCGCAGCGGCTGCTCGGCGACACCGTTTCAGCCGGCGGGACGGGAAGCGGCGCCACGGGAACCAGCGCGGCCGGCGCTAGCGTCGCGGCGGGCAGCGTCGTAGGGGGCAGGGCATGACGACCGAGGCGATCGTGGCCGGCGGGCTGGCCGGACTCGCGCTGTTCCTCGCCATCTTCGCGCTGATACCGCGGCGAGTCAGCCTGGCCGGGCGGATCGCCGCGTTCGATGCGAGCCGGGTGGCGCCGCTGCACGACCTGGCCGCCGAGGACCACGGCAGCGAGAGCGCGCTCACCCGTCGGCTCGGCACCGCGCTCGAGCGGTTCTGCACGGAGCTCGGCTGGCAGTTTCCCTCGCTGCGCGCCAGCCTGCGGCTGACCGGCAAGTCCTTCGAGTCCTTCCTCGGCACCAAGGCGCTGCTCGGCATCTTCGGCCTCACGGTTCCGCTCTTCCTGCTCAGCGGCCTGAGCCTCCTCGGCGTGCACCTGTCCATCGTGATCCCGGTCTGGGTCGGGCTGATGTTCGGCGTCATCTTCTTCTTCCTGCCCGACCTTGAGCTGCGACAGGAAGTCGAGAAACGCCGCCGGGACTTCAGGCACGCGATCGGCGCGTTCCTCGACCTCGTCGCGATGAACCTGTCCGGCGGCCGCGGCGTGCCCGAAGCGCTGATGTCCGCCTCGGAGATCGGCGACGGCTGGGCGTTCTGGCGGATCCGGGACGCGCTCACCAACGCCAGGCTCACCGGGCAGACCCCGTGGCAAGCCCTCGGCCAGCTCGGGGCGGAGGTCCGGGTGGACGAGCTCAGGGACCTCGCGGGTGCGCTCAGCCTCGTCGCCGAGGACGGGGCGAAGGTGCGCGAATCGCTCACCGCGCGGGCGGTCAGCCTGCGCCGCAAAGAACTCGCAGACCTGGAGGGACAGGCGGCCGAGCGGTCGCAGTCGATGCTCGTCGCCCAGATGGTGATGGCCGGCGCCTTCCTCGTCTTCCTCATCTACCCGGCCGTCCAGGTCCTGCTGAACTCATGAGAAAGGAAGCAACAAGATGAACGAGCTTAGCCCCCCGGGAATGTTGTTCCACTACCTGCGCGCGTTCCTCGGCACCCGGATCACCCGGCTGCGCGAGAACGACGACCGCGGCGCGTCAGCGGTCGAACTCGCCGTCATCACCGCGGTCCTCGTCGCCCTGGCGGTGCTGATCCTCGGCCTGATCGTCACCTTCGCCAAGAAGCAGGGCGACAGCATCACCAACACCCAGGTGCCGAACGTGGGCACCGGCGACGGCGGTGCCGGCGCTGGCGCCGGCAACTAGCCGGCTGACGATGCGACAGCGGGAAGGCTGGTGGCTCATAAGACGGCGGGCTGCCCGTCGGCCCGCTTCATCCGCATGCCCCCAGAACCGGCGTACTGGGGGCCGGTCGGCCCGCCCGCCACTGCGGAGACTGTTCGGCCCGGGTGCCGATCGCGGTGCGAGCGCCATCGAGCTGGTGATCCTGGCCCCGGCCCTGATCTTCGTGAGCATGCTGGTCATCCAGTTCGCGCTCTGGCTCGACGCGTCGCACGCGGCGCTCTCGGCAGCCCAGGAGGGCGACCGGGCGGCCCGGGTGGCGGAGTCCAGCCAGACCGACTGGCAGCAAACCGCGACGCAGGTGGCGATGAACTATTACCACGGCCTCGACACGAGCGTGCTCGGCAACGTGTCGGTGTCGAAGATCAGTGTCGACACCGCGGCGAACACCGTGTCCCTCACGGTCAGCGGCCAGCTCAACGGCATCTTCCCGCTGACGATCAGCGAGACCGTCACC
>DATNEO010000080.1:0-20946 GCA_035553035.1 Gaiellales bacterium | reverse complement strand
TCCGGCGAGAAGTGGTCGGTGTCGATGCCGTTGGGGATCACGTCGTAGGCGTAGGGGAAGTAGGGGGTGAGCGAGCCGATGCAGGCCTCGCTGACGCACACACGGCCGTCCAGCCGCTCGATCGCGGGCCGGATCAGCTCGGCCTGGATATCCATACCCAGAGTCTGCGAAAACACGCTGTGGAAGGTGGCGATCGAGAGCGCGTCGTCGGGCGTGTTGTCGATCGCCCAGGCCGGCATCTGCGGGTTGTAGGGGGCGTGCACGTGCACCACGTCGAAGCCGCGGCCCCGGAAGAACGCGCCCAGCCGGCGGCCCAGCCGCGGGCCGATGGTGTGGGTGGTCTCGGCGCCGTTGCCCCAGCCCGGCACGTACAGGCGGATCGACGTGCCGATGGTGGCCACCTCGAAGGTCGGCTCGGGAACCGCCATCGCGTCGTCCTGCACCGGCGGCGCGCCCAGCTTGCGGCCGGTGACGACGGTCACCTCGTGGCCGAGCGCGGTCAGCGCACGGGCCTGACCGTCCACGTGCTCGCTGATCCCACCCAGGGTCGGGTAGTAGAAGTCGGTGACGATCGCGATCCTCATCGGATGCGCCATGCTACCGGGTGCGACGGCGTTGGCACTCCCGGCGGCACTGTGCCAACAGCGTCCAGGGTGGCTGGTAGAATTTGTGTGACGATGCCGATCTACGAGTACCGCTGCGAAAACGACCACCGCTTCGAGCTGATCCAGAAGTTCACGGATGATGCGGTCTCGGTGTGCGAGGTGTGCGGCGCCCCGGCACAGCGCGTGCTGCACCCGGTCGCCATCCACTTCAAGGGGTCGGGGTTCTACTCGACCGACTACGGGAGGGGCAAGAAGGCGGCGGCGTCGGCCGAGGCAAAGGCCGATTCCGGCTCCGACTTCAAGTCTTCGGGGTCTGACGGCGCCAAGAGCGGCGGCGAGTCCAGGGCCGGCGAGTCGAAGAGCGGTGGCGACTCGAAGAGCGGCGGGGACGCGAAGCCGGCCAAGGCTGCCGAGGGCTGACCGGCCCGGTGCCGGCTACTTGACCTGGCAGCCGGGGTCGTAGAGCGAGCCCTTGGACGCCGGAATCGGCGCGATCTCGCCCAGGAACATCTGCACCACCTGCCGGTTCTGCGGCACAGACAGCAGCACGTCCTGGCCGCCGATCACCTGCGGAATGCCGCCCGCGTGGCATTCCAGCGTGCGGCTGGCGCGGAACTTCTCCCAGCCCATGCCCAGCAACTCGTTCGCCGACAGGTCGGTGGTCAGCGGCTTGGCCAGCGAGCTGCCGATCGAGGGCAGGTGCAGCAGGCTCGAGAACGACACCAGCTGGTGCGACAGCGACTGCATCACCAGCTGCTGGCGCTCGGTGCGGGTGATGTCGGTGTCCTGGGGGTTGGTGGTGTGGCGGATACGTGAGTAGGCAAGCGCCCTGCGGCCGTCGAGCGTGATGGTGCCCTTCGGAAACACCCAGTTGTGACCGTCGAACGGCTGGGAAGAGACGATCTTGCGCTTGTTGTAGAGCGTGACGCCGCCCAGCGAGTCGATCAGCTCCTTGAAGCCGGCGAAGTTGACCAGCACGATGTGGTTCACCTGCAGGCCGGTCAGCGAGTTGATCGTCCGGATCAGGAGCGGGGCCCCGCCGTAGGCGTAGGCGGCGTTGATCTTGGTGCGGCCGTGGCCGGGGATGTCGACGTAGAGGTCGCGTGGGATCGACAGCATGCTGATCAGGTGCTTGCCCGGATCGGTGCGCATCAGGACGATCGAGTCGGCCCGGGCGGTGCTGTTGGCGCCGCGGCTGTCGGAGCCGAGCACCAGCGTCACCTGCGGGCTGGTCAGGATGTTGCCGGCCGGGGTCAGCGCCTTCTCGGTCTTGTGGTCGAGCCGGGCGTTGGCCTTGGCGATCTCGTTCGAGAAGGAGCGGTAGCCGAGGTACAGCCAGAACACAAGCAACACGACGATGGCGCCGATGCCGAGCAGGATGCCGCGCTTCCAGCCGGGCCGGAAGCGGCGCCGGGGCGGCACCGTCGCCACCTGGCGGCCGGGAAGCGGCGGCGGGGGCGGCGGCGGCGTGCCGGGCCGGGTCATGCCGGGACGGGTCATACCGGGCGGCGTGACCGGGCGGTCGGCCGTGGCAACGCCCGATCCCCCGAAGGCGAAGCGGGCGGCGTCGGGGTCGTCCTTGCGAACGTGCCCGCCGCGGTAGACGCGGTAGGGCTTGGGCCTCAGTTGCTCGGGCACGGCGCTGTTATGTTAGCCACCGCCATGCCCGACTCCTCCCCCCAGGCTGCCGTCGGAATTGACCTCGGCGGCACCTCGATCAAGGCGGCGCTGGTGTCCGATCGGCTCGAGATCGTCTCCCGCAGCGCCGTCCCGACCGATCTCCGCAGCCAGGGCGTGCTGCTGAGCGCGATCGAGCGGCTGGTGGAATCGGTGAGCAAGGACACCACTCCGTCGGCCGTCGGCTTCGGCCTGCCGTCGCAGATCGACCAGCGCCACGGGCGCGTGCTGGACTCGACCAACGTGCCGCTCGAGGATCTCGACTTCAAGGCCGAGATGGCCTCGCGGCTGGGCGTGCCGGTCGAGATCGACAACGACGCGAACGTGGCCTGCCTGGCCGAGTGGCGGATCGGCGCCGCGCGGGGTGCGCGTAACGTGGTGATGCTGACCTTGGGCACGGGTGTGGGTGGTGGCCTGGTGCTGGACGGCAGGCTCTACCGCGGCTCGATCGGATCCGGTGCCGAGCTCGGGCACATGTCCGTCGACGAGAACGGGCCGCACTGCCAGGGCCACTGCAACAGCCGCGGCTGCCTGGAGGTGCTGGCGTCGGCGACGGGCGTGATGGCGGCGGCCCAGCAGATCGCGTCCGACCGTCCCCACGGTGGCCTCGCGGCCGCGCGCGCGGCCGGCGAGGACCTGGACGCGCGCTACCTGATCGATCGTGCCCGCGCCGGCGACGAGGAGGCGATCGAGGTGTTCGCGATCGTCGGCCGCCACCTGGGCGTCGGCATCACGAACCTGGTCAACATCTTCAACCCGGAGGTGGTGGTGATCGGCGGCGGGGTGGCGGCCGCGGGGGAGGCGCTGCTGGCCCCGGCCCGCGGGGCGTACGAGCGCCGGGTGCTGAAGGCCACCGCCGGCGCGCGGATCGTGGCCGCCGAGCTGGGCAACGATGCGGGCGTGCTGGGTGCGGCCGCGCTGGTGCTGTGACGGTTGCGGACGGCGCACTGGTCGTTTGCCCCACGCCGATCGGCAACCTCGGCGACATCACCCTGCGCGCGCTGGAGGAGCTGCGGCGCGCCGACGTGGCCGCCTGTGAGGACACGCGTCACTCGCGCACCCTGCTGCACCGGCACGGCATCGACCTGCCGTTGATCGCCCTGCACGAGCACAACGAGCGTGCCCAGACGCCGGCGCTGCTGCGGCGGGTGGCCGAGGGGCAGCGCGTCTGCCTGCTCACCGACGCGGGCTTCCCGGCCGTGTCCGATCCCGGCGCCTGGCTGGTGTCCGAGGCGATCGCGGCCGGCGCGGAGTTGGTGGTGCTGCCCGGCCCGTCAGCTGTGACCACGGCGCTGGTGGCCTCGGGCATGGCCGGTGGCGGCTTCGCGTTCGCGGGCTTCCTGCCACGGTCGGCGGGTGCGCTTGCCGCGTTGCTCGAGCGGCTCGACCCCGCGGGCCTTCCGATCGTGGCGTTCGAGTCCCCGCGCCGTCTGCCCGCCACGCTCTCGCGCCTGGCGCAACGCGACCCCGGCCGGCGGATGGCGGTCTGCCGCGAGCTGACCAAGCTGCACGAGCAAGTCGAGCGGGGCGGCGCCGCGTCCCTGGCCGAGCGCTTCGCCGATCCCCCGAAGGGCGAGGTGACGCTGGTGCTGGCGGCCGCGGAGCCTGCCGCTCAGCCGCTTCCGGACCCGGCGCTTCTGGCCGAGCTGGCCGCGGCTGTGGGCGCGAAGCACGCGGCCGCCCTGGCATCGGAGCTGACGGGCCTGCCCCGCAATCGCATCTACGCCAGCCTCACCGGCCGCTGACGGGTTCGTCACGCGTTCGCAACCAGGGTCACGACGCCCGCTCATCGGTGCAACGCTCGTCGCGTTCTTTACGGGCTCTGAGCCCGACCCGGCCGGCGTGGGCGGTCCGGCGCGGGATTGTGACCGGTCGTCACCGGCCCGTGATGCGCGTCGGCATGGCTGCGCGGTTGCCGGTTCCGGGTCCGTGATGGTCGTGCCGGCGCCGCGGTCTCAGTCGTTGCGGGTCCCCGCCTGGTGCGTCACGGCCGCGTGAGGTTCGTTGCATGATTTCGTGTCATGTGCCGGTCACAACGGTGCAACCGCGGCTCGTTCGCACACCGGTAGGATGCAGCGCCGGACATGGCCTTCTCTGTCACGACACCGATCTACTACGTCAACTCGGATCCGCATCTGGGGCACGCGTACACGACCGTGGCCGGGGACGCGCTGGCCCGCCACCACCGCCAGCGCGGTGAGGACGTGTTCTTCCTGACCGGCACCGACGAGCACGGCGGCAACGTGGCCCGTGCCGCCGAGGCCGCGGGCATGCCGCCCAAGCAGTTCTGCGACGAGGTGTCCGAGCGCTTCCGGCGGCTGACGACCGCCATGGAATCGTCGAACGACTTCTTCATCCGCACAACCGACCCGGAGCACGAGCGCCGCGTGCAGGACTTCGTCCAGCGCCTGTACGACGACGGCCACCTCTACGAGGGCACCTACGCCGGCCTCTACTGCAGCTCCTGCGAGGTCTTCTACGCCGAGGGCGACCTTATCCAGCCCGGCAACCTGTGCCCGATCCACAACCGCCCCGTCGATTGGGTCGAAGAGAAGAACTGGTTCTTCCCGCTCTCCAAGTGGGCGCCGAAGCTGCTGGAGCTGTACGACGCGAACCCCGACTTCGTGCGCCCCCGCGCCCGCTACAACGAGGCGCGCTCGATGATCGCCGGCGGGCTCGAGGACGTCTCCTTCACCCGGGCCAGCGTCAGCTGGGGGATCCCGGTGCCGTGGGAGCCGAGCCAGACGATCTACGTGTGGGTGGACGCGCTGCTCAACTACCGCACCGCCCAGGAGTACGGCCTCGGCCGTGACGTCACGTCCGAGTTCTGGCCGACCTCGTTGCACCTGATGGCCAAGGACATCCTGCGGCTGCACGCCATCATCTGGCCGGCGATGCTGCTGGCGGCCGGCTACGAGCCGCCCCGCGGCCTGTTCGTGCACGGCTACTTCACCACGGGCGGCCAGAAGATGAGCAAGACGATGGGCAATGTGATCGACCCGTTCGAGGTGATCGACCTGCTGGGCGCCGACGCGCTGCGCTTCTACCTGATGCGCGAGGTGCAGTGGGGCCAGGACGGCGACGTCACCTGGGAGGGACTGCACCGCCGCTACGAGGGCGAGCTCGCGAACGATCTCGGCAACCTGGTGTCGCGCGCCACCGCCATGATCGTGCGCTACCGCGAAGGTCGCGTGCCGGAGGGCCGAAACGCGCTCGAGCCGGTGCACGAGTCGGTGGTGGCGCGGTTGGATGCCGTCGATCTATCCGGGGCCTTGGAGGAGATCTGGACGCTGGTGCGGTCGGCCAACCGCTTCGTGGAGGAGCAGCAGCCCTGGGTGCTGGCCAGGTCGGAAGAGCCCGAGCAGGTGCGGGCGCTCGACGACGCGCTCTATACGCTGGCGGACACGGTGCGGGCACTGGGCGTGATGTTGTATCCGTACATCCCGACCTCCGCCGAGAAGATCCTGGCGGCCGTCGGCGACCCCGGCGGCATCGAGTGGGAGCGGGCCGCGCTGGGGACGCTCGCGGCAGGCAGCGAGGCGCACCAGCCCGAGCCGCTGTTCCCGCGCGTCGAGTCGTGATCGACACCCATGCGCATCTCGAGCGCTGCCAGCAGGGTCCCGACGCCGCCGTCGCCGAGGCTGCCGCCGCCGGCGTCGAGCGCATCCTCACGATCGGCCGCGAGCAGGCGGTCGACCTTGCCGCCCGCCATCCCGGCGTGTGGGCGATCGTCGGCTGGCACCCGCACGAGGCCGCCGAGGCCGAGGTCGAGGCCGTGGGGCCGCTGCTGGCCCGTCCCAGGGTGGTCGCGCTGGGCGAGGTCGGCCTCGACTTCTACCGCACCAACGCCCCGCCCGACGATCAGCGCCGCGTGTTCGCCGCGCAGATCGAGCTGGCAAACGAGCTGGGCCTGCCGCTCGTGATCCACACCCGCGACGCGGACGACGAGACGTTCCCGATGCTCGAGCGCGCGCGGGTGCCGGTGGTGCTGCACTGCTTCTCCTCGCCGTCACGGCTGGATCAGGCCGTGGAGCGCGGCTACCTGCTGTCGTTTGCGGGCAACGTCACGTACCCCAAGGCGGTGGAGCTGCAGCAGGCCGCCGCGCGGGTGCCGGACGACCTGCTGCTGGCCGAGACCGACAGCCCGTTCCTGGCCCCGGTGCCGCTCCGCGGCCGCCCCAACTCGCCGGCCAACGTGCTGCACACGCTGGCGTTCCTGGCCGGCCTGCGCGGCGTCGACGCCGCCTCCCTGGGTGAGCTGATCGAGCGCAACGCGGCGCGCGTGTTCGGGCTGCCGTGAGCACCGCTGCGCTGGTCCTGGCGCTCTCGGCGGCGCTGGTGCACGCGCTCTGGAACGTGCTGGTGGGGGGCGCCCGCGATCCCCAGCCGGCCGCCGCCGTCGCGATGCTTGCCTCGGTCGCGGTCGGGCTGCCACTGGCCGTCGCCACCTGGGACGTACAGGCTGGCGTCGCCCCGTGGGCGGCCGCCTCGGCCGTGCTGGAGCTGGCCTACATCGTGTTGCTGGCGGCGGCCTACCGCCGCGCCGACGTCTCGGTGATCTATCCGATCGCGCGCGGCGCCGCCCCCGTGCTGGTGCTGGCGGTCGCGATCGTGACCGGTGTCGCCACCGGGCCGCTGCAGCTGGCCGGCGTGCTGCTGGTGGCGGGTGGAATCGGCATCGTGTCCAGAAACCGCGACCGGGCCGGGGGCCGCGACGTGCTGCTGGCGCTGACGGTGGCCGCGTCGATCGCGGGGTACACGCTGGTCGACAAGCACGGGCTGCGCTACGCCTCGCCGGTGCCCTACCTGGAGCTGGTGATGGTGTGGCCGGCGCTGGTCTACGCGGGCTGGGTCGCGTCCCGCGACGGCACGGCCGCGCTGCGGGCGGCCGCCGGCCGCTCGGCGGTGGTGGCCGGCGTCGGCATGTTCGCGGCTTACGCACTGGTGTTGGCGGCACTGCAGCGTGCCCCCGCGGCGTCGGTCTCGGCGGTGCGCGAATCGAGCATCGTGGTGGCGCCGCTGCTGGCCGCGGCGGTGGCGTGGCGGCGGCCCGACCCGCGCACCGTGCTGGGCGCCGCGGTGGTGGCGGGCGGGGTGGCGATGGTGGCGCTGGCATGATCCGCCCGTGAGCAAGCAGGCCTCCATCGCCCGGCTGCGAGAGCTCGGCATCACGCCCAACCGCGACCTCGGCCAGAACTTCCTGATCGACGACAACGTGCTGCGCATGATCGGCTCGGTTGCGCCGCTGCGCGACGACGACGTGGTGCTGGAGGTGGGGCCGGGCCTAGGTGTGCTGACGCGCTGGCTGGCGGAGCGCACCCGGCTGGTGCATGCGATCGAGATCGACCGCCGGTTGCAGCCGGCGCTGGCGATCACGCTGGACGGCGTGGACAACGTGCGGCTGCTGTTCGCCGACGCCATGCGCGTCGACTTCGCGTCGCTTCGGCCTCCGCCCGGGGCGATGGTCGCCAACCTGCCCTACAGCGTGGCGACGCCGGTGATCATGGACGCCCTGCCGGTGTGTGAGCGGTTCTGCGTGATGGTGCAGCGAGAGATCGCCGACCGGCTGTTCGCCGCTCCCGCCAGCAAGGCGTACGGCGCGGTCTCCGTGCTGGTGCAGCTTTCCTGCTCGCGGCTGGCGATGCGCCCGGTTTCGCGCAACGTGTTCACGCCGGTGCCGCGGGTCGACTCGGCGCTGGTCGCGTTCGAGCGGCGCTCCGCGATCGCCGCCGGGCCGGGCTGGCCGCGGCTATCGCAGGTGGTGCACGCCGCGTTCGCACACCGCCGCAAGCGGCTCGGCAACTCGCTGCGGCTGGCCGGCCTGGAGGCGCCCGCCGACCTGGCCGGCCTGCGGGCCGAGCAGCTGGCGCCGGAGCAGTTCCTGGAGCTGCTGTGATTCTGAGCGCCCCAGCAAAGATCAACCTGTGCCTGCGGGTGGGGCCGCTCCGCGACGACGGCTTCCACCGGCTCGCCACCCTGTTTGTCGCCATCGACCTGCGCGACACGATCGAGCTGCACGCGGCACCGGTCACCAGCGTCGAGGGGTTCCCGGACACGCTGATCGCCGGTGCCCTGGAGGCGCTGGGCGAGACGCGGCGGGTGGTGCTGGACAAGCGCATCCCGGTGGCGGCCGGCCTCGGCGGCGGCTCGTCCGACGCGGCCGCGGTGCTGCGCGCGCTGCGCGGGCGCCGGCCGGTGGACGAGCTGTACGCGATCGCCCGATCGCTTGGCTCCGACGTGCCCTTCTTCCTTTCGGGCCTGGAGGTGGCGCTGGGCACGGGGCGGGGGGACGTTCTGCAGCCTCTGCCGGAGTTTCCGCGCAGCTTCGGGGTGCTGCTGGTGCCGTCGCAGGAGCGGCTGTCGGCGGCCGACGTCTACGCGCGGGTGCAGCCGAACGAGATCTATCCAGCCGTGCGCGGCGACCTGATCCGGGGTGTCCACACGGTGCGCGCGGCGGCCGACGTGGCCGCGCTGGTGGCGAACGACCTGGAGCCGGCGGCGATCGAGTTGTGTCCGGGCATCGCGGACGCGCTCGCGTCCGTGCGCGCGGCCGGCGCCCTGGCTGCCGCCGTCTCGGGCAGCGGCCCCACCGTGTTCGGTCTCTTCGCTGACCGCGCCTCCGCCGAGGCGGCGGGGGCGCTGATTCCGGGCTCGATCGCCACGGCGCCCGTGTAGAATTGGGACATGGCCGAATGGAACCTCTCAAGCGACCAGGTCACCCTCGAGCAGAAGCCGAGGCGGCGCAGCCCGGTCCGCTGGGTGCGCGACAACAGCATCCGCATCGCCGTAGTGGTCGGATTCGTCGAGGCCGCGTTCGCCTGGCATGTCGGCTTCAGGCTGATGTGGCTGGTGGGCGTGCTCGCGGTGCTGTCATACCTCTACCTGCGCCGCCGGGTGCCGCCCGCCGCGCGCCGGCCGCTGTGGGTGGTGGCGATGTCACAGGCGGTCGCGGGAATCGTGGTGCCCGCCATCTTCGGGCTGTTCTTCTTCGCCGCGATCGTGGGCGCCCTGCTGCTGGTGATAATGGTCCTCGTCCTGCTCGGCGACCTCCGCCGCACCTAGAAATCCCGACCCTTATACTCGTGGTGGTTGCCTGACCGCACGGCGATGGGGCGTGGCCAAGTGGTAAGGCAGCGGGTTTTGGTCCCGCGACCCCTGGTTCGAATCCAGGCGCCCCAGTCTCCCCTTTGAGTGAAATGACCCAACCGCTCGCCTGCCTCGTCCTCGCCGCCGGCAAGGGCACGCGCATGAAGTCGCGCCTGCCCAAGCTGCTGCACACCGCCTGCGGCCGCCCGCTGCTGGGCTGGTCGCTGGCGGCGGTCGAGCCGCTGGAAGCAGATCCGGCCGTGGTGGTCGTCCCGCCCGACCAGCCCGAGCTCGGCGCGCTCGTGCCCGGATGGGCGTCGACCGCCGTCCAGCACAGCGCGCGCGGTACCGGCGACGCCGTCCTGGCCGGCCGCGATGCGCTGTCCAGCTTTGCCGGCGACGTGCTGATCATGAACGCCGACCACCCGCTGGTCGAGGCGGAGACCCTGCTTGCGATGGTCGCGGCGCACCGCGAGGCGGGCGCGGCGGCCACGCTGCTCACGTTCGACCGCACCGAGACGATCGGCGGCGACTTCGGGCGGATCGTGCGCGGAAGCCGGGGAGCCGTGGAGGCGATCGTCGAGCTCCGTGACGCCGATGAGGCCCAACGCGCGCTGCGCGAGGTGAACGGCGGGTACTACGTCGTCCGCGGCGACCGGCTGTGGTCGGCGCTCGACCGGGTCACCGACCAGAACGACCAGGGCGAGCGGTACCTGACCGACATCGTCGCGATCCTGACCGGGGACGGCGAGGTCGTGCACGCCCACCGCCACGACGATCCGCTGGTGGCCAAGGGCGTCAATACCCGCGTTGACCTGGCCGAGGCCGACGCCGAGCTGCGGGCCCGGATCAACCGTGGCCACATGCTCTCGGGCGTCACCATCGTCGACCCGGCCAGCACGTTCATCGAGCCCGGGGTCGAGATCGAGGCCGACGCGACCGTGCACCCGTTCACCGTGCTGCGCGGCGCGACCCGCGTCGGTGCCGGCGCGCAGGTGGGCCCGCACGCGGTGGCGGTCGACGCCACCATCGGGCGAGATGCGCTGGTCGGACCGTTCTGCTACCTTCGCCCGGGAGCGACCCTGATGGACGGCGCCAAGGCGGGCACCTACGTCGAGATCAAGAACTCGGTGATCGGAGAAGGCGCGAAGGTGCCGCACCTGTCCTACATCGGGGATGCCGACGTGGGCTCGGGCAGCAACATCGGGGCGGGCGCGATCACCGCCAATTACGACGGCAACGAGAAGCAGCGCACCACCATCGGCAAGGACGTCCACACCAGCTCTCATAATGTCTTCGTCGCCCCGGTCACGATCGGTGACGGTGCCTGGACGGGCGCTGGATCGGTCATCACCAACGACATCCCACCCGACGCGCTGGGAGTGGCCCGTGCCAAGCAGACCAACATCGAAGGATATGGACGCCGAAAGCGCCGTCAGCGTTGAGTCGCCGATACCGCTGTTCGCCACCGTTCCGGGCAGCGCCCCCGCGGTGAGCGACTCGCACGCGACCTGGATGGAGCGGGCGCCGCACAAGCGGCTGATGCTGTTCAGCGGGCGCTCCAACCCGGAGCTGGGCGCCAAGATCGCGGAGCATCTCGGCATCGAGCTGGGCCAGGCCACGCTCAAGACCTTCACCAACGGCGAGGTCTACGTGCGCTACGAGGAGTCGATCCGCGGCGCCGACATGTTCATCGTGCAGTCCTGCTCGTCGCCGACCAACGACTCACTGATGGAGCTCCTGATCATGATCAACGCGGCTCGCCTGGCATCGGCCAAGCGGATCACCGCCGTGATGCCCTGGTACCCCTACTCGCGCCAGGACAAGAAGAGCGCGCCGCGCGAGCCGATCACGTCGAAGCTCGTGGCCGACATGATCGAGGCCGCCGGGGCCGACCGGGTGCTGACCATGGACCTGCACGCGGGCCAGCTGCAGGGCTTCTTCAAGATCCCCGTCGACCACATGACCTCGGTGCCGCTGCTGGCCGACCATTTCAAGCTGGTGGTGGGCAATGTCCCGCCCGACGACATCGTGGTCGTGTCCGGCGACGCCGGCCGCGCGAAGCTGGCCAAGAAGTTCTCCGAGATGCTGGGCTCCGGGTTCGCGCTGATCACCAAGGAGCGCCCCGAGCAGCAGGTGGCCGAGGTGACCAACGTGATCGGCCGCGTGCGCGACAAGGTCTGCGTCGTGATCGACGACATCATCGATACGGCCGGCACGCTCTGCGCCGGCGGCGAGGCGCTGATCGAGCACGGCGCCACCGAGGTCTACGCCTGCGCCACGCACGCGGTCTTCTCCGGGCGGGCGCTCGAGACGCTGGAGGCATCCGTCTTCAAGCAGGTGGTCGTGACCGACACCATCCCCACGAACGCCGTCGAGCGGCCCGACAAGGTGCGGGTGCTGTCGGTTGCGCCGATTCTGGCTGATACCATCTCCAACGTCTTCAACGACGACTCGGTGTCAGGCCTGTTCCACGGCGGAAACCAGCTGTTCTAGGCGCCCGGCTCGTCACGGTACTTGGGAGCGATCGATGGCCGATGTGAAACTACAGGTGCGCTCGCGGGAAGAGCGCGGCGGGAAGCTTGCGCGGGCGACGCGGGCCGCGGGCGACATCCCCGGCGTCCTCTACACGTCGAAGAGCGGCAGCGAGGGCGCGCACGCCATCACCGTGGGCGCGCGCGAGCTGCGCACGGCCGTTTCCGGCTCGGGCGGCACCCACGCCGTCATCGACCTCACCATCGACGGAGCCGGCAAGACGCACCCGGTCGTGATCAAGGACATGCAGCTCGACCCGGTGCGCGACCGCGTGATCCACATCGACTTTCACGAGGTGCGGCTCGACCAGCCGATCAACACCGTCGTGCGCGTCCACATCGAGGGCATACCGCACGGCGTCGAGATGGGCGGCGTGCTCAGCCAGCCCACCCATGAGCTGAACATCTCGGTGCTGCCGACCGCCATTCCGGAGCAGATCGTGGTGGACGTGAGCGAGCTCGAGATCGGCGGCTCCCTGCGCCTGGTCGAGGTCGACGGCCTCGAGGGCGTGACGTTTCTGGACGACCCCGAGAGCACCGTGCTGGCCACGGTCACCGCCCCCATCGCCGAGGAGGAGCTCGAGCCGGAGGAGGGCGAGGAGGGCGTCGAGGGCGAGGAGGGCGTCGAGGGCGAGGAGGCCGGCGAGGGCGAGGCCGCGGACGAGACTCCGGCGGAGGCACCCGCAGGCGACGAGTAGCGTCGGGTGAGCCTGCTTCGCCGATCGCGCGAGCCGTCGCTCTCCCACCTGGTGGTCGGACTCGGCAATCCGGGGCCGCGCTACCGGGATACGCGCCACAACCTGGGCCGGCGGGCCGTCGAGCTGATCGCGGACGAGCTGGGCGGGAGCTGGCGGTCGCGCTGGAACGGACGGGTCAGCGAGCTGCGCGACTCAGACGAGCGGCTGGGGCTGCTGGTGCCGGAGACGTTCATGAACGAGTCGGGCCGCTCGGTGGCGCCGGCGCTGCGGTTCTACAAGCTGCCGCCGGAGCGGCTGGTCGTCGTCCACGACGAGCTCGACCTGGAGCTGGGCGACGTGCGCGCCAAGCAGGGCGGCGGGCTGGCCGGGCACAACGGCCTGCGCTCGCTGGCCGAGGCACTCGGCACGCAGGACTTCCTGCGCGTGCGGATCGGGATCGGCAGGCCGGAGCGGGGCGACCGCAGGCCGGTGGCCGACTGGGTGCTGCAACCGTTTCCGCCGGGCACGGATGTCGACCGCCTGGTGCGCGATGGCGCCGACTGCACGCTGTCGGTGCTGCGTGACGGGGTGGACGTGGCCATGCGCACGTGGAACGGGAGCTCTACCGCGTAGCGCCGCCCTCGAGCTACGCCACGATGCGGACGCGCTCGGCCTCGACGATGTCCGCCGGTGGCTCCACGACGTCGGCGCGATTGTCCAGCCGCTGCTCGAACGCGCGTCGCAGATCCTCGCCGCGCATCCGCGGCGCGCTGGAGATCCTCCAGCACGCCAGCTTCGCCTCCAGGCGGCGCACCATCTCCGGCGGCTCGTACAGCCGCGTGCGCACCTGGTATTCGCTCATTCCGCGCGAGGTCATTCGCATCGCGCGCAAGCGTAACCCCTTCGACGGACGGCGTCCACTCCCTACCCGCGGTCGCGCAGCGCCGTTTCCAGCCCCAGGAAGATCTCACGCCCCGCTGCGAACGCCCATTCCAGGTTCCGCACCCGCATCCTTTCATTGGGTGAGTGGATGTCGTCGTCGGTTGTCGCGAAGCCGGAAAGGATCGTCGGCGTGCCCCGTGACACCAGCCCGGCCATCACCGGGATCGACCCGCCGCTGCGCATCGCCAGCGGGCGCGTGCCGGTGGCCCGCTCGATCGCGTCGAAGCCGCTGGCGATCACGGGGTCGTCCGGCGAGACGTACGCCGGGCTGCCCGGCGGCCAGGCCTCCAGCTCCATCGTCGCGTGCGGCGGGCAGGCCGACCGCAGCCGCGTCTCGAGCTGCTCGTGCAGGGCCGCCGGATCCTGCCCCGGCGCCACCCGCAGCGACAGCGACGCCAGCGCCTCGGTGCCGATGCTGGTCTTGTGCATGCGGGGATCACCGCAGCCGATCGAGTGCACCGTCAGCGACGGCCGCTCCCAGGTTCGGCGGTAGAAGTCGGCCTCGGCGCGGTCGTCGGCCGGCGTGGCGCCGGCGGCCTGCATCAGCTCGGCGCCCGACGGCAGCGAGGCCC
This sequence comes from Gaiellales bacterium, assembly GCA_035553035.1. Classification (GTDB taxonomy): domain Bacteria; phylum Actinomycetota; class Thermoleophilia; order Gaiellales; family JAICJC01; genus JAICYJ01. The sequence continues at coordinate 6,853 of DATNEO010000080.1, read as the reverse complement.
AGCCGGCGCGCTCCTCGTCGGTGACCGGCGCGACGCCTGCGGAGAAGTCCTGGTCATGGCCGGCGACGCTCGCCAGCACCGCGACCAGGTCGTGTACCGGGTTCGCGGCGGCGCCACCGTAGAGGCCGGAGTGCAGCTCCTTGCGGTTGGTGACCAGCCGCACCTGGAATCCGACCAGCCCGCGCAGGGCGGTGGTGACCGCCGGCACCTCGCCGCTGGCCATCGTCCCGTCGAAGATCACCGCCGCTCCGAAGTCGTCATCGAGCGTGGCCAGGTAGTCGATCACCGAGTGGCCGCCGACCTCCTCCTCGCCGTCGGCGATCACCCGCACGTTCACGCCCAGGCTCCCGCTCCCGGCCAGGTCGAGCGCTGCCCGCAGCAGCGCCCAGTAGTTGCCCTTGTCGTCGGACGCGCCGCGTGCGTACACCCAGCCGTCGCGCACCTGCGGGTCGAACGGCGGGGACGTCCACAGCGCCGGGTCGCCGGGCGCCTGCACGTCGTAGTGCCCGTAGGCCACCACGGTCGGCGCATCCGCGACCGAGGCCGGGATCAGCGCGTCGACCAGGGGGTTCCCGTCGCCCTCGACCACGGTGCCGCCGCCGACCATCGCCGCCACCCAGTCGGCCGCCTGGCGCAGTTCGGGCGCGTGCTGTCCGTCGCTCGAAATCGACTCGATGCGGAGCAGGTCGAACAGCTCGTCCAGCTGGAGCGGCACTACTCGTGCTTGCTTGTGTGCTTGCCCACCGCGATGTCGACGAGCGTCAGGATGGTCAGGATCAGCGGGAGGCCGAGCGCGACCACGAAGATGGTGTCGAGCGTCCAGTCATGCCCGTCCGGTTTCTCGGTGCCAGACGTGGTCGCGGCCCAGGTGACGGCGGGCAGCAGCAGCGGCAGCACCAGGGCGATGAGCGGGGCGAGGTAGCGACGGCGCAACGGTGAACCTCCGGACGATGACGCTCGCCAGACTACCATCAGAGACGGCCGTGGATCGCACCGACCCGCTCGACCGACCACCCGAGATCGCCTCCGCGCTCGCCGGCGCGGAGCTGGCTCTGCCCTACCTGCTGGAGAGCGACGACGTCGCCTCGTTCGCGCGGATCGCGGCAGCCGGCGTGCCCCGCGCCCGCGTCTCGCCGCCGATGCTGCCGCTGCTGGTGGCGGCGCTGTGGCGAACGCGCGAGCAGCTGGCCCCGCGCGGGCTGGTGGTGGTGGTCGACGACGACGAGGCCGCCCACGCCCTGGCCGAGTCGGCGGCGCCGTACCTGCCGGGAGCCGCGGTCGCCTACCTGCCCTCGCGCGGCGCCGCATACGGCAGCGGCCTCGAGCCGGCCGCGCACCTGGTGGGCGAGCGGGCGCTGGCGCTGGACGCGCTGGCCCAGGGTGGGCTGGTGGCGGTGTCGGCGGACGCACTGGTGGAGCGGATCGCGCCGGTCGACCGGCGGCCGGCGATGGTGGAGCTCGATCTCGGCGCCGAGCCGGGTTTCGACGCGGTCGTCGAGCTGCTGGCCGCGGCCGGGTATGAGCGCGTCGACACGGTCGAGGAGCGTGGCAGCTTCTCGGTGCGGGGCGGGATCATCGACGTGTTCCCGACGACGGGCCGCGAGCCGATCCGGGCCGAGTTCTTCGGCGACGAGATCGAGCGCCTGTCGGCCTTCTCCGCGTTCACCCAGCGCTCCCTGCACGAGCTCGATCGCGCCGTCGTGTATCCCGCAGCCGAGCCCGGCGACCTGGAGCAGGAATGGGGCGCCGAGGAGGACGAGCCGGTGATCCCGGCCGGGCTGGTGGCGCTGGCGCCGGAGCTGGAGCGGCTCGCCCAGGTACTGGTCTGGAACCCGGAGCAGGTCGTGGAGGCCGCCCGCGAGCACAGCGAGGAGGCCGCCGATCGCCTGCGCGACCCGCAGCTGCGGTCGCGCGGCTACGTGCGGCCGCAGGAGGTGGAGGCGCTGGTCGAGCGCAGCGGTGCGCTCGAGGAGCTGCCGCTGGGGCAGACGGTCTCGTTCGAGGCGCAGCCGCCGGCGCTGGCCTCGTTCGGCATCGCCGAGGCCGAGAACGAGCTGCGCGCGCTGGTGCGGGCCGGCTATCGCGTGCTGGTCTGCTTTCCGCACGTGGGGGAGGCCGAGCGCACCCGGCTGGCGCTGACCCGGATCGACGTGGAGACGCCGCAGCCGGGCGCGGGCGGGCCGGACGAGGCCGGGGTGGCGTTCTGCCAGGCGACGATCCGGGGCGGGGTCGTGATCCCGTGGCTGCGGCTGGCGGTGCTGCCCTCGAGCCAGCTGTTCCGCCGCCGTGCCACCCGCCGCGCGATCGGGCTGGGCCGCGCGCTGGCCGCGTTCGGCGATCTGCGGGCCGGCGACTACGTGGTGCACGACGACCACGGTGTGGGGCGGTTCGTCCGGTTCGACACGCGTGAGGTGGGCGGCGTCGTGCGCGACTACCTGTACCTGGAGTTCCGCGGCGACGACCGTCTCTACGTGCCCCACGAGCAGCTGGGCAAGGTCAGCCGCTACATCGGATCGGACGGCTCCGCGCCGACGCTGGCGAAGCTGGGAGGCAAGGCCTGGAACACGCTCAAGGCGCGTGCGCGAAACGCGGTGCGCGAGCTGGCGGGTGAGCTGCTGGCGCTGTACGCGCGGCGCCAGGCGACCAGCCGGCCGCCGTTCCCCGGTGACGACGAGTGGACGGCGCGGCTGGAGGAAGCGTTCCCCTACCAGGAGACCGACGACCAGCAGCGCGCCATCGACGCCGTCACCGAGGACATGGAGGGCGAGCAGCCGATGGACCGGCTGGTCTGCGGCGACGTCGGCTTCGGCAAGACCGAGGTGGCCGTGCGGGCGGCGATGAAGTGCGTGTCGGGCGGCCGCCAGGTGATGGTGCTGGTGCCCACCACGGTGCTCGCTCAGCAGCACGGCGCCACCTTCCGGGATCGCTTCCGCGACTTCCCGGTCGAGGTCGAGACGGTGTCGCGGTTCCGGCCCCCGTCCGAGGTCAAGCAGGTGCTGGCGCGGTTTCGGGAGGGCAAGGTGGACGTCCTGATCGGCACCCATCGCGTGCTCTCGCGCGACGTGGTGCCGGGCAACCTGGGGCTGGTGGTGGTGGACGAGGAGCAGCGCTTCGGCGTCGCCCAGAAGGAGCTGCTGCGCCAGATGCGGCTGGAGGTGGACGTGCTGGCCATGTCGGCCACGCCGATCCCGCGCACGCTGCACATGTCGCTGTCCGGCCTGCGCGACATCTCGGTGATCACGACGCCGCCCCGTGGAAGGCGCCCGATCAAGACGCACGTCGGCGAGTTCGACGAAGAGCTGATCGCCGCCGCCCTGCGCCGCGAGCACGCGCGCGAGGGCCAGTCCTTCTACCTGCACAACCGGGTCGAGACGATCGACGAGGCGGCGGCGCGGGTGCGCTCGTGGGTGCCTGAGCTGCGCGTCGGCGTCGCTCACGGCCAGATGCCGGAGCGGCAGCTGGAGGAGGTGATGCTGGCCTTCCTGCGCGGCGATCACGACGTGCTGGTCTCGACCACGATCATCGAGTCGGGGCTGGACATCCCCCAGGCCAACACGCTGGTGGTGGAGCGCGCAGACACGCTCGGCCTGTCCCAGCTCTACCAGATCCGCGGTCGCGTCGGCCGCAGCGATGTGACGGCGCACTCCTACCTGTTCTACCCCGACCGGCGCGAGCTCAGCGAGGAGGCCCGGCACCGGCTGTCCACGCTGGCCGACTACACCGAGCTCGGCTCCGGGTACCGGATCGCGATGCGCGACCTGGAGCTGCGCGGCGCCGGGAACCTGCTCGGCGACGAGCAGTCGGGGCACGTGGCCGCGGTCGGCTTCGAGCTGTACTGCGAGCTGCTGGCCGAGGCCGTGGCCGAGCTGCAGGGAGCGACCGGCCCGCCGCCGCGGCCGGTGCGCGTGGACGCGCAGGTGGACGCCTACGTGCCGGCCAGCTACGTGTCGCTGGAGGCGGTCAAGATCGACCTGCACCGGCGGCTGGCGCTGGCCGGAAGCGTGTCCGACCTGCGCGAGCTGCGAGCCGAGGTGGTCGACCGGTTCGGCCCGCTGCCCGATCCCGTCGAGAACCTGTTCGGCATCCACGAGGCGCGGATGCTGGCCGGCGAGCTGGGCGCGGAGGTGGTCGTCGTGCGCGGCGCGAAGCTGACGGTGTCGCCGCTGCGGATGGACTCGACGCAGGTCCGCGAGATGAAGCAGCGGGTGCCGCAGGCCATCTACAGCGTGGCCGCCCGAGAGGTCTCCAGCAAGCTCGAGCTCCAACCGAATTCCAACGGCAGACCCAATATGCGGGAAGGATTGGAGGTGCTCGCTGCTATAATCGAATCGCGCCGCCGGACAGCGGCGTAACGTGTTTTTATGAGTCGTTACCGGATAATTCTCCCCCTTGTACTGCTCACCGCGGTCGCGGTTTCCGCGGCCTGTGGCGGCGGCAGCAGCGGCGGTTCGAGCGCCTCGCTGGCGAGCGGCGACGTCGCCGTGGTCGGCAACACGCACATCACCAAGCAGCAGCTCGACCAGCTGGTCACCTTCCAGGTGCACTCGGCCCAGGTGGCCAAGCAGAAGATCCCCGCGGCCGGTACCACCGACTTCAAGACGCAGGTGGTCGACCCGATCCTGCAGCGGATGATCACGAACGCGCAGGTCGAGAACATCGCCAAGGAGCTGGGCGTCACGGTGTCCGACAGCGAGGTCAACGCCGGGCTGCAGAAGGCGATCCAGGCCCAGTTCGGGACGGACACCGCCAAGTACCAGGCCTACCTCAAGAAGTACGCGATCACCGAGGACTACCTGAAGCAGCAGCTGATCCGGCCCCAGCTCCTGCAGACGAAGATCATCGCCAAGCTGAAGTCGCAGTACAAGGTCACCGACGCCCAGGCGCAGGCCTTCTACAACGCCCACAAGTCGCAGTACGTCACGGCCGACACCCGCAAGGTGCACTACATCCTGACCAAGAACCAGGCCGATGCGAACGCCGCGCGCAAGGCGCTGATCCAGGGCTCGAGCTTCCCGGCCGAGGTCAAGAAGTACTCGCTGGACGCAGCCAGCAACCCCAGCGGCGCGCTGACCGCGACGCAGGGCCAGGTCGAGACCAACTTCGCGAACGCCGTGTTCGCCGGGCTGGTGACGGGCGGCATCAGCCCGCCGGTCGAGGTCGACTCCTCCTACGCGTCATCGAATCTGGCCGGCAAGTGCAAGCCCAACTGCTACTTCGTGATCCGCGCCGACGGCGACACCGTCAAGGGCAGCCAGCAGAGCTACGACGCCGCGAAGGCCCAGATCCTGTCGCAGCTCGAGCAGTCGCAGGAGACACCGAAGCTGCAGAAGAAGATCCAGTCGCTGCTGGCCGCGCAGAAGCAGCTGACCACGTACGCACCCGCGTACAAGCCGGCACCGACCGCTTCCACCTCCGGCGGTACGTCGCCCTAGCCGCGTGGGCCGGCTGCAGCTCCTCGTTGCGCTTGGCCCTGGTGATCCAGAACTGATCCCTCTTGCGTCCTTCCGGGCGCTGGAGACGGCCGGGCCGGTGCGGGTCGAGCCGGATGAGCCGCTGGCCGGGTGGCTGGGCGGGCAGGGTCTGGCGCTGGCGGCTGATGCGCCCGTGGCGGCGGCGTCGGGGGAGCGGTTCGTCCGCCTGCGGGCGGCGGCGCCGGACGTGCCGACCACGCCCGACGGCGACGCGCTGGCGGCGCTGGTGGCGGGCGACGCCATGATCGCGCTGATGCGCCTGACCGCCAGGCTGCGCCGCGACTGCCCCTGGGACCGAGAGCAGACGACGCTCACCATCGTGCCGCACACGCTGGAGGAGGCCTACGAGGTGGCCGAGGCCGCGCAGCTGGGCCACCCCGAGAAGCTGCTGGACGAGCTCGGTGACCTGCTGTTCCAGACCGCCTTCCTGGCGCTGCTGCTGTCGGAACAGGACGAGGGCGACTGGGCGGCCACGGCGCGTGCGATCACGGCCAAGCTGATCCGCCGCCATCCGCACGTGTTCGGCGAGACGGTGGCCGACACGCCCGGCCAGGTGCGCCGCAACTGGGAGCAGATCAAGAGCGACCAGGAGGGCCGAAGCGGCATCTTCCACGACGTTCCGACGGTGCTGCCGGCGCTGCTGCACGCGCGCAAGGTGCAGCGCCGCGCGTCCGCGGTCGGGTTCGACTGGCACGCCTGGGACGGTGCCTGGGGAGACCTGGCCGAAGAGCTGCGGGAGCTGCGCGACGCGCTGGATGCGGCGGGGCCGCAGCGGGCCGAGCACGAGCCGGATGCGCACGTGGTGCACGAGCTGGGCGATCTGCTGTTCGCGGGCGTCAACGTCGCCCGCCTGGCCGGGGTCGATCCCGAGCTGGCGCTGCGGGCCGCGTCGGGGCGCTTCCGCGAGCGGGTGGAGCGGGCGGAGCAGCTGGCGCTGGCCGACGGCCTCGAGTTCGCCGCACTCAGCCTGGACGACCAGGACGCGTGGTACCGCCTGGCCAAGCGGGATCTGGCGCGTGACTGACGAACAGCCACTGATCGCAGGTTTGCTGGAGTACGCGATCGCGGTGCTCGATGCCGACCACGCCACCTTCTGTGAGGTGCGGAACGATCCGGAGGTAATCACCGTCCTGGCAGCGGACGGCAACCTTGACCACCCCGAGGTGCTGCCGGGCACGGGGCTGGTATCCGACGAGCTCGGCTACGACGGAGTGAAGGGCCCGGGGTCGGCGGTGGCGGTGTATCGAGCCGGCGACCCCGAGACGCCCGGCGTGACGGCCTTCCTCGAGCGCGTCGGCGCGGCCTTCGACGTCACCATCCGCGTCTACCAGGACGACATGCTGTCGCACGTGATGGAGCTCTACTACCTCGGCCAGCGGCCG
>DATNEO010000079.1:0-5275 GCA_035553035.1 Gaiellales bacterium | reverse complement strand
CGGGGCGTGTCCACGTACATGTTCAGCTCCTCGATGATCACGCCCTTCTCGCGCTCGATCTCCTCCGCGTCGAAGCGTGACGAGAGCAGCTGGTCGGCCAGCACGTCCAGGGCCAGCGCGCGGTGCTCGGCCGCGCACTTGATGTAGTAGCCGGTGTACTCCTTGCCGGTGAACGCGTTGAACTCACCGCCGATGCCGTCCACCTCGGCCGAGATGTCCTTGGCGGTGGGTCGCTTCTCGGTGCCTTTGAAGAACATGTGCTCGGCGAAGTGGGCGATGCCGTTGGTCTCGCGGCTCTCGTAGCGGCTGCCCGCGGCGAGCATCACCATCACCGCCACCGACTTGGCGCCGGTCATCGGGTGGGTGACGACGCGCAGGCCGTTGGGAAGAACGGATTTGGTGAACATGGCCGCTATCGTAGACTGCCCTGCGCGTCGTTGCCGGTGAGCCTCAGCGGGTGCCGACCGGGCCGTTCGCCCGGCAGCTCTGGATCAGGGTGGCCGGGTGGCCGTTGGCCGCGTCGCGGTACATCTGACGGGTGTATTGAATGCCGCCGTCGGAGGCGAAGATCGCGAACGGTGGCTTCGTGCCGGCGGGCGGCGCCACGTTCTCGGGCGACCCGGGAGGTGCCACCACGACGTGGTGCGCCAGCAGGTCGTCGAGCGCCGCGTGGGCCTGCCGCCCCGCCGCCGCGTCCCCGTGGCCGATGGCGTCCACCCAGTAGCACTCCCACGCCGTCTGCGCGATGGCCACGGCCGTGCCCCCGGGCTGGGTGCGCGACGTGACGGTGTTGGGCGGGAGCGTGCGGTCCGGCCAGTGCTCGCCCGGGGGCAGCGTGAGCTGGCGGGTGGCGTCGTGATACAGCCGCTGCCACTCGCGAGGGCTCTTGACGATGGTGGTGTCCGTATGCCATCCGAACAGGTTGAACCCCGTTACGGCGAAGGCGGTGCCTGCGGTCAGGCACAGGGCGGCCAGCGCGATGCAACCGATCAGCAGCCGCCGCCGGCCGCAGCGGCTGATCTGCGGCTGCTCCTGATCCTGCGGAGTCGCCACGATCTGCGCGAACAGGGCGTCGCGGTCGATCGCGTCGGTGACGTCAGGCCGGGCCTGCTCGAGACGATCCATGGTGCGGCTCATGTCGACTCCATTCCGACGGTGTGAGGTCCGTTGATGCCGCCCTGCTGCGCCGACAGCGCCTGCTCGAAGCGGCGGCGCGCGCGGTACAGCCGGACGCGGAAGGCGACCGGGCTGATGCCCGCCACCCCGGCCGCCTGGGCCGGCGTCAGGTCGTCCCAGCTCACGAGCAGCAGCGCGTCGCGGTCGGCGGGGCGGAGTTGCATCAGGGCGGCGGTGACGGCCGGGTCGCCGCTCTCGGCCTCCGGCGCGGGCGCCTCGGCGTGCCGCTCGTCGAACGGTGCCTGGCGGCCGGTGCGGCGGCGCTCGGCCATCAGCAGGTTGCGGGCCGTGACGAACAGCCACGGCCTGGGGTCGTCGGCCGGAAGCGACGGCAGCCTGCGCCAGGCGATGGTCATCACCTCGGCGGCGATGCCCTCCGGGTCGCTGCTGCCCCGCGCGGCTGCGTATCGCACGATCGAGCCGAGGTTCTGGAAGACCTCGGCGAAGCGGGTCTCGGCGCACTCGGCCTGGGTCTCGGTGTGGGTCATGCTGCTACCTGTCATTGGACGCCGAAAGTGTTACACCCGGTGGCGCGCGATGACGATCACGCCCCGTCGTGTGCGACACTCGCCGTGATGAGCGCAGAGGTGACAGCCGAGTCCGTCGACATCGACGCGGCCGAGGGCACGGCGGATGCGATCTTCGCGCGGCCGGCGTCGGGAGGGCCGCATCCGGCCGTGCTGCTCTACATGGATGCCTACGGGATCCGCCCGGCGCTGGAGGCACACGCGGCACGGCTGGCCGCAGCTGGCTACTGCGTGCTGGTGCCGAACCTGTTCTTCCGGAACGGCCGCTCGCCGGTGCTCGAGGACCTCGAGCAGCTGATGCAGTCGGAGGACCGCTCGGCGCTGTTCGCGCAGCTTCGCCCCAGGATCGAGGCGCTCACGCCGGAGGCGGCAAACGCCGACGCCAAGGCCTGGCTGGGGTTCCTGCGCGACCGGGCCGAGGTGCGCGACGGCCCGATCGGCACGGTCGGCTACTGCATGGGCGGGCGCTTCAGCCTGCGCATGGCCGGCGAGTTCCCCGCGGCGGTGGCGGCGGCCGCCAGCTTCCACGGCGCCGGCATGGCCACCGACCAGCCCGACAGCCCGCACCTGGCCGCCGTGCATGCGACCGGCGAGCTCTACATTGGCCACGCGGACAACGACCGCGGAATGGACCCGCAGCAGATGGGCCGCCTGACCGAGGCGCTGGCCGAGGCCCGCGTCCGCCACACGGCGGAGCTGTACGTGGGTGCGCTACACGGCTGGACGCAGACCGACGCGCAGGTCTACGACGAGGCCGCCACCGAGCGGCACTGGTCGCGTCTGCTGGAGCTGTTCGGCCGCGTGCTTCAGCCCTAGCCGGCCAGCTCCGCCAGCTTGCGCTCCAGCAGCCGCCGCTCGGCGTCGTCGTGCACCAGGTCCAGCGCCCGCCGGTAGGCGTCGCGAGCCTCGTCGGCCCGGCCCAGGCGCCGCAGCAGCTCGCCGCGGGTCGAGTGCAGGTAGCGGTAGTCGCCGAGGTCGATGCGATCGACGATCGCGAGGCCGGCCGACGGGCCCTCCACCTCAGCCACGGCGACGGCCCGGTTCAGCTCCACCACAGGCGAGCCGGTCTGCCGTGACAGCTCGCCGTAGAGCGCGGCGATCTGGGGCCAGTCGCGGGGCCGGTCGGCGTGCAGCGACGCGATCGCAGCCTGAACGACGTAGGGCCCGTGCCCGTGCAGCGCCAGCGCCCGGTCGAGCACCGTGCGGCCGTTCTCGATCTGGGTCGCGTCCCAGAGCGTGTGATCCTGGTCGTCCAGCAGCACCAGGTCGTCGCCCCGAAACCGTGCCTCGCGCCGGGCGTCGAGCAGCAGCATCAGCGCCAGCAGCCCCTGCGCCTCGGGCTCGTCCGGCATCAGCTCGGCCAGCGCACGGCCCAGCCGGATCGCCTCAGCGGCCAGGTCGCCGCGGCCCGAGTACCCCTCGTTGAAGATCAGGTAGACGATCGCGAGCACCGCGTCCAGGCGCTCGGGCAGCAGGTGGGCGGGCGGCACCCGAAACGGGATGCCGGCGGCCGCGATCTTGCGCTTTGCCCGCACCAGCCGCTGGGCCATGGTCGGTTCCGGCACCAGGAAGGCGCGTGCGATCTCAGCGGTCGTGAGGCCGCCCAGCGCGCGCAGGGTCAGCGCCACCTGCGCGTCGGTGGCGAGCGCAGGATGGCAGCAGGTGAACAGCAGCTCCAGCCGCTCGTCGGGAAATATGGTCGTGTCGTCCATCTGCACCTCCGCGGCCTCGGAGCCCTGGAGCCGTCGCGTCTTTGCGGCCAGCGTGCGGTCGCGCCGGATCCGGTCGATTGCCCGGTTCCGGCCGGTCGCGATCAGCCAGGCACCGGGGTTGTCCGGCGTGCCGTCCACCGGCCAGCGCCTGGCGGCGATCGCGAACGCCTCCTGGGCGGCCTCCTCGGCGAGGTCGAAGTCGCCGAGGAGGCCGATCAGCGTGGCGAGCACGCGCCCCCATTGGTCGCGGAAGGCCTGCTCCAGCGGTGCTACCACTCAACCACCGGTCGCACCTCGATGGCACCGCCCATGGACGCCGCGGGGATGCTGGCCGCCAGCTCGATGGCGGCGTCGAGATCGTCCGCTTCGAAGATCAGGTACCCGCCCAGCGCCTCCTTGGTCTCGACGAACGGGCCGTCGGTGGTCAGCGTGCGGCCGTCCTGCACGCGTACCGTGGTGGCGGTCTCCGGCGGCGCCAGACCGAGACCGGCCGTCACGCCCGGGTTCTCGTTGATCTTCTGGTACGCCGCGTAGACGGCCTGCTGCTCGTCCTGTGACAGCCGCGCCCAGTCTTCGGGCGAGTTCGGCGTGGGGGTGGTGCCCTGGTGGATCAGGAGCATGTACTTCAAGGTGTCCTCCTTCGTGGGATTGTCGTGTCTAGACGAAGGGGGTGGCCGTTTCTCGACACCGCCGGCCTGATGGTAGGTTCTTGGCCCATGCCCGAGGTACGACCCTCCATCGGCGCTCCTGGCTTCTACCTGTTTCGCCGGGTGGGCGAGGACCGCTGGCAGCTGATCGGCGAGGCCGCACGACGGCCCGGGCTGACAGCACGCAAGGCCCGCGCCCAGGCGATCGCCGACGCGTCCGGCGGCGAGCCGGGCCCGGGCGAGGTCTACGCCGCCGTGCTGCGCAGCGAGTGGCGCATCGCCCGCGAGTACTAGCCGGCGGGCCGGTATCGTTCCCGCCTTGTGAGAGTGCTCGTCGCCCGCTGCGAGATCGCCTACCACGGCCGTGCCACCACGAGCCTTGCGCTCGGCGACCGCGTGATCCTGTTCAAGGACGACGGCTCGCTGTGCGTGCATGCCGACCGCGGCTACAAGCCGCTCAACTACATGGCCGGGCCCACCTCCGTGACCGAGGACGGGGACGTGATCCGCGTCTACCGGGCGGCGTCTGACGAGACGCTGGTGATCGTGGTGCACGAGGTGTTGACCGACGAGCGCCGCGAGCTGGTCGACGAGGCGGTGCTCGAGCACGACGGCGCCGAGCGCCAGTGGCATCTGCTGCTGGAGCGGGCGCCTGAGGCGATCGAGGCGGGGCTGGTGGTGCTGGAGCGGGAGCGCTTCACCGACACTGGCCCGATCGACCTGTTCTGCCGGGACGCCGACGGCCGCACGGTGGTGGTGGAGGTGAAGCGCACCCGCGCGGTGGCCGCCCACGTCGAGCAGCTGACCCGCTACTGCGAGCGAGTCGACCGCGACCCGGCGCACAAGCCCTGTCGGGGCATCCTGGTCGCGCCCGATATCGCCCCCCAGGCGCGCGTGATGTGCGAGGCGCGTGGATACGGCTTCGTCGAGCTCGATTTCGGCGTGCTGAAGGGCGAGGTCGCGCCCGAGCTGACGCTGTTCGAGTGAGCCTAGAGCGCGGCGACGGCTTCCAGGAAGCGGTCGATCTCCTCGGCTGTGGTGTAGTGCGCTGCGCCCACGCGGACGGCGCCGCCGCTCTGCTCGAGGCCCAGCCGCTCCATCAGCTCGAGGGCGTAGTAGTTGCCGTCCCAGATGAAGATGCCCTGGGCGCCCAGCGCGGCGGCCACCGCGGCCGGCGTCTGCCCCTCGACCGTGAACGTCACCGTCGGCACCC
>DATNEO010000078.1:0-16759 GCA_035553035.1 Gaiellales bacterium | reverse complement strand
GTGCGCCGGCAGCGCACGATCGACGCCGTCGCCATCGGCTGGCGCGAGCGCAAGGCCGGCGGCGCCGTCGCGTCGCTGATCCTGGCCCTCTACACGCCGGACGGGGAGCTGCGGCACGTGGGCCACACGTCCGGCTTCACGGCCAAGCGCGCGCGCGAGCTGCTCGATGTCGTGCGGCCGCTCGAGACCGGCGAGCACGGCGAGCCCGGGCCCAACCGCTGGACCGGCGAGCGCGAGACCGCCTGGCACAGCCTGCGGCCGGAGCTGGTCTGCGAGGTGCAGATCGAGCACACCAGCGGCGGGCGCATCCGCCACGGCGCGAAGCTGCTGCGCTTCCGCGACGACAAGCTCCCCTCGGAGTGCCTGGTCGACCAGATCGACCGATGAGCTCGTCCCAGCCGCCCGCGATCACCCTCGCGCACCTGTCCGACCTGCACTTCGGCACCGAGGACTGGACGATGGCGGCGCGGCTGCTGGGCGAGGTCGCGGAGCTGCGTCCGCGCCTGACCGTGGTCAGCGGCGACCTCACGCAGCGAGCCCGGCGCCGCCAGTTCGCCGCCGCCCGCGCCTACCTCGACCGACTTGGCCCGCTGCTGGTCGTGCCCGGCAACCACGACATCCCGCTCTACGACGTCACCCGGCGGGCGCTGTCACCGATGGGCCGCTACCGGTCGATGGTGACCGATGAGCTGAACCCGTTCCTCGTGGACGACGAGCTGGCCGTGCTGGGGCTGAACACGACCAGGCCGGCGCGCTGGAAGGAGGGCAGCATCTCACCGGCCCAGGTGGAGCTGATCCGATCGAGCTTCGCCGGCGCGCCGGCCACGGCCCGGCGGGTGCTGGTCACCCACCACCCGTTTCTGCCGCCGCCGTCGCTGCCCCAGGCGATCGTGGTGCACGGCCGTGAGGCGGCGCTGACCGCCATCCGCGAGGCGGGCGTGGAGCTGCTGCTGGCCGGCCACCTGCACCTGGGCTACGCCGACGTGGTCGGCGGCGGCGACGGGCCGCTGTCGGTGCAGGCCGGAACCGCGTTCTCGCGCCGGCGCCGCGGTCAGCCCAACGCCTACAACGTGATCAGGCTCGACGCCGCCGGCGTGCAGGTGCAGCCACGGGTCTGGGACGGCCACGGGTTCCGGCCGGCGGCCGGGCCGGGCGCCCCGGAAGCGGACGCCCAACCCGGCCTTTAGCCAGTCGATCCTCTAGAGCATCGGCAGGTAGCGGTCGAGCTCCCAGGCCGACAGCTGCACCCGGTACTCGTCCCACTCGCGCCGCTTCAGCGCCAGCAGCCGGTCGCGGAGCTCGGGGCCGAGCGCCTTCTCGACCACCTCGGACTCCTCGGCAGCCGCGATCGCCTCGCCCAGGCTCTCGGGCAGCGACTCGATGCCCAGCGAACGGCGCTCGGGCGCCGTCAGCTCGTAGAGGTTCGTCTCCATCGGATCCGGCAGCTCGTAGCCACGCTCGATCCCCTCCAGCCCGGCGTGCAGCAGGCCGGCGAACGCAAGATACGGGTTGCAGGCGGGATCGGGGCAGCGGATCTCGGCGCGGGTCGCCTTCTCCTTCCCGGGGTGATACAGCGGCACCCTGATCAGCGCGGAGCGGTTGCGCCGCGACCAGGCCACGTACACCGGCGCCTCATAGCCGGGTACCAGCCGCTTGTAGCTGTTCACCCACTGCGCGAACAGCAGCGAGATCTCCCGGGCGTGCCGCAGCTGGCCGGCGATGAAGCTCTTGGCCACATCGGACAGGTACCAGGGGTCGTCGGCATCGAAGAACGCGTTCGAGTCGCCGATGAACAGCGACTGGTGCGTGTGCATGCCGGAGCCGTTCTCGCCGAACAGCGGCTTGGGCATGAACGTGGCGTGCAGCCCGTGCCGCTGCGCCACCTCCTTCACCAGCGAGCGGTAGGTCATGCAGTGGTCGGCCATCTGCAGCGCGTCCGCGTAGCGGATGTCGATCTCATGCTGGCTGGGGCCGACCTCGTGGTGCAGGTACTCGACCGGGATGCCCATCTCCTCGAGCGCGAGCACGATCTCCTTGCGCAGGTTGACCGCGGCGTCCATGGTCGCGTCCTCGAAGTAGCCGCCCGCGTCCAGCGTGTGCGGCCGGCCCTGCTCGTCCATCCTAAACAGGAAGAACTCGAGCTCGGGGCCGATCTTGAAGCTGTCGAAGCCGAGTCCGGCCATACGGTCGAGCGCGCTTCGCAGCACCTGCCGGGAGTCGGCCTCGTACGGCTCACCGTCGGGCGTGCGGATGTCGCAGAACATCCGCGCCGAGGCGTGCTCGCCCGACTCCGGCGGCATCATCCGGAAGGTGGCGGGATCCGGCATGGCGATCATGTCGGACTCCTCGATCGCGTTGAAGCCGGTCACCGACGACCCGTCGAAGCCCATCCCGTGGTCGAGTGCGGATGCCAGCTCGTCACGCGTGATCGCGAAGCTCTTGAGCCGCCCGACCAGATCGGTGAACCACAGCCGCACGAACTTGATCTCCGCTTCGCCCACCTCGCGCAGCACCCGCTGGCGCGCCTCGGCGAGCCCGGCCGTGCTGGTGTCGATCGTCTCCATCGTGCTCCCTTCGCTCGGTTTCCGGGCACAAAAAAACGCCCCCAGGTGGCTCCCGACGGAGTCACCTGGAGGCGTCATCGCCCCTCGCGGCCGGCGCCGTTGCCGACCGCAGGAGCACGATAGCGGATCGCGCGGATGGGACGTCGCGGCTAGCCGGTGGCGGCGATCACGGCGGCCAGCACGTCCACGACCTGCGGGTCGAAGTCCCTGCCCGAGCAGCGGCGCAGCTCCTGCATCGCCTCCGGCGACGGCCGCGCCCCGCGGTACACGCGATCGGTGGTGATCGCGTCGTACGCGTCGCAGGCCAGGATCACGCGCGCCCCCAGCGGGATCTCGGGGCCGGCCAGGCCGTTGGGGTAGCCGCTGCCGTCCCAGTGCTCGTGGCAGCTGATCACCAGCTCCGCCGCGCCGGCCAGCGCCCGCACGGGCTCGAGGATCTGCGCGCCCAGCTGCGGGTGCGTCTTCATCACTGCCCACTCCGGCGCCGTCAGCGGGCCCGGCTTGTTGAGGATCTCGGCCGGGATCCCGATCTTGCCGATGTCGTGCAGGGCCGCGGCCACGCTGATGTCGCGCAGCTCGGAGCCGGCCACCCCGAGCCGGTCGGCGACCGCCGTGCAGAGGCCGACCAGGGCCTGGGCGTGGTCGTTGGTGTAGGCATCCTTCGCGTCCAGCGCGTTGCCGAGGGCCTGCATGGTGGCCAGGAACGAGGTGTCGAGCTCGTCGTAGAGGGCGCGGTTGGTGATCGCCAGCAGCGCCTGGTCGGCGATGCCGAGCAGCATCCGCTGGTCGCGGGGAGAGATCGGCCCGCGGCGCGGCCCCCGCTGCACGATCACGGCGCCGCGGTTGCGCGACCGCTCGCCGATCGCGATCACCGCATACGTGGTGCCGGCCGGGGCGGCGTCCAGGCATCCGGTCAGTGCCGGGGTCTGGTCGAGATCGAGCGACGCGATGCCGCGGCCCGACAGCGCCGCCGCCAGCGGCTGGTCGGTGACGCGCAGCCGGGCGCGCAGCAGGCGGTGCGCCTCGCGGGGCGTGTAGCCGACCGTGGTCGCGGGCACCAGCATGTCTCCGTCGCGCTCCCAGATCGAGATGCCGGCGCACTCGACCAGCCGGTCGATCGCGATCGCCAGCATGGACGCGATGCCCTCGACGTTCTCCTGCAGCGACAGTGCCGCGCCCAGCTCGAGCAGCGCCTCCGAGATGTCGGCCGCCTCCTGCTGCTCGGCGATCAGGCGCACGTTCTCGCAGGCGATGGCGGCGTGCGCCGCGATCACCTCGAGCAGGCGCAGGTCGTCGTCGTCGAACCGGGCCAGACCCTCCTTGCTGAGCACGATCACTCCCACGGATCCGTGCTCGGACACCATCGGCGCCACCAGCATCGACTCGTCGATCGGCTCGGTGCCCGGGATCTCGACGCTGAAGGGCACAGCCGACGCGTCGTCGATCCGCAACGGCTTCCTGGTCTCGAACACGCGGCCGGTGATGCCCTCGCCGACCGCGACCACCAGATCCTCGACGTCCTCGCCGGCGTAGACGTCGCCCACGCCCATCAGCGCGGCCGGCAGCAGCAGGTCTCCGTCCTGCGAGACGACGTAGAACCGGCAGGAGTGGTAGTCGATCAGCGTGTGCAGCTGCCCGACCACGATCCGCCCCACTTCGGGCAGCGACCGCACCCCGATGAAGGCTCCGGCCAGCGATCGCACGAGCTGCATCTGCTCGAGCGCGCGGTCGCCGCGAGCGGTCTGCGCGGGCGCCACTGCCTGCTCCAGCAGCATGTACTCGCGCGCGGCCGACACTGCGGCCACCATCTCCAGGCAGGAGGCCAGATGCGCGGCCAGGGCGGCGGCGCCGGCCCGGTCGGCCTCCGACAGCTCGCGGCCGGGATGGGCGGTGGCGGCGATCACGTGGCTGACCGCGCCCTCGGACACGATCGGCACCGCGACCAGCTGCAGCCGGCCGAACGCGCCCTGCGTGACCCCGCTGCCATGGCCGTCGCAGAGCTCGACGGCGGCGGCCATGCGGGCATCGCCGACCCGGGCCGGCCGGGCGCCGGAGCGGGCCCAGCGGCCCTCACAGGCGAGGCCGGTCTCGGTCAGCTTGACCGCCGCGACGGCGTCCAGCGCGAGCAGGCGCCCAAAGGCCGCGCATCCCGCTTCGAGCAGCGCGGCGCGCTCGCGTTTGGAGCTGAGCTCGGCGAGGGTTGCCACGAGGTCCAGCGAGGCGTCGGACGCGTCGGCCGGGACGGCGGTGACCCGAGTACGGTGAGGCATCTGCAGGGAACCTACGCGATGACGTCGAAGATATGCAATCCCCAGTTCCGGGTAACGGCTCTACTGCAAACGGGACAGCTGCTGCTGGAGCCGTCGCCAAGGGCCGTAACCGGCTCGGCCGCAGGCTCTGCCGTCCGGCCACCAGTTGATACTGCAACCACCGCCGCCGTGAACGATCGCATCACCGCCACCCCGGTTCATCCCGCCACCGGCGCCGGCAACGCCACCTCGCCGGCGGCTGCCTGGTGCGACTGGTGGCCCTGGCTGTTCGCGATCGACCCGCAGCGCCCCTGGTCGAACCGAACGCCGCTGCCGCCGGTTTCGGTCTCGACCGATACCCACTAGGTTGGATCATCTAGCCTGAGAGACGGCATGGCGCACGCCCACCACCACGGGCACCACCACCAAGCGGCCGATCGCGAACGCGGTCGCCGCGGGCTGACGATCGCCCTGGGGCTGACGCTGGCCGTGTTCGCAGCGGAGGTGCTGGGCGGCCTGGCGGGCGGCAGCCTGGCGCTCTTGGCCGACGCGGGCCACATGCTGACCGACGCAGCAGCGCTCTTGCTGGCGCTGCTGGCCGGGTGGATGGCGAGCCGTCCGGCCCGCGGCCGGCACACCTTCGGCTGGCAGCGAGCCGAGATCCTGGCCGCGCTGGCCAACGGCCTGGTGCTGGTGCTGATCGCGGCCGCCACGCTGTATGCGGCCCTGCAGAGGATGTCCGACCCGCCCACCGTCAAGGGCGGGATCACCCTGCTCGTTGCGACCGCCGGTCTCGTCTTCAACCTGGCGTCGGGTGGCGTGCTGATGCGCTCGGGCGGGGGGCTGAACGTGCGGGCGGCGCTGCGCCACGTGCTGGCCGATGCGCTGTCCTCGTTCGGCGTGATCCTGGCGGCGCTCTGCATCATCCTGTTCGGCTGGCAGATCGCCGACCCCCTGGTCAGCATCGCGATCGCCGTGATGATCCTGTTCGCCGCCGTCTCGATCGTGCGCGAGTCGCTGGACGTGCTGCTAGAGGCGGCGCCGGCCGGCATCGACGTGGAGCGGATGGGGCAGGCGATGGCGGGGGTGGACGGCGTCATCGAGGTGCACGACCTGCACGTGTGGACGGTAACGTCCGGTTTCGCCGCCGTCGCCGCGCACGTCACGGTGGCGTCGAGCGCCGAGCCGTCACTGGTGCGGCGCCGGATGGCCGAGATGCTGGAGCGGCACTTCGGCGTCACCCACTCCACGCTGCAGGTGGAGCGGGAGGGCGCCGAGCACGAGCTGCTGCAGATCCGTCGTGGCGACGACGCCGTCGGCGGCTGACCCGAAATCAGATCAGAGCGCCGAGGCCTGTTCCAGGGCGCGGGTCTCCTCCGGCGACAGCTCCAGGTCGCTCTCGCCCGCGGTCACCTGCTTGATGTAGATGCGCGCGTACTCGCGATCCTGAATCGCCGTCAGGATCATGCCGTTGGCGCCCACATCCAGCAGCGCCAGCGACACCGACTGGCGCCCGCCGGTGCCCTCCAGCGCGTCGTAGCGCAGCAGCGCCCAGCGCTGCAGGACGCCGTCGAGGCGCCCGGTCACCTGCTGCAGGCCCTGCTCGACGTGGTCGGCGCGCGACTCGACGTGCTCGACCCGCGCCAGCAGGCCCACGGCGTACTCGACCAGGTCCTGCTGGTCGGCGCCCAGCAGCAACCGCTGACCGCGCCGCATCCGGCGCAGCTGCACGCTCAGGTAGATGATTGCCAGCCCCAGCAGGACGGCCAGCGCGCAGGCGACGGCGGCGACCAGCAGGGCGGTGTCGGCGGTGCTCACAGGCTGAAGATGACTTGATACGTCTGCGAGTTGTTGCTGGCGGTGCGCTCACCGGGCACCGGCGTCACCAGAACCTTCAACGGCACCGCCTTGTCGAACTGCAGCGTGGTCGACTCGAAGCCGCCGATCGTGACCGTCTTCTTCTGGCCCTTGGTGATCTGGGGGATCGTGGCCGTCTTCGTGACCTGGTTGGCCCCGGTTCCGATCGTGAGCTTGACCGGGATGTTGTACTCGGTGAAGTCGCCGCCGTTGGAGGCGGTGATCAGGAACGACATCCCGTGCACCTTGACCGCATTCACCGTCCCCGCCTGCAGGGTTACCAGCTTGCCGTCGCCCTGCTTAGCCACCACCGTGTTCAGGCTCAGGCCGTGCAGGCCGTGAGCCGAGCTGGGCTTCCAGCGCTGCAGCACTGCGGCCATGCCGGCCGGGGTCAGCACCTCCGCGTCGGACTCGTCGAGGAACACCGACGTCGGTACCTGGACGTCGATGTGGTCGTTGTGCAGGGTCAGCGTCGCCGGCGCGGAGTAGGAGTCGGTGTAGATGATGTCGGAGGCGAGCATCCGCTGCGTGCAGGGCACCAGCAGCTTGCCGCCGGCGCGCGCCGGCTTCGCGTGGTAGGCCTGGGGCATCCCGCCGATCATGCAGTCGAGCCCGTTCACGCGATAGGACAGCGTCTGCAGCAGCCACGGCTGCAGCGATGCCATCTGCTTGGTGGGCTTGAGGTTGGTGGCCGCAGTCACCGCGGACTGAGCCTGAGCACGCATTGCGGTCAGCCGTGAACGCACCTGCTTCAGCTTGACCGGCTGCCGGGAGTTGAGCAGGTCGTGCAGTTGAGCACCGGCGGCGTCGGACTTGGCCAGCACCGTCTTCACCTGGTTGAAGTAGGCCTGGTTCTTCGAGGTCGCGCTGCTACCGCTGCAGGCGCGGGTCAGCAGCAGCAGCACCAGCACCACCACCAGGATGCCCGCCGCCAGCATGCCCAGCCGACCCCACTCGAGGCCCTCCAGCGACGGCATGCCGGCCGGCCGCGAGAGGGATGGGCGCTTGCCCGAAGACCGGCCGCGGCTGCGTTCGCGCGGGGGCCGCGCAGGCCGGTCTGGCGACCGGCCTTCTTCGCCTGCGGGACGCGTGGGAGCGGTTTCCTGCGTGCGGCTCGGCTCCTCCCACTCGCCATCGAAGAAGTCGTCTGGCGGCACGAACGGACCCTATCACCGCCCGCGGATGCAAATCTCGGCAGGAGTCCGGCCTTGCGAGGCAAATCACTGGTCGTGGCCCAGCCTGCATCTGTCGCACCCTCGCTCGAGCTGACCGGCCGCACGGTCGCCGAGCGCTACGTGCTGACCGGCCTGCTGGGACGCGGCGGATTCGGCACCGTCTACTCGGGTCGCGACCTGACCGGCGCCGGCGAGGTGGCGGTGAAGGTCTTCAGCCGCTCCGAGGGCTTCGCCTCGCGCGCGGCCCGTGAGGCCCGCACGGCGACCAAGCTCGACCATCCGAACATCCACACCTGCCTGGGCGTTGAGCAGGACGAGCACCACGCCTACCTGATCTCGCGCCTCGTGGTCGGCAAGCGGCTCGACCGGTCGCAGCTCTCCGACGAGGAGGCCGTGCGCGCGATCGCCGCCGTGGCGGACGCGCTCGCCCACGCGCACGAGCGCGGCGTCGTGCACCGCGACGTGAAGCCGTCGAACATCCTGATCGGCGACGACGGCGCGATCGTGCTGACCGACTTCGGCATCGCACGCGACGAGGACGCCCGCGACCAGACGCTGGACGAGCGCGTGCTGGGCACGCTCTCCTACATGGCGCCCGAGCAGGCGGCCGGCGACCAGGCCACCGGCGCCACCGACGTGTGGGCAGCGGCGCTGACGCTATACGAGGCGCTGACCGGCGCCAACCCCTTCCGCACGAAGTCGCTGAGCGACCTGCTGGAGCGGCTGGCCGCGGGCACCACGCCGCTGGTACAGGAGCGGCCGGACCTGCCGCGGGCGCTGTCGCGCATCGTCCAGCAGGCACTGCACCGCGACCCTCGCAGGCGTCCCTCGGCGATCGAGCTGCGAGACGGCCTGCTGGCGGCAATGCGAACCGAGGTCGACGACGACGACGTGGTCAGCGCAGCGCACAAGCGCGCTCCGCGCGAGCTGCCGCGATTCGAGCGCCTGCAGCGGCCGGCCGCCACCGCCATGCTGTCGCTGTCGCTGGTGTACATGCTGACCGCCTTCCCGGTCTACCCGCAGGCCTGGACGCTGCCCCTGGCGGCGGTGGTGGCGGCCCTGTACTGGCGCTGGCCGGTGGTGGCCACGAGCGTGGCGGCCGCCCTCTGCCTGCCCGCGTTCTGGAACTACTCGCAGGCGGCTGCGCTGATCTACGCGCCGCTGGCCGCGATCTGGATCCGGGCCGGCCGCAAGTGGGGCGCGCGCATGCTGGTGCCGTTGACCGCCATCCCGCTGACCGTGCTCGGCATCGGCCCGGCCGTGGTGCTGGTGGCAGCCACCGCACCGACTCCCAGGCGCCGGGCGGCAGAGGCGGCCGCCGGCGGCCTGGTCGCGATCGTGACGGCGCCCCTGATCGCGGCACGGGCGACGCAGGGACTGCCCAGCGCGAACTCGCCGCTGGTCTACCTGACCGCGCTCGAGCGCTCACCGGCGACGGTAGTGGTCTGGCTGGCGGTGATCGGTTTCAGCGTGCTTCTGCCCGTCGCCTGGGCCCAGGCCGGAGGCCGGCGCGTGCAGGCGCTGGCGCTGTGGGGAATCGGGTTCGCGCTGGTCGCCGCGGGACTGCCCGCGGCTCTGGCAAGCCATCCAGGGGCACTCGCACCTGCGGTAGGAGCGGCGGCACTCGTGGCTATACTGCCTGCCGCCTCGGCGGTTGCTGCGCCCCACTTCCGGCTGGGCCGGTAACGGCCGTCGCCCACGTACTCCGCAACCGGAATGCACGGCTGAGCCTCCTTCGCAACATCGAGCAGAAGATCAGCGGCCTCTTCGAGGGCGTGTTCTCGCGCACGTTCCGTTCGACCGTGCAGCCGGTCGAGCTGGCACGCAAGCTGGCCAAGGAGATGGACGACCACAAGACCATCTCGATCCACCGCGTCTACGTGCCGGACGAGTACACCGTCTTCCTGAACCCAGCCGATCGCGAGCAGTTCGCGGCCTACGAGACGCAGATGCGAAACGAGCTGGTCGAATACCTGGTCGAGCACGCCCGGCGCGAGGGCTACTCGCTGGCGGCGCGTCCGCTGGTGCTGCTGGAGACCGACGACGACCTCACCATCGGCACCTTCGGGATCGCCGTCTCCACGCAGAGCCCGGCCAGCGCAGCCGAGGCGGCTCGCGCACCCGAGCCGGCAACGCCGGAGCCGCCTGTACGCGACCCGCAGCCGCCGGTCGTGCCGCCTGCGGCACCGCCCGTTCCCGACCTGCCGCCGGCCGCGATCGCGAGCCCGCCGCTGGCCGCGGGCGCCACCATGATCTACGCACCCGGCGACGACGTCGGCGAGCAGCAGCCCCCGGCCGCGGCCGAGCCGGAGCCGCGCCAGGAGACCGCCACGCTGGAATGGGCCGATGGCACGGTCACGATCGGCTCGCGGGTGGTCACCATCGGCCGCTCGAGCGACTGCGATGTCCGCGTCGACGATGCCAACGTGTCACGCCGCCATGCCGAGGTGCGGCGGATCGGCGACGGGTACTCGCTGGTCGACCTGGGGTCGACCAATGGCACCGAGGTGAACGGCCAGCGCATCCAGGAGACGGCGCTGATGAACGGCGACGTGATCTCGGTCGGCACGACCCGGATCACGTTCGAGCGGCGCCTTGGTTGAGCAACTACTGCTCGTCCTTCAGGTCGCGTTCGTGGTGCTGCTCTACCTCTTCATCTGGCGAGTGGTGCGGGTCGCCTCGCGTGACATCTCGGTCGGTCAGGAGAGCATGGTCCTGACCCCGGTGCGGCCCGACCCGGCACCGGTACGGGCGAGCGGCGTGCTGGTGGTGACCGCCAGCCCCGAGCTCGCGCCCGGCACCCGGCTCGAGATCCGGGCCGAGCTGGTGGCGGGACGTGACCCGCACAACGCCATCTCGATCCCCGCGGACGGATACGCTTCCGGTCGCCATGCCCGGTTCCTGCGCGGAGACCAGTCAGACATCGTCGAGGATCTCAAGTCGACGAACGGGACGTTCGTGAACGGCCAGCGGCTGGGCGGCGCACAGCCGCTGCGTCCCGGCGACGTGGTCACGATCGGGCAGACGCAGCTCACCTACGAGGCGCCGACGTGACCGCGCTGGGCGTCGTCGACGAGGCCGGCCTCACCCAGACCGGCCACGTGCGGCGCAACAACGAGGACTCCTACCTGATCCGGGGCGACCTATTCATGATCGCCGACGGCATGGGCGGCGCCGCCGCCGGAGAGGTGGCCTCCGCCATGTGCGCCCAGGCGTTCGCCGAGATCGACCTGATCCGCAGCCGCGGCGACGGCGCCCTGCGCGACGCCATCGTCGTCGCCAACACCCGCATCCACGAGCGCGCCGCCAGTGACCCGGCCGCCTCCGGCATGGGCACCACCGTCACGGCCGCGCTGGTCGAAACCGACGGCCGCGTGGCGCTGGCCAACGTCGGCGACAGCCGCGCCTACCTGCTGCGAGAGGGCGTCCTGCGACGCCTCACGGAGGACCACTCGGTGGTCGCCGAGCTGGTTGCGACCGGCCAGATCTCCGACTGGGAGGCGAGCAGCCATCCACAGCGAAACGTGGTCACGCGAGTGCTCGGTGCCGAGGCCACCGTGCAGGTCGACACCTTCTGGCTGGATGCGCAGGACGGCGACGTGGTGCTGCTCTGCAGCGACGGCCTCACCGACATGGTGGCGGAGGAGGAGTTCGCGAAGCTGCTGGCGGCGGACAAGAGCTGTGAGCAGATCGCGCGCGACCTGGTGCGGGCGGCCCTGGCACAGGGCGGCGAGGACAACGTCACCACGGTGCTGTTTCGGATCGGTCCCAGCCAGACGCAGGAGGCCGCGCAGCCGCGAACGGTGCTGACCCAGGACCCCGACCTGGAACCGGTCGAAGACAGCGGCGGCCGCAGCCGCAAGCGCACCGTGCTGCGGGTCATGGCGACGCTGGGTGTGATCGCGATCCTGGGCGCGGGCAGCATCTACCTCCTGCGCTGGGCGCACTTCGTCGGCGCCGACGAGTCGAGCGGCCACGTCGCCGTCTACCAGGGCCTTCCCATCGACCTGTTCGGCGGCGTCAAGCTCTACCATGAGGTGTCGGACACGCACATCGCCTACGCGGCGCTCAACCAGGCCACCCGCAAGAAGCTGTTCGACCACACCATCCGCTCCGCGGCCAGCGCCCGCTCGGTGGCCGAGAGCGCCGGCAGCTCTGGCCCATGAGGTCCGCGCGCTTCCGCGAGCTCTGGAACCTGCTCGCGGTCGCCGTCCTCACGGGCGTCGGCTTCCTGAGCGTGTACACGGCGCGCCAGCAGGAGATCACCAGCACCTCGCTGGTCTACGCCGCGTTCTTCCTGGCGCTCTACTTCGTGGCGCACCTGGGGCTGCGCGCGGGGCTGCCGGACGCGGATCCCTGGCTGCTGCCGCTGTCGGCACTGCTGACGGCGATGGGGCTGACCGAGATCTATCGCCTGAATCCGCTGCTGGCCCGGGATCAGTCGATCTGGATCGTGGTCGGCCTGGGCGGGTTCCTGGCCCTGATCCTGCTGGTCGGAGACCAGCGCAAACTGGAGTCGTACAAGTACACGCTGGGCGTGGCGGCGGTGGCGATGCTGGTGATCACGATGCTGGTGGGCACGACCATCAACGGCGCCAAGCTGTGGCTGCGGGTGGGCGGCATTCAGGTGCAGCCGGGCGAGTTCGCAAAGCTGCTGCTGGTGGTCTTCCTGGCCGGCTACCTGCGCGAGAAGCGGGAGCTGCTGACGATGGCGCACCGCCGGATCCTGGGCGTGGGGCTGCCGGCCGCGCGGCATCTGGGGCCGTTGCTGGCGATGACGGGCGTGGCGCTGGGCGTGGTCGCGGTGATGAACGACATGGGCACGGCGCTGCTGCTGTACGGCATCTTCCTCGCGATGGTCTACGTCGCCACCGGCCGCCAGCTGTACACGGTGGCCGGGCTGGCGCTGTTCGTGGGCGGTTCGTTCCTGGTCTACCGCATCACCCCGCACGTGCAGGAGCGCTTCCAGGTGTGGCTCGACCCCTGGAAGACCCCGCACACCAACGGCTACCAGATCATCCAGTCGATCGAGTCGATCGCCGACGGCGGCATCTTCGGCTCCGGGCTGGGGCGCAGCTTCCAGGTGTTCAGCAACGGCAGCTCGGTGATCCCGGCCGCCCAGACCGACGGCATCTACGCGGTCTGGGCCAACGAGACCGGGCTGGCCGGGGCCGCCGGCATGCTGCTGATCTACCTGCTGTTCGCCTATCGCGGCTTCAAGATCGCGAGCGTCGCCGATGACAGCTTCTCGAAGCTGCTGGCGGCGGGGCTCACGTTCACGGTTGTGCTGCAGGCCTTCCTGATCGTGGGCGGCATCACCCGCCTGATCCCGCTGACCGGCATCACGCTGCCGTTCGTCAGCTACGGCGGCAGCTCCGTGGTCTCGAACTTCATGCTGCTGGCGCTGCTTTTGATGGTGTCGTCGCGCACCGCGAGGGTGCGGAGATGAATCCGCGCATCGGCACCCTGTTCAAGCTGTGCGCGGGCGCCTGCCTGGTGCTGATCTCGTTCACCGCCTACTGGCAGATCTGGGCGGCGTCCGGCCTGGCCGCCCGGCAGGACAACGCCCGCCTCGTCTACCGGCAGCTGCAGATCAAGCGCGGCCTGATCCTGGCCGCCAACGGCCACACGGTGCTGGCCACCAACACCGAGCGCACGAAGGACGGACTGAACATCTTCCTGCGCCGCTATCCGCTGGGGCCGTTGTTCGGCCACCCGATCGGGTACAACACGGTCGGCTCCGGGCGCTCCGGGCTGGAGCTGTCCCAGAACGACTACCTGACCGCCTCCAACGCCGACCTCTCGACCGTGCTGGGCCGGATCGGCGACAAGCTGCAGGGCGAGACGGTGACGGGCAACAACGTGGTCACCAGCCTGTCGGTGCCGGCCCAGCGGGCGGCGATGCAGGGCCTGCGGGGCCACTCCGGCGCCGTCGTTGCGATCGAGCCGAGCACGGGACGGGTGCTGGCGATGGCCTCGACGCCCGGCTACAACCCGAACACGGTCGCCCGCAACTTCGCCAAGCTGAACAAGACGAGCAGCGGCGCTCCCCTGCTCAACCGCGGCACGCAGGGCCTGTACGCACCGGGCTCCACGTTCAAGGTGGTGACGGCCACGGCGGCGCTGGAGAGCGGCAAGTTCACGCCCACCACCCTGATCAACGGGCACGGCACCTGCATCACCGTGCAGACGGTGCCGCTCTGCAACGCCGGCGGCGAGAGCGCCGGGGTGGTGTCCCTGTCCGACGCGCTCACGTTCTCCTACAACACGGTGTTCGCACAGGTGGGACAGGCCGTCGGGCAGCAACGACTGTACGCAACCATGCGGGACTACGGGTTCTTCCGCGATCCGCCGCTCGACTACCCGTCCGACGAGATGGAGCCCAGCGGGCTCTACAGCCACGGCCGCCTGCTGTCGCAACGGGCGCCGATCGACGTCGGCAGGGTGGCGATCGGGCAGGAGCGGCTGGGGGTCACGCCGATGCAGATGGCCGAGGTGGTGGCGACCGTCGCCAACCACGGCGTGCGCATGCGGCCGAGCCTGGTCGACCGGGTGGTCGCGCCCGGCGGCGGCACCGTCTCCACCACGCATCCGGAGCAGCTCGTGCGCGTGATGTCGCCGCAGACGGCCAACGAGCTGCGAGACATGATGCGGCGGGTCGTGGAGGAGGGCACCGGTCAGGCCGCGAATGTTGGAAACCTGTCGGTTGCAGGCAAGACCGGCACCGCCGAGACCGGAGTGTCAGGACTCAACACCGCATGGTTCATCGCATTCGCCCCCGCGGACGACCCCAAGATCGCGATCGCGGTCACGATCGAGCACACCCCGGAGTTCGGCGGAACCATCGCCGCGCCGATCGCCGCCAACGTGATCACCGCGTACCTGGGCCAAGGCGTGGCAAAGTAGGGCCGACCTACAAGGCAGGGCCAAACTAGTTGGGCGTAGACAACATCATCGGCGAGCTATTCGACGGCCGCTACCGGCTGGAACGCCGGATCGGAGCCGGCGGCATGGCGGACGTCTACCTGGCGCAGGACGAGTCCCTGCATCGCCGGGTGGCGATCAAGATCCTGGCCGACCGCTACACCCGCGATCCCGGCTTCGTGGAGCGATTCCGCCGCGAGGCGACGGCCGCGGCCGGCCTCAGCCATCCCAACATCGTCTCCATCTACGACCGTGGCGAGGCCGAGGGCACCTACTACATCGCGATGGAGTACATCGAGGGCCCGACGCTCAAGGAGGAGATCACCGAGCGCGCGCCGTTGCCCGAGGCGGAGGCCGTCGGCTACGCCGTACAGGCCCTGCAGGCCCTCGAGTTCGCGCACCGCCGCGGCGTGATCCACCGCGACATCAAGCCCCACAACATGATGCTGACGCCCGACGGCCTGCTGAAGGTGACCGACTTCGGCATCGCCCGCGCCACCAACGAGGTGGAGATGACGGAGGTCGGCTCGATCGTGGGCACGGCCCAGTACCTGTCGCCGGAACAGGCCCGTGGCCACAGTGTCGGGCCGCAGTCCGACATCTACTCGATGGGCGTGGTGCTGTACGAGATGCTGACCGGTGAGGTGCCGTTCACCGGCTCCTCGGCGGTCGAGATCGCGATGAAGCAGGTGAACGAGGCACCGCAGCCGCCCAGCACCAAGAACCGGCTGATCACCCATGGCCTCGAGCAGGTGGTGATGCGGGCGCTGGCCAAGGACCCTGCCCTGCGCTTCCACTCGGCCAGGGAGATGGCCGACGAGCTCGAGCGCACCCGCCGGGGCCTGGCCGTCTCACAGGACACCGCGCAGGCAACGGCGGTGATCGGCGCCTACGAAGCCGCACAGGCGACCACCGTGATGGGCGCCCAGCCGCCGGCAACGCCACCGCCACCGCCGCAGGCCAAGCGCAGCGCCGTTCCCTGGCTGCTGGTGGCGCTGCTGCTGCTGGCCAGCGCCGTGGTGGGCTACGTCGTCTACCAGCAGCTGCAGGGCAGCGACCAGGTCAAGGTGCCGGACGTGCGCGGATTCACCACGAAGCAGGCGCAGACGCAGCTGGTCCAGGCCGGGTTCACGACCGCCGTCGAACACAAGGCGAGCAAGAAGGTGGCCAAGGGCCAGGTGATCGACACCGATCCCACGCACGGCACCGAGGCCGACAAGGGCTCGAAGGTGACCATCATCGTGTCGAAGGGGCCCAAGAACGTGACGCTGCCGAACCTGCGCGGGAAATCGGCGAGCCAGGCGACCCAGACGATCGTCAGCCTGGGCCTGCCGGTTCCCACTCAGACTCCGATCACGTCCAAGCTGCCGGTCGGCCAGGTCGTGCGCACTGACCCCAAGCCGGGAGTGATCCCGCCGAACACGGTCGTCACCCTGTTCGTGTCGACGGGCAACGTGAAGGTGCCAAACGTGGTCGGCATGACCTGCGATGGCGCCAAACAGGCGCTGGCCGCGTCCAGCTTGCAGGGCAGCTGCACGAACACGCCCAGCGACACGGTGCCGGCCGGCCAGGTGATCAGCCAGTCGCCCGCTGCGGGCAGCCAGGCTCCGCAGGGCAGCACCGTCTCGCTTCAGGTCTCGTCCGGCCCCGCGCAGGTGCAGGTGCCCGACGTCAGCAACACCGACTACCACACCGCCCAGAAGACGCTGCAGAACCTTGGGCTGCATGCCCAGCGCTCGGACTGCCTGGCGTCCGATCCCACCATCCCCGACGGCACCGTGATCGGGACCGACCCGCCGGCCGGCTCCATGGTCGACCCCAAGTCCGACGTGACCGTGTTCGTGGCCGACTCGACGTCGACCACCCCCTGTCCGTGAGCGAGCGGCCGCGCATCAGGGTGGCGGTGCTGGGCGGCGGCCGCAGCTCCGAGCACGAGGTGTCGCTGCGATCGGCGGCATCGGTGGTGGCGGCGCTCGACCCCGAGCGCTTC